>JBOFZL010000027.1:0-1847 GCA_051655155.1 Filifactoraceae bacterium
ACAAAACCTCTGAGCCTGTAGAGAATAATATATTTGTAGATGAGGTAAAGAAAGATGGTCAATATGAATTAATGGTAGACTTTAATGAAATTGATGAATTTACTTTTAAAGTCTATATAGTTAAGCAAAAATAATAACAGATATGTTATTAATATCTTACAAATAAAATAGATAGGATCTTATTCTCGTATTTTTTACTAAAAAGTATTAAATCATATTAATTAAAAGGAAATATATGTATATTAAATTTAATACCTGCTCTATTTTGTTAAAATTAAGAAAGAGGTATATCTATACTTTGAGAGATACCTCTTTTTTAGTTCAAATTATTAATATATTACAAACCAAAGAGATAGAAGCATTTGCTTTTATTTTTTTTATTATAGAATAGAAAAGATTAGAAAAATGACATTTACTAGTCTTTACTGTATTTAAAAGAATATTTAATAGCATTTATAGTATTTAGCTAGTCTGAATACATTGAAAATACTTAGCTATAGAGGTTTAATACAGACAAATTGATACATAACTCAGACATTTTGATACTGAATACAGACAAATTGATACTCAAACTCAGACGTTTTGGTACTGAATACAGACAAATTGATACGCAACTCAGACATTTTGATACAGACTCAAATTGAAATTTGTCTGTATTGTGTGTTTACTAAGGGAACGTTAAGAAGTTTTAAGAAGGACTTTAGGGATATTGATTTTAGAGATGAGTATATGGAGAGAGCTTTTGATGATGCAGTTATGATAACTTTAGATAGAGATGATGTTGAGAGTATTAAGGCTAGCTCATATAGGTTTTTTTAAAGTACTTTAGATAATAAGGTTATTGAGTATAAGAAAGAGCAACAAGAGGATTTAAATCACAAGAAGGATATGGATACTAATTGGTAAAATATCACGATATAGTGAATTGATATATAATTCACTATATCGTGATATTTTAAAAGAAAAAGATTGTAAGCTTTGAACTGATCCATGTCAAGTAGACAGTGGAAATAATAAAATTGGAACCACTCTTCTAGTGCAAATAGAAAAAGTGGCTACGAATTTGAATTCAATTTTGAAATCAAGTTTAAAACTCTGAAATCATATTTTTAATGAAACCTATACTCTACTACCACATAGATTATGGTTTCTTTTTTATTTTGTATTGTTATTTATATAATATCACAAATTATATAATTTATTTAAATAAAAATATTAAAATTTTATAGAGCATTTTACATTAAATGGAATTTTGTTGTACAACAGTTAAATGGGCATCAAAAGAAGAAATATTATCTATGATTGATGAAGAAATTTTTATAATCTATCATAGAAGTTTAATAGAAATACTATTTTTTAGGAGAAATAACAAAGGTATATATACTAAATAAAACACAATATATAGTTAAACTAATGAGTAATCAAATATAGATAAGTACAACTCAAGTGCTGAGTTAATGGTATATAATATAACCAAGGTATCAATTGTTATATTATTAGAAGTAAATAGGGTGGGAATAGATGAAAATTAAACTAGTAAGGTTACATTATATTACTACCTAAATATTAGGGGGGGGCAATTATGGATGAATTAAAATATTTAAAACATACTTAAATTATCATTTTTCCATATGTGAGCGATTAGATTTGGTAGGTATAACACACCATAGTTTAGATATTTTTAGAAAAAATTAATAAATAAAAAGGATGGAATTGTACATGGTGAAAGTCAAGTTTTTTGGATGGGATGATATAGAGGATAATCAATTGAAGTTTGCAGTAATAGTGGCAAAATTTAAAAATCAATTGATTTTAGCAAAACATAAAGAAAGAGATACTTGGGAGAT
>JBOFZL010000028.1:0-47036 GCA_051655155.1 Filifactoraceae bacterium
AAGACACCGCCCTTTCACGGCGGTAACAGGGGTTCGATTCCCCTAGGAGTCACCAGCATGGGAGCATAGCTCAGCTGGGAGAGCACCTGCCTTACAAGCAGGGGGTCACAGGTTCGAGCCCTGTTGTTCCCACCATTTATATAGGCAATTGGCCTGGTAGTTCAGTTGGTTAGAATGCCAGCCTGTCACGCTGGAGGTCGAGGGTTCGAGCCCCTTCCAGGTCGCCATAATATATATAAATATATAGATTCATGCTGGCATGGCTCAACGGTAGAGCAGCTGACTTGTAATCAGCAGGTTGTAGGTTCGATTCCTATTGCCAGCTCCAATTAAATATGCGGGTGTAGCTCAGTGGTAGAGCCCCGGCCTTCCAAGCCGGTTGCGAGGGTTCGATCCCCTTCACCCGCTCCACTAAAAAACAACTTCTTAGAAGTTGTTTTTCTTTATCTTGTTTAAATATTAAATTTTATAAAAGCATAGTGGAAAAATTCTTATAATTATGGTAGGATAAGTTAAATTGATTAGTAAGGAGAATTATATGACTAAGTATTTAAGAGATCCTTTTAGTAGTATTTCACATGGAGTAGGAGCTATTGTTTCTGTATTTTTTTTGGTGATAATGTTAGTAAAGATTTATAATGTATCATTTAATGGAGTGGCGTTAGCAATATCTATAAGTATTTTTGCAGTATCATCTGCATTATTATATACTGCTAGTTCAGTTTATCATGGGGTTAAGGCGAGTGATAAAATATTATTTATTTTAAGAAAATTAGACCATGCTATGATATTCGTGTTGATTGCAGGTTCGTATGCTCCTTTTTGTATAATGATTTTGCCAAGAAATTTAGGAATACCACTTTTAACTGTAGTATGGATAATTGCTATAATAGGTATTTTATTTAAGATTTTTTGGTTCAAGTGTCCACGTTTATTAAGTACTTTAATGTATATTGCAATGGGATGGTTGGGTATATTTGTTATTAAACCGATATATTCAGTACTTCCTACAGCAGCTTTGGTGCTTTTTGCAATAGGAGGAATAGCATATACTATAGGTGGCATAATATATGCTATTAAAAAGCCAAGTTTTAAATATCTAGATTTCCATGATATATTCCATATTTTTACTTTGATTGGAACTATATTTCATTTTTTAGTGGTGTATATTTATATAATTGCTTAAGTTTCATCAACCCTCTTTATATAAGAGGGTTTTGTTTTTATAATTTGTAACAGACAAATTTTAAATACTAGTATATTGACAGTATCATTTATTATCTTAGATATTTCATAAACTCTATACCAAAAAGTTTTCAAACGTGTACTGAAATATGAGTAATAAACAACTTTCTCAAAGGCACTTTACCATGATAATAAAAGTTAAGATGGTAATTTGGATTCTGTAAAAGTGTCGGTAGCAAACATAAAGGAAGTAGCAGAAAAGTTAAATATAAGCACTGTGAGGGAATGAAACATGGTTATGTAGGATTTAAGATGATTTTAACATTATCAAAAGTGAAGCAGAATTTGATAATGATATTTTATATGGTATTAACTGAAAAGTAGTTATTTGAGTTGAAAATTTTATATAACAATATTTATTATATAGTGTATATTTACAAATAGGTAAGACAAAATATAGTTTTAGTGTTAAAATATATTGCTAATATAAATTAAGGAGGATTATTTTGAAAGATATATATAAGTTTTTAGATAAAGTCGAAAAACCTGGAAGATATGTTGGAAATGAAATGAATATAATAAAGAAGAATTTAGATGATGTTAAGGTAAGATTTGCATTTGCTTTTCCGGATATGTATGAGATAGGTATGAGTCATTTAGGGATGCATATTTTGCATGGAGTATTAAATAATATTCCAGAGGTTTGGTGTGAAAGAGTTTTTGCTGTAGGAACTGACATGGAAGAGAGATTAAGGGAAGAAGAAATAAGTCTTTTTTCTTTAGAGTCAAAGACTCCTTTAAAGGAGTTTGATTTTTTAGGTTTTACTTTACAATATGAAATGTCATATACCAATATTCTTAATATGATGAATATGTCTGATATAAAGATTTATGCTAAGGACAGAAGTGAGTCAGATCCTATTATAATAGTTGGGGGTGCAGGGGCATATAATGTTGAACCACTTGCAGAATTTGTGGATTTGGTACTTATAGGTGAAGGGGAAGAGTCCTTACCGGATGTAATGAATATTTATATGGAGATGAAAGGTCGACCGAAGGCAGAAATTTTACTTACGATTGGGCAGAGGGTAGAAGGGGCCTATGTGCCATCTTTTTACAAGCCGGTTTATAAGAATGGGATCCTTGTAGGTCAGGATATAATTGGAGATAATCTGAAGGAAACTATTAAAAAGAGGCTTATTTCTGATATGAATAAGGTGTTTTATCCTTCTAAGGTTATGGTTCCCAATATTGAGATTGTTCATGAAAGGGTTGTTTCAGAAATTTTTAGAGGTTGTACAAGAGGCTGTAGATTTTGTCAGGCAGGTATGATATGTAGACCTATAAGAGAGAAAAGTAAAGATACTATAGCCGAACAGATTAATAGTTTGGTAAGGTCTACTGGATATGATGAGGTTTCTCTTTCATCCTTGAGTAGTAGTGATTATTCTGACATTGAGGGGCTTCTTGGAATGTTAAATGCAGAGTACGAAAAAGAAATGGTAAGTATTTCTTTGCCTTCTTTAAGGCTTGATAATTTTTCTTTGGAAACTGCTAATTTAGTTCAAAAAGTAAGAAAGTCCGGTTTAACTTTTGCCCCAGAGGCTGGAAGTCAAAGACTTAGAGATGTGATAAATAAAGGGGTTACAGAAGACGATTTAGTTTCGACAGTTACTAAGGCATTTGAAGGTGGGTGGCATAGCGTTAAGCTTTATTTTATGATAGGATTGCCAACAGAAACTTTTAAGGACTTAGATGGGATTGTTGATTTAGCGCATAAGGTTATTGATATTTATAAGAACGTAAATAAGGGGAAGTTTAACAATAAGTTTAAGGTTACTGTTTCTGTTTCGAACTTTGTTCCTAAGCCATTTACTCCGTTTCAGTGGTTTCCACAAAATAGTATTGATGAGTTTAAGGAAAAGCACCAATATTTAAAATCAAGACTTAGAACACGTGGTATAAGTTATAATTATCATGATGCTGATTTAAGCGTTTTAGAAGCTGTATTTGCAAGGGGCGATAGGAGATTATCTAAGGTTTTGGAGTTGGCATATAAATCAGGTTGTAAGTTTGACAGTTGGGATGAGCATTTTGATTTTGATAAGTGGATGAACGCTTTTAAGGATGCTGGAATTGATTATAGGTCATATGCAGAAAGAGAGTTTGCTTATGATGAATATTTACCTTGGGACTATATAGATATTGGGGTTACAAAAGAGTTTTTAAAAGCAGAATACGAAAGGGCAAAGACTCAAAATCTTACATCAGATTGTAGAGAGTCTTGTAATGGATGTGGAATAAATAATAATTTGGGAAGAGGGCTATGTTAAATGGTTATAAGATGTCAATTTACTAAGGTGGGCGATATAGCTTATATTTCTCATCTGGATATTTTAAATGTAATTCATAGGGGGATAAATCGAAGTGGGATAAGGATAAAGTATAGTGAAGGGTTTAATCCTCATCCTAAGCTAGCTTTTTCTCCTGCACTTTCTTTGGGGGTTGATTCTATTTCTGAATATGTTGATGTGGAGTTGGATGAGGTTATAAAGCCTAAGGAATTTATAGAACGTGTTAATTGTAATTTACCTGAAGGGGTAAGATTTACAAAGGCAAAAGTTTATAATGATAAGAAGTCTCTTTCTGCTCAAATTACACACAACATTTATAAACTAACTTTTTACAATAATCAGCTGCATTTAGATATTTTAGAAAGAGCTATAACAAATATTAATAATGCTAGTGAGATTATAGTAAAAAAAGTAAATAAGAAAGGGCAGCTTAAGGAGTACAATCAGAAGGAAAAAATTTATGATTTAAGTTATAATAAGGGGAGTAAGGTTAATATTTTAGTAGCAGTTCTACAAAACTCTCCTGAAGGGGCACTTAAGATAAAGGAGTTTATGGATATTGTTAATGAAGAGGTAAAAAAGATAGAAATTAAAAGTGAATATAGCGTTAGTTTTTCTGCTGATGAAATTATTAAAATGTCATCTATATCTATTGTAGATGGAGAGGTTACAGAGGTAATGTAAATGAAGAAGCTTATAATTGATAAGGGATTATTTTATCAAAGAACAGCTATTTTAGACGATGGCTTAGTAGAATTTGTTGATTATAAAGTTGATAATGGAGTATGTTTAGGAGATATTTATATAGCAAAGGTTAAGTCAGTTAATAAGGGAAATAAATCGGCTTTTCTTGAGTTAAATGATGAATTTGATGGATATTTACCTAAGGTTAAAGAAAATTTAAAACAGGGAAGTCTAATTATTGTTGAGGTTAAAAAGGAAGCTTTCGGAACAAAATTACCTACAGTCACAGAAGATATAAGTTTAATAAGTGATAATTTAGTTTTACTTCCTAATGGAAACGGAATAAAATTTTCAAGAAAGTTATCTGATATTAGTAATATTGAAATTATAGCTTGTGAATTAGAAAAAGCTTTATCAAATCAAGGTCTTATAATTAGGTCAGGAGCATATGACAAGGATAAGCTTCTGCTAATGGAAGAACTTTGTAATTTGCAAAATGAGTATTTGTCTTATGAGCTTATGAAAAATATTTCAAATAAGCCTAAACTTATTAAAAAGGCAGAAACTGTTTATGATGATTTGTTAAGATCTAAAAAAGAAAATTATGAGGTTGTTGTTAATGATAAAGAGTTATATAAATTCTTAGATAAGTCTAAGTTGATTAAAGACAATGACTGTTTGTCATATAATGACAGTAGTTTATTTTCAATATATGGTATAGATGAAGAGTGGATTTTAGGTAAAAAGTATAGCATTGATGGCTGTGAGCTTGTTATAGAGGAAACCGAAGCTATGACTGTTATTGATGTTAATAGTAAGGGGAAAGAAGTTAACATTAATAGAGAGATTAATATTTTAGAGATAAACCTTTCTTTGTGTGCTAAGATTGTTCAAATTATAATTTTAAAAAATTTAAGTGGTATAATTGTTATAGATTTTATTAGTATGAAAGAAAAATACAATAAAGAGTTACTTGTTCAAAGGCTTAAAGATGAGTTTAAAATAGATAGAAATTCTGTGAAGATTCTAGAAATTACTAGCTTGGGACTAGTTCAAGTAGTTAGACAAAGAAAGGATAAGTCCATATCAGAAAAACTTACTAAAAAGTGTAGATGCTGCAATGGTAAAGGGTATGAGCCTAACGGTAAATTTAAAAAAATTAAGTTTGAAGATAGTATTAAGTTGTTAGGCTATGATAAGGCAATAAGTTCTAATGAAAGTTTTATAGATATCTTTAGTGATGAAGAGAAAAAACTTATAGAAAGCTATTATAGGGTTTAGATATATAAAATTTTCATTGACAATAACGATAGTTTTTGGTAAAATAGTTACGTTATAGCCGCACAGAGCGGGTTTTAAATTTGGAATAATTCTAAATACCTAGGTTTGGCGAGTATTGAAATAAGGAGGTGCGCATATGTACGCTATTATCGAGACAGGTGGAAAGCAATACATGGTTAAAGAAGGCGATTCTTTATATGTAGAGAAATTAAACTTATCTGAAGGTGAAACTGTAGAGCTTAAAGCTGTTGCTATTTCAATTGATGGAAAACTTGTTACAGGAGCTGATGCAGCTAAAGCTAAGGTTACTGCTAAAGTTGAAAAACAAGGAAAAGCTAAGAAAGTGATTGTATTTAAGTACAAGGCTAAAAAAGATTACAGAAGAAAACAAGGACATAGACAACCATTTACAAAGATTGTTGTTGAATCTATTGTAGGATAATTATGATTAAGATACTGATAACTAAAAACAGTAAAAATCAAATTACTGAAATAAGTGGAACTGGACACGCAGACTATGAGAAATATGGTAAAGATATAGTGTGTGCAGCAGTATCCATACTATTTCAATCTACCTTAATCGGGTTGACTGAAGTAGTAAAGGTAGAGGTTGAATATGAAATGAGTGAAGCTCATATGCTTATAAGACCAAAGTTTGATAATGATAAAAATCAATTTATAAATGCACTATTAGATACATTGGAAGTATCCTTAGAAGGTATTTTAAAGGAATATCCAAGGTATCTGAATATAACCAGAGGAGGTGCGAGTAATGATAAGAATTAATCTTCAACTTTTTGCAAGTAAAAAAGGAGTAGGTTCATCAAAGAACGGTCGTGAATCTGCTGCTAAAAGACTTGGTGTTAAGAGAGCTGATGGACAAGTTGTAACTGCAGGTTCAATTATTGTTAGACAAAGAGGAACAAAAATTCATCCTGGAAACAATGTAGGACGTGGTGGAGACGATACTCTTTTTGCTCTAGTTGATGGAACAGTAAGGTTCGAAAGAAAAGATAAAAAACGTAAACAAGTGAGTATATACCCAGTTGTTAATGAGTAAGTTGTATTTCGAAAGAGTGCTGACTAGCACTCTTTTATTGTATAATTATTTATAAAGTGAGGTGAAAAAATGTTTGTAGATAAGGCAAAGATATATGTAAAAGCTGGTAATGGTGGAAATGGAGCTGTTGCTTTTAGACGAGAAATATATGTTCCTGCCGGTGGACCTAATGGTGGGGATGGAGGAAAAGGTGGAAATATTGTTATTTTAGGAGATAATAATATGCGAACCCTAATGGATTTTAAGTATAAGAAAAAATATGTTGCAGAATCAGGAGAAGATGGCAAGGGCTCTAATATGTTTGGAAAATATGGAGAAGATTTAGTGCTTAAAGTTCCAGTAGGTACTGTTGTAAGAGATGAGGAAACCAATCTTGTAATTGCTGATATTAAAAGTATGAATCAAAAGGTTGTTATAGCAAGAGGTGGCTACGGTGGTAAGGGGAATACTCACTTTAAAAATTCAATAAGACAAGCACCTGCCTTTGCTAAAGCTGGTAAAGAAGGGGAAGAAAAAAATATTATATTAGAACTCAAGTTACTTGCAGATGTAGGGCTTATAGGCTTTCCTAATGTAGGTAAATCTACATTTTTATCAATTGTAACAAAGGCAAATCCAAAGATAGCTAACTATCATTTTACAACACTTACTCCTAATCTTGGGGTGGCTGTTACTAAGTCTGGAGATAGCTTTGTAATAGCAGATATCCCTGGAGTTATTGAAGGTGCTCATCAAGGAGTAGGTCTTGGCCATGATTTTCTAAGACATATTGAAAGAACTAAACTCTTAGCTCATGTCTTGGATGCCTCAGGTATCGAAGGAAGAGATCCTTATGAAGATTTTATTGCGATTAATGAAGAGTTAAATTTGTTCAATCCAAAGTTGATGGAAAGAGAACAGTTTGTAATTGCTAATAAAATAGATTTGATATATGATGAAGAGCCTCTGAATAAATTGATTAAAAAATTAGAAGCTGACGGATATAAAGTGTTCAAAATGTCAGGAGCCACAAAGGATGGTTTTGATGATATAATTGAATATATTAATGTGAAATTAAAAGAAATAGAAGATGTTGAAATTATTGATGAAGATGAAATTTATAGTGAAGAAAAAGTTGCAATTAAAAACAAAGATGAAATTAAAATCACAGTAGAGGAAGGTGTCTATGTGGTTGAAGGTAAATCATTAGAAAAACTTTTATATTCTGTAAATTTTGAAGATATGGAATCGATTAGATTCTTCCAAAAGGTACTAGAGTCTTGTGGAGTGTTTGAAAGACTTCGTTCTATGGGAATAAATGATGGAGAAGCAGTAAGAATTCAAGATTTAGAATTTGAATTTTTTGATTAGGAAAGTGGTTAGATAGTAAATAACAATGATTGGTAATCTGATATTTGTTGTTTATATCTACCGATGAGGTGAATTTATATGATAAGTAGTAAGCAAAGAGCATATTTAAGAGGTTTAGCTAACACTATTGAGCCAGTAGTTATAATAGGAAAAGAGGGGCTTGAGGATGGGGTTATTGAATCTATAGATAAGGTTCTTGAAAAGAGAGAACTGATAAAGGTGAAAATTCTTGATACCGCTGACTTAGGGACAAGAGATACTTGTTCAAAATTATCAGAAATATTAAGGGCTGAACCTGTTCAGTCAATAGGTTCTAAGTTGGTTTTATATAGAAGGGCAACTGAGAATCCTAAAATTATATTGCCAAAGGCATCAAAGAAAGATAAGTAATAGTTGCTAGATTTTATTTTGACCTCATAATTAGCTTTATGAGGTTTTTAAATTTTATAGAAATATACTATATTGTTTCTTTAGTTTGCGAATAAAATCACTTTATGGTATAGTATTAATTCAAGAGGTGAAAATATGAGTAAACGAAAAATAGGTTTGTTTGGAGGTACATTTGACCCAATCCATAATGGACACTTATATATAGCTGCATATATTAAAGAGAGATGTTCTTTGGACGAGATAGTTTTTATGCCTACTTTTAGACCTCCGCATAAATCTGAAGATATGACTTCAAGTTATGAAGATAGGTTTAATATGGTTAGTATAGCTATAGAGGATGAAAATGATTTTCAGCTTTCATCATTGGAAAGGGATCTTAACAATAATGTAACCTATTCGATTGATATAGTTGATAGAATATTAAAAGATAATGATGATATAGAGCTTTATTTCATTTTAGGATCTGATTCCTTGTTTGATATTGAAAAATGGAAAAATTTTGAGAAACTATTGGAAAAGGCTACAATGATATGTTTTAGTCGAGAGGTCTATAAACTAAAGTTAAAAGAATATAGTGAGTATTTAATATCCTCATACGATGCAAGAATTATTTTATTGGACAACATATTGATAGATATATCTTCGACTCATATTAGGGGAGAGATACAAAACAGTAATAAATCTGTAAGATTTTTGTTGCCAGAAAATGTGGTAGAATATATAAAGCAGTATAAATTATATTCTAAATAGGGGAAGAGATGAATTATAAAATCAAAGAAATAGAGTCTATCTTAAAATCAGAACTCAGTGCTAAGAGGTTTGATCATACTATGCGTGTAGTAGAAACAGCTATAAAAATAGGTGAAGTTTATAATATGAATCTTAATAATATTAAACTGGCTGCACTTCTTCATGATTGTGCTAAAAATTATGCGGAACAAGAACTTATGGATTTGTCTATTAGAAATAACGTGAAACTCAATGAATTTCAGGTTAAGAATAAAGAATTGATTCATAGTGTTCTAGGGCGAGCTATAGCAAGGAATGTTTATGGAATAGATGATATGGACGTATTAAATGCTATTGAATATCATACAACTGGAAGGGCAAATATGTCAAACATAGAGATGATTATTTATATTGCTGACTTTTGCGAACCAGGAAGAAAAGTCCCAGATGCTGAAAAGGTTTATAACATGGCTATGGTAGATTTGAAAGAATCGTTATATATAGCTATTAACGCATCTGTTAAGTATCTTTTGAACGCTAATAAGCAAATTGACATTAAATCTATTGAATGTAGAAATTGGTTATTAAATACAAAACAAGAGGTGGTTATATGAAATATTTTTTTAAAATATTCTTTTCGTTCTTAATTGCATTTTCTTTAATATTAGGGGGAGTACTTTATTGTTATTTGAACTATGAAGATGAGCAAAAACAAGGAGACGTAAAGATTACTGAATTAGATGATAAAATAAAAAAAGAGCGAGTAAACATCTTGTTAATGGGAATTGATAGTTTAGATGGAACTTATAAAAATGAAGATGCAAAACCTAGCAGAACAGATACGATGATGATTTTAAGTATGGATCCGAACACTAAGTCAGCATTTATTTTATCTTTGCCAAGAGATAGTAGAGTGAAGATAAGAGGTATGGAGAATTATGATAAGTTAAATCATGCACATGCTTATGGTGGTGTTGATTTGGCACTTAAAACGGTGAAGGATTTAACTCAAATACCAATACATCATTATGTAAGAGTGGATTATAATGCGCTGTTTAAGACTGTAGATGACTTAGGTGGAGTTGAAGTAGATGTTCCAATTGATATGAATTATGATGACCCTTGGGCTACACCGCCACTTAGTATACATTTAAAAAAAGGTATTCAGACTTTGAATGGGGAAAAGGCAATGGAATTTTTGCGTTTTAGAAAGGGATATGTAGACCAGGATTTAGGTAGAATCAATGCTCAGCAGCAGTTTTTGGAGTCGTTGATTCGAAAGGTTTTAAGCCCAGCGTCCATAACTAAAATACCACAGTATATTGAAACTATGTATATGTATGTTGATACAGATATGAGTCAAAAAGAAATATTGAGTTTAGCAAAGGATGGTATCAGGATAAATCCAGATAATATCGAAAAGGAAACTATTCCAGGAAATCCTGAGATGATAAATGGAGTGTCTTTTTATGTAATAGATAAAGAGTCTATGGGAGCCCAGTTAGAATATCTTCTTAGCGGATCTTATGAAGAGACAGCGAGTGGTAGTGAGAATACAGAATCAGATGCTACATCAAATTCAGAGGCAATAACGCCAGAGGTAGCACCACAAAATCTTAAAATAACAGTTTACAATGGTAGTGGATATAAGAATATAGCAAGAAGGGCATCAGATATTTTAAAGATAGAAGATATATTGGTTACAGATACAGGGAATGCTAGCAGTTTTGATAATCAAGATACCCATATATATTATAAGTCAGATAAAGAATTGGCGAAAAAGGTAAAAAAAGCATTAGGCGTGGGACGTATATTTAAGGGAACGCTTGCAGTTGATTATAATGAACCGGACATAGTGGTCATATTAGGAAAGGACTTTAAAAATGAAAACTAGATTAGAAGTTATATGTGAAGCTATTGGAGAGAAACAAGGGGAAGATGTTACGGTTCTTAAAGTGGGGACTGTAACCAGTTTGGCTAATTATTTTGTTATTGCCAGTGCAGATAACGATAAGAAACTTCAAGCTATAGCGGGGAATATTGAAGACGAATTAGAAAAAATTGGTGTTTTTTGCATAGCAAAAGAAGGACAGAGATCAGATAGTTGGATTATATTAGATTATGGGGATATAATGGTTCACTTATTTAAGGATGAGTTTAGAACCTACTATGACCTTGAAAGATTATGGAAGGATGCACCTAAAGTATCATTAGAAAAATTGAGTTTAGAAGAAGTCTAAAAAGGGACTTAAAAAAGCTTGTTAAAACCTCGCTATTATCAAAATATCTTGATAATAGCGAGGTTTTAAATTTACATAATTTTTGTGATTTTTTGATAAAATTGATACAGTAAATAAAGTTTAATTGAATTTAAGTTTTATTTCTTCTAAGTCTGAGGTGGTAGAAAGTAAAAGCATAAGTTTTAATCTTGCTTTAGGTCCAGATAATTCATCAGCAAAGATTACTCCCATATCTTCAAGCATTTTACCTCCACCATAATATCCGTAGCTTGCTCTAACTCTACCTGAAGGGCAGCGAGATACAATAACAACAGCTATATTTCTCTTTATTGCCCTTTCTACAGATAAAACTATTTTAGGAGGTAAATTACCTCTACCCATGGCTTCTATTACTATACCTTTAGCATTAGAGTTTATACAAAAATCCAGCAGGCTACTATCCATATCTAAATAAGATTTTATTAGGAATACATTAGGTTCAACTTTTCTTGTATCAATATATTCTCTTTGTATATTTCCTCTACGATGAAGAACAAATTCGTTAGTATCTATTATTCCTATTGCACCATGAGATGATTGAAAGGTGTTTAGGGATAGGGTATTTGTCTTTGTTACTTCTTTTGCTAAGTTAACTTCATTGTTTAGAACAACTAAGACGCCCCTGTTAATAGAATGAGGAGATATAGCGGTACATATAGCACTAGATAGATTGGCAGAACCATCATATCCAAGTTCAGAGCTATTACGCATTGCGCCTACCAAGACTACAGGTTTACTTATATTAAGTGTTAGATCTAGAAAGTATGCTGACTCTTCTAGGGAATCTGTGCCGTGGGTTACTATTATTCCGTTGATTTCTTCTCGTTTACTTAATTGAAAAATTATATCTCTTATTTCAAATAACATTTCTGTTGTTATATGTGGACCTGGGACTTCACTGTATTCTATGATTTCAATATCTGCAATGGTGTCTATATTAGACGCCATTGAAAGTATTTGTTCTGCATTTAAAGTAGGAACAGCTGCACCTATTTTTTCATCTACAGTCATAGATATAGTGCCGCCTGTAAATATAATAGCAACTTTAGCTCTATTCATTTTTATCCTCCGAAAATTTATTATAATCATATTGTATCATAGGTAGGATAATTTTGGAATTAAGATGTAAATTTTATATATTATATGGTAAAATAAGTTTATTTGGAGGTACTTTGGAGGTACAGATGAAGCTTATATATTTAGATAATAGTGGAACGACACGTCCGTTTGACGAGGTTATAGAGGTAATGTGTAATAATTTAAAGTATGATTATTTTAACCCATCTTCTGCCTATAAAAACGGGATAGATATTAGTAAAAAAATTGAAGGTGCTAGAATTAGGATTGCTAAGGTTTTAGATTGCGATAGCTCAGAGGTTATGTTTACTTCTGGAGGTACTGAATCTATTAATACAGCAATTAATTGTGCTTGTAAAGTGTCTAGAAAAAAGCATATTATCACTAGTGCTATTGAACATGATGCAACCTTAAAGGTTATGGAGAAGATGGAAAAGGATGGCTACAGAGTAACTTACTTAAAAGCAAATTCTGATGGTTCGATATTATGGAGTGCTGTGGAAGCTGAAATTACAGATGAAACTTTTTTGGTTTCTCTAATGCAAGTGAACAATGAGTTAGGGAGTATAACTAATATTGATGAGATTGGTAGAAAATTATATGCTAGAAAAATTATGTTTCACGTAGATGCTGTTCAAGGGTTTTTAAAACAGGAGATTAGCGTAAGAAATAGTAAAATTTCTATGTTGAGCATATCTGCCCATAAGGTTAATGGACCTAAGGGAGTTGGGGCACTTTATGTAAGTAAGGATATTAGATTTGAACCACTAATTTTAGGTGGAGGCCAAGAGTCAGGAAGAAGGTCAGGTACAGAAAATGTGGTGGGAATTATAGGTTTTGAAAAAGCTGTTGAATTACATCAAAATATGTTAAAAGAAACCAAAAACCATTATAAAGTTATGAAAGATTATTTAATAGGCTTGTTAAAGGATAATCTTGAAGATTACTTGTTAAATAGTCATGATGGAGCAGATAATATAGTGAATATTTCTTTTTTAGGAACAAAATCAGAGGTTTTGCTTAATGGATTAGCAAGTAAGAATATTCTTGTTTCCAGTGGGTCAGCTTGTTCTAGCAAGAAAAAATCATCTCATGTTTTAAATGGGATAGGGTTAGATAAAGGTAGGATAGAGAGCGCCATAAGGATTTCTTTTGGAATAAGCAATACTTTGGAAGAAATTAGCGAATTTGTAAGTGTTCTAAAGGAAGAAGTTAATGATATCAGAAGGTTTACAAAATATAAAAAAGGTAGGTAAAAAATGTATAATACATTGATTATTAGAAATGGTGAGATAGCCATCAAAGGGCAGAATAGGTCAAGTTTTGAAAAAAGTTTGATTAAAAATATTAAGCGTTCTCTTTTAGGGTTGGAAGGATATAAGGTTTATAAAGGGGATGGAAGAATTTATGTGGATTTCAATAAGGAGCTTATGGATGAAATCATAAGAAGATTAAAGTCTGTATTTGGAGTTGTTAGTTTTAGCCCTGCTGTAAAAATAGAAAAAGGTTATGATAATTTAAAGGAAAGTTGTTACGATTTATTTAATTTTGTAACGTCAAATGAAACTCATGACAGTTTTAAGGTGGATATAAAAAGGAAAGATAAGGCTTTTCCTATGAGTTCTCCAGAGATGTCAAGGGATATAGGTGGCTATATTTTGAGTAAGACTGAGAATGACATAAAGGTCAATGTTACTAATCCTGACCTACTTATTACTGGAGAGTTTAGGCCTGAAGGGAATATTATTTATGCAGAAAAAATAAAAGGGCAGGGTGGTTTACCTATTGGAATAAATGGAAAGGGTTTGATGTTACTTTCTGGTGGAATAGATTCTCCTGTTGCAATGTATATGGCAGCTAAACGAGGACTAAAAATGGATGCAGTGCATTTTCACAGTTTTCCTTATACCAGTGAACGATCAAAAGAAAAAGTTATTTCTTTAGGGAAAATAGTATCTAATTTTGCTAATGATGTTAGAATCAATATGATAAATTTGTTACCTATACAAAAGGAGATATCTGAAAAGTGTCCTGCTGAACTTTCAACAATTATATCTCGAAGGTTTATGATGAGGATAGCTGAAAAAATTGCGTTAGACTCAGAGTGTCAATGTCTGTTTACAGGGGAGAGCATAGGACAGGTTGCTTCGCAGACATTAGAAGGATTAACAGCTACGAATTCTGTGGTAAAGGAGATACCTGTTTTAAGGCCACTAATTTCTTTTGATAAGGAGGATATTATTGCCATTGCCAATGATATAGGGACTTTTGATACTTCTATAATTCCAGAGGAAGATTGCTGTACGGTTTTTTTACCTAAAAATCCAAGTACAAAGCCTAAGATGGCTAAGATTCTTTCTGCAGAAGAAAATTTAGATGTTGATAATCTTGTAAGAGAAGCTTTAGAGAATATTGAGGTATTAGAGATTAATACTATATAGGAGATGTTTATGAATTATTATGAGGCGCTAAACTTTGTAAATGGCACTAATATTTTTGGGAGTAAGTTAGGGCTTGAGAATATTAATCGACTTTTGACAGTTCTTGGGAATCCACATAAAGATTTAAAGGTGATTCATGTGGCAGGGACAAATGGAAAGGGTTCAACTTGCAAATTATTGAGTAATATACTTACTAAAGCAGGTTATAGAACAGGACTTTATATTTCACCATCATTAGAGGAGATAAACGATAGGATTTCTATAGACAATGAAAATATTAGTGATGAGATGTTTTGTGAGTTGGCAGGTGAGGTAAAGCATGCTATAGAAAAGTTGTTAGATGAAGGGTATGAACATCCAACTGAGTTTGAAGTTGTAACATCTATGGCTTTTTTGTATTACAAAAGGAGCAAGGTTGATTATGTAGTTTTAGAGGTCGGGCTAGGTGGAAGATTAGATGCAACTAATGTATGTAATCCAGTGGCAACAGCTATTACATCAATAAGCCTTGATCATACAGAGTATCTAGGAGATACTCTGGAAGAGATAGCTGTGGAGAAGGCTGGAATAATTAAAGATGGAGTACCTGTAGTTATTTATGATCAAAAAAAGTCTGTTGTGGATGCTATTAAAAATATAGCTAATTCAAAGGATGCAAGTATATATATAAATAGTGAAGTTTTTTGTAATCTTATATCGCAAAATGTTGATAGTCAAATTGTAGAATTAAAATACAAGGAAAATATTCTAAATTTACGCTCCACTTTAGTAGGAGGACATCAAGTTAATAATATTAAAACTGTAATAAAAATACTTGAAGTACTTGAAGTAGTTGAAGGAATATTCATAGGAGAGAATGCAGTTAAGGAAGGGATAGAAACTGTTAGATGGGCAGGTAGATTTGAATATATAGAATATAGTCCTAAAATTGTACTTGATGGAGCTCATAACGTAGATGGAGCGCAAGCTTTAAGAAATACAATAGAAAAAACTATAATGGATAAGCATAAAACTTTGGTCTTTGGGATGTTAAGGGACAAAGATATTGAGAGTGTGGTTAAAATTTTTGGAGGAATATTCCAAAAAGTTATTTTAACACGCCCTAATAGTACACGAGCAGAAGAACCTAAAAATATTCAAAATGAGTTTAAAAGACATGGTGTTGAGAGTGTTGTGGAAATAGATATTGACAAGGCGATAAATTTAGGACTATCATATGATACGGACGTAGTAATTGTTGCTGGTTCACTGTATTTAATTGGCGATGTAAGAAAATATTTAAGAGAAAAGGGGATAATAAAATGACAAATCCAGTTGTAAATTTAGAAATCGAGAGAAGAGGACTTATTAAGATTGAGCTTTATCCAGATATAGCACCTAATACAGTTAATAATTTTCTTTCTTTAGTAAAGAAGGGGTATTATGATGGTTTAACTTTTCATAGGGTAATTAAAGGTTTTATGATACAAGGAGGATGCCCCAATGGCACAGGTGTTGGAGGACCAGGTTATTCCATTAAAGGAGAATTTTCATCTAACGGACATCCGAATAAATTAAAACATGAGCCAGGTGTTATTTCTATGGCAAGAGCAATGGATCCGAACTCTGCGGGATCTCAATTCTTTTTGATGACTTCAGATAGTCCTCATTTAGATGGACAGTATGCGGCTTTTGGAAAGATTGTTGAGGGTATTGAAATAGCAATGGATATTGAGAAGGTAAAGACTGGTTTTGGGGATAAGCCTAAAGAAGTCGAGAAGATTGCTAAGGCGACATTAGATACCTTTGGGGTTGAATATCCAGAGCCAGAAAAGATATAGAGGTTAATATGAAGTGGAATGAAATTATAATTAGTCTGCCTGATAATATGGCAGAATTGGTTGCAGACTTACTATATTCAAAGAATATTAAGGGTGTGGCTATTGAAGGTGATTTAGATTACAAAAGTTTACAAAACGATGAAACTTTTTGGGATTATATTGATGAAGAGCTATTAAATAGTGAAGGGGAAGGTACTTCTTATATTAAAGCATATATTTCAGAGGAAGAAAATATAGATATTAATGAGCTTATAGTTGAGTTAATAACAGAGATAAATGAGTTTGAAGTTTTTGGGTTTGACGTAAGCAAGGTTTCAGTTAAAAGTAATTTGGTTGACCAAAAAGACTGGGAAGATAGTTGGAAGGCATACTATAAACCTATTAAAATAACAGATAGAATAGTAGTTCAACCTGAGTGGGAAGAGTATGAATCGCAGGGAGAAGAGGTAGTTCTTAAGATAGATCCAGGTATGGCTTTTGGAACTGGTAGTCATGAAACTACAAGTATGTGCATGAAGGCGATAGAAAGATATATGCCAAAGGATATTTATTTTCTAGATATAGGGTGTGGAAGTGGTATATTAGCTATGACAGCAGCCCTTTTAGGTGCTAAAAAATCTGTAGGGATAGATTTTGATCCAGTAGCAGTGAGAGTTGCAAAAGAAAATATAGAACTGAATAAGCTTACAGCTAAAGTTGAGATACTTCAGGGAAATTTATGTGACAAAGTGTCAGGGAAGTATAAGATGATAGCGGCTAATATTATGGCTGATGTTATTATAATTTTATGTGAAGATGTGAATACATTTTTGGATGAAGAAGGTTATTTTATAGCTTCAGGAATAATTCATGAAAAGTTGGATATGGTAATTAATAAAATTGAAGAAATTGGATTAGATATAATTGATGTTATAAAAGATGGAGAATGGGCAGCAGTTGTATCTAAGAGGAAATAGTATGGATAGATTTTATGTAGATTCAGATGCTAGAGTTAAAAATTATATTGATGATAAAGATGAGATCAAGCACATTACTAAGGTAATGAGGATGAAGGAAGGCGACAGCTTTGAAATATTTGATGTTATAGGAGCTGAGTATTTAGCAGAGATAACTGAATTAGAAAAAGAAAAAATCACGTTTGAGATAAAGGAAAATTATGAGATTAAACGTGAATTAGATACTGAAATTATAATTTATCAAGGTTTGCCAAAACAGCAAAAGATGGACTATATTATTCAAAAAACAACAGAATTAGGGGTTTCAAAAATAGTTCCTTGTATATTAAAGCGTTGTGTTAGTGATATTAAGGAGAAGGAAGAAAAAAAGATTGAGCGTTGGCAAAAAATAGCATTTGAAGCTACTAAGCAAAGTAAGAGAACTTCTATACCAAGTATAATAAAACCATTGAGCTTGAAAGATGCAATATATCATAGCAGGAACAATGGCTTAAATATAGTATTTTATGAGTTAGAAAAAGAGAATACACTAAAATTAATATTAAAATCTCTTACAATTAAGCCAAAATCTGTAGGAATATTTATAGGGCCTGAAGGTGGTTTTTCTGAAGAGGAAATAAAGTTATTGAAAGATAATAATGTTCGTTCTGCTACTTTAGGTACTAGAATATTAAGAACGGAAACTGCTGGAATTTATGGGGTATCTATAATATCATATGAGTATGAATAGTAGGGCTGGATTTAATCCAGCTTTGTTACATAGGGGGGATATATGGATTTTTATAGAAATAGATTTATTATAAATGGTGAGTTGGGGAATAATAAGTTTTCTTTTAATGACAGAAGCTTAAAATTTATAAGTGTAGCTGATTTAATATATTCTGATAACTTAGAAGATTTATTTGAAGGGGAAGTTGCCTTTTGTGAGTTTGTAGATGGAAATGAGTTTATTTGTAATGGATTGAAAAATTTTTTGGTATATAAATTTAACGATATTCCAGTATATATATTTGATAACCATAATCACACATTTTTCTTTACGGTTTATGAGAGCGTTTTTAAATCTTACAAAAATTTAAAAATGATTCATATAGATCAGCATAAGGATATGCGTAAACCAGACATAAGTTTTGAAGAATATAAGAATATGTCTTATGATATTAGAAAGAATATTATAAAAAACAATACACTAAAGTTTGAAAGTAGTTATGGTGAACATGATTCCTTGATTGATAGAGCTTATGAATATACAAATATTATATTGAATGTTGGCAATTATATAGTTCCATTGATAGAAGCTAAGTTTGTTGATAAGGTTATCATAGTTGATTCGACAAGTAGTTTGAGAGAAGTTGATAATGAAGCTTTTGGAGAGTATTTTATAAATCTGGACTTAGATTTCTTTTCTGAGGATATGGATTACATTTCTTTTGAAGAAAAGTTGACTAAGATAAGGAAGATTATGGTAGGGGCTAAATTTATAACAATTTCAACTAGTCCATACTTTGTGGATTTAAATAGATGTTTGGTAACTTTAAGTAAATTATTTCCATAAAAACTTCTGTATATTAGATAGGATATTATTGGATAAATACTTGAATATTATTTATCCTAAGTATATAATAATTAAATGAATATCACAGAAAATTACTAGAGAAGGGGGGATATAATATGCTTGAAAATTTACTTTTAATGATAAGTTCATATAATCCGGATGCTAATTTAGACCTTGTAATAAAAGCATTTAATTATGGGGAAAGGGCTCATGAAAATCAATATAGAAAATCTGGAGAAAAGTATTTTGTTCACCCTATAGAAGTTGCAAAGATTCTGGCAGAGTTAGAAATGGATGAAAGTACTATTGCAGCAGGACTTTTGCATGATGTTATAGAAGATACAGGTATTACTTACGAACAAATGGCAAAAGATTTCAATACTGAAATTGCTGATTTAGTAGATGGAGTTACTAAGTTAGGTAAATTAGACTATAAATCTAAAGAGGAAACTCAGGCTGAAAATCTTAGAAAAATGTTTATGGCAATGGGAAAGGACATAAGGGTAATTCTTATTAAGTTGGCAGATAGACTTCATAATATGAGAACTCTTAAGTATATGAACGAGGAAAAGGCAAAAGAGAAAGCTTTAGAAACTGTCGAAATATTTGCGCCTATAGCTCATAGGTTGGGAATATCAAAAATAAAATGCGAGATGGAAGATATTGCTCTAAGATATATTGACCCTTCAGGGTATTATGATTTAGTAGAGAAGGTTTCTACTAAAAAGATGGAAAGAGAGCACTTTATTAAAGTTCTTGTAAATGAACTTGGCGAAAAATTAAAAGAGGTTAAGATCGATAAAGTTGATATTAGTGGTAGAGCAAAGCACTTTTATAGCATATATAAGAAGATGAAGAATCAAAACAAAATTTTCGATGAAATATATGATCTTATGGCAGTTAGAATAATTGTAGATAATGTGAGAGACTGTTATGGAGCTTTAGGTGTAGTTCATACTATATGGAAACCAATGCCAGGAAGGTTTAAGGACTATATAGCAATGCCAAAACCTAATATGTATCAGTCTATTCATACTACTGTTATTGGTAACGATGGAGTTCCTTTTGAAATTCAAATTAGAACGTGGGATATGCATAAGATAGCTGAATTTGGTATTGCAGCTCATTGGAAGTATAAAGAGGATAGACCTGATTCTCATGAAAAGAATATGGAAGAGAAACTTACTTGGCTTAGACAGATGATGGAATGGCAAAAGGATGTTTCGGATTCGAAAGAGTTCATGGACTCTGTTAAACTGGATTTGTTCGCTGATGAGGTTTTTGTATTTACTCCTAAAGGTGAGGTTGTTGAGTTAACAGCTGGTTCTACTCCTTTAGATTTTGCATATAAAGTTCATACTGGTGTAGGTAATAGATGTGTTGGGGCTAAGGTTGATGGAAAGATAGTAACTCTTGATTATCAACTTAATAATGGTAATATCGTGGAGATTTTAACATCATCCAACTCTGCAGGTCCGTCGAGAGATTGGATAAATATTGTAAAGAGTTCGCATGCCAGAAATAAAATAAGGCAATGGTTTAAAAAGGAGCGACGTGAGGAAAATATTGAAAAGGGTAGGGAACTTTTGGAGAAGGAAACAAAGAGACATGGGTTTCCGTTATCAGAGTTTTTAAAGGTGAAGTATCTTAATCCTATTTTAAAACCCTTATCTCAAAATTCTATTGAAGACTTATATGCAGCACTTGGATATGGTGGACTTACAATGGGACAGGTCTTTCCTCGAATAAAGGAAAAGTATGATGTAGACCATAAGAATATTGCTAAAGAAGAAAAACACGAGAAGGTAGATGAAAGTAAGGTACAAAATAAATCTAAGAATAAATCTACAGGCGATTCAGGAGTTAGCGTTAAAGGTATAGATAATATTTTCATGAGATTCGCTAAATGTTGTAATCCATTGCCAGGTGATGAAATCGTAGGTTATATAACTAAAGGTAGAGGGGTTTCCGTTCACAGAAGAGATTGCTCTCAAATTAATCTTGAAGATAATGAGAAAATTGTCGAAGTGGTATGGGATAGTGAGGATTTAAGTAAAAAGAATTTTGAGGTAGAAATACAGGTTGATGCTGATGACAGAAGAGGATTATTTATGGATGTAAGTAAGCTTTTTTCTGATGAAAAAATTTTTGTTAATGGAATAAATGCAAGGGCGACTAAAGATGGAAATGCAGTTATGAATATCCTTATTGAAGTTTCTAGTAAAGAGCAACTTAAATCAATTAAAAATAAAATAAAGAGAATTGAAGGGGTAGTTGATGCCTTTAGAGTATAGGAGATTTTATGAGATTAATTATTCAAAGGGTAAGTAGTTCTAAAGTATTTTTAAATAATGGAAAAGAAAGAAAGCTTAATGGTAAAATATCAAAAGGAATAAACGTACTTGTTGGGATAACTCATGATGACAATCAAGAAGATATAAATTATATAGTAAAGAAGATAACAGGGCTTAGAATTTTTGAAGATGAAGATGGAAAGATGAACTTAGATCTTAAGGCAGTAAATGGAGAAATTCTTTTAATTTCTCAGTTTACATTATATGGTGATTCAAGAAAGGGGAATAGGCCAAGCTTTATAGAAGCTGCTCGTCCTGAACTTGCTATTCCTATTTATAATGAGTTGATAATGAATCTTAGAGATAAGGGGTATAAGGTTGAAACTGGAGAGTTTGGCGCAGATATGGAAGTAGAGATAATAAATGATGGGCCAGTTACTATACTCGTAGATAGTAAAAAACAATTTTAGAGGGAGAGTTATGATAATACAACGTTTAGATAGAAATAAAATGGGTGTAAATAGTTATGTAATCCATGAAGAGAATAAAAGTGAAGCTTTGGTTATAGATCCTGGTTTAAATTTTAATAATATTATTAATTATTGTAGAGAAAAAGAGCTTATTGTAAAGTCAATAGTTCTTACTCATGGACACTATGATCATATATTAGATACTCAAAAATTAAAGGAAGAATATAGTTGTGATATATATTCACATATTGATGAAAAAATTATTTTAAATAATGCAGACAAAAATCTATCATCAGCAGTAGGAGTGTCAGAAGAGTTTGATGCAGATTTCTATGTTGTTGAGGGTGATGAAATTACTCTAGGAAATCATACTTTTAAAGTGTTACACACTCCAGGACATACAAAGGGTGGAATATGCTTGTATGATAGAGAAAACTTAATTTCTGGAGATACATTGTTTAAAGGTTCTATGGGAAGAACGGATCTTTATAGTGGAAGTGAGTCTGAAATGATGAATTCTCTAAGAAGGTTAAGAGATCTTCCTGATGATGTGAAAGTATATCCTGGACATGGTCCAACATCAACTATTAAGTTTGAAAAAGAGAAAAATCCATATATGAGGATGGCGTAATGGGGATAACTCTAGATATAAAATATGAATATGAAGTTAAAGAACTTATAAAGGCTTTTGGCATTATAGATTTTGACAGTATGGAGCTTGAAATAAATGAAATGGATAGCTCTATTTTTTTTAATTTGAACCTAAATGGTAAAAGCTTTAGTCATATTCACAAAATTAATGGAGATACAGAAAAGGGGATACTTTATAAACAGGGGATATATAAAATATTTTCGATAGCCTTAGATAAAGATTTACCGTGGGGAATATTGACGGGAATAAGACCAGTTAAGCTCATTAAGAAGTTAGGCTTAAAAACAGATGATGAAATTATAAGTCTGTTAAAAAATAGGTATTATATCAGTGAGGATAAGATTAAAGACATGCTGATTATATCTAAAGTTCAAGATAGTATAATAGAATCTGGGAATTTACAAGAAGGGTTGGGAATTTATGTAGGAATACCTTTTTGTCCTTCAAGATGTAATTATTGTTCTTTTTACTCAAGTGATATAAATAAGTCTAAAAAGTATATTAAGCCATACTTGGAAGCTCTTTTGAAGGAGGTAGACTTAGTTTTACCATATATAAAAGATAAATTGATTTCGAGCTTATATTTTGGAGGAGGAACTCCATCTTCATTAAGTAGTGATGATATAAGATATATACTTAGAGAGTTGAACACAAGATTAAATTTTTCAAAAATATATGAAGTATCATTTGAGGCAGGAAGACCGGATACCCTAGATAGAGAAAAGTTGACGGCTATTAAAGATGGGATGGTTAATAGGATATCTATTAATCCACAAACAATGAATAACAAAACACTAAAACTGATTGGAAGAAACCATAATAGTGAGGATATAGTAAATTGTTTCAAGGAAGCGAGAAATATTGGGTTTGAGAATATAAATATGGATGTGATTATTGGACTTGAAGATGAAAATATAGATGATGTTCGAAATACGATGGAGGCCCTTAAAAGTTTGAATCCAGATTCTATAACAGTGCATACTTTGGCAATAAAGAGAGCATCTAAACTTCACGAGAATAAAGGGATTTTTGAAGAAAAAGATATAATAGAACAAATGGATATAGCAAGAGAGTATTGTGGGGATATAAACTTAATACCATATTATCTTTATAGACAAAAAAACATAAAGGGTAATTTAGAAAATATAGGATTGAGTAAAAAAGGAAAGGCATCAGCGTATAATATAGGAATAATGGAAGAGATTCAAACAATAATAGCTTTTGGGGCTGGTGGGGTAAGTAAGTTTTGTTACCCTAAAGAAGATCGTATTGAGAGAGTCGAAAATGTAAAAAGTTTAGAAGAGTACCTTAAACGTTATGAAGAAATGGCAAATAGAAAGATTAAGGAGCTTAATAATATATAAAAATTTTAATTTCAGGAGGGAAAAAATGGAAACATTATCAGGCCTAAAAAGAAGTAATTATTGCAATGATTTAAGAATTGAGAATGTAGGAAAAGAAGTAACACTTATGGGATGGGTTCAAAGAGCCAGAAAATTAGGTGGACTTATATTTGTTGATTTAAGGGATAGAACGGGAATTTGCCAAGTTAATTTTGATGAAAATGTCAATAAAGATATTTTTGAAAAGGCAGGTAAGCTAGGGTCAGAGTATGTGATTGCTGTTGTAGGGACAGTAAGTGAAAGAAGTTCAAAAAACCCTAATCTTCAAACTGGAGATATTGAGATTATGGCAAGTGAGTTGAGAATATTAAGCGAGTCAGAAACTCCGCCAATTTATATTAAGGATGATGATATTGTATCTGAGAATCTCAGACTTAAATATAGATATTTGGATTTGAGAAAGTCTAAAATGCAACAAAACTTCAGGTTGAGACATGAAGTTGCAAGGTTAACGAGAAACTTTTTATCAAATGAGGGGTTTTTAGAAATTGAAACTCCTATTCTTGGAAAACCAACTCCAGAGGGAGCGAGAGATTATCTTGTTCCAAGTAGGGTTAGTCCTGGAAGCTTCTATGGTCTGCCACAATCTCCACAGTTGTTTAAACAATTATTTATGGTTTCAGGAATGGATAGGTATTTTCAAATAGCAAAATGTTTTAGAGATGAGGATTTAAGGGCTGATAGGCAACCTGAATTTACTCAAATAGACTGTGAAATGTCTTTTGTTGAGATGGAAGATGTTATGGAAGTTATGGAAAGGCTTATACAATATGTATTTAAAGAAGCTATGGGTTATGAGATAGAGCTACCTCTTCAAAGAATGAAATATGCGGAAGCTATGAATAAGTATGGTTCAGATAAACCTGATTTAAGAGTAGGGTTTGAAATTACTGATGTGACTAATATTGTAAGAAACTCAGGATTTGGTGTTTTTGACAATGCACCTACAGTTCGTGGAATAAACATATCTGGATGTGAAGAAAAGTTTACAAGAAAAGGAATCAGTGCATTAGAAGAGGTTGCAAAAACCTATGGAGCTAAAGGGCTAGCTTGGGTTAAAATAACTAAAGATGGGGTAAACTCTCCTATATCAAAATTTATAGAAGAACAGGTTATGGATAATTTAATAAAGGAGATGAATGGTAATATAGGCGACATATTATTATTTGTTGCAGATAAAAAGAATATAGCATTAACAGCCATAGGAAATGTTCGTCTTGAAGCAGCAAAATCTTTAGATCTTCTTAACCCTGATGAGTTTAAGTTCTTATATGTAACGGAGTTTCCATTATTTGAATATGATGAAGAAGAGGATAGGTTAGTTTCTATGCATCATCCGTTTACATCACCTCTTGATGAGGACTTAAATAAATTAGATACAAATCCAGCAGATGTAAATGCCAAGGCTTATGATATGGTTTTAAATGGAGTTGAACTTGGTGGCGGAAGCATAAGGATTTATAATTCAGAGCTTCAAAGTAAAATGTTTAAAATGTTAGGTTTAAGTGAAGAAGAAGCTTGGGATAAATTTGGATTTTTATTAGAGGCATTTAAATATGGAACACCACCACATGGAGGTTTAGCCTTTGGATTAGATAGGTTGTTAATGCTTATGCTTAAGGAAAGTAGTATAAGAGAGGTGATAGCTTTTCCTAAAACACAAAATGCAAGTTGTCCATTAACAAATGCTCCTGCAGCAACAGACTCTAAAGCATTAGAAGAGTTGGGAATCAGTGTCAAAAAAGGATAGAGGTGTGAAATATGAGAGAAGAAGGTAGCGTAACTAAAATTGATGGTGATTATGCTTACGTTCTAATAAAACGCCATGCTGCCTGTGGTAAGTGTAAGGCCTGTGAACTAGGAATAGAAGGTAGAAATGAAATTGAAGTAAAAACTGTTAATAAGGAAAATGCTGAAGTAGGAGATAGGGTTTCTGTGATTTTAGAGTCCCCAGATGTACTAAAAGCAGCATTTATAGTATATATGATACCGCTTATATGTTTTTCAATAGGATGGTTTCTTTCTTGGGTATTTGGAGTTAAGGAAGAAATGACAAATCTGTTCGTAGGTAGTATTTTTATGGGGGCAGCATTTATTTTTGTTAAATTTATAGATAGGAAAATGGCGAGAACTAAAAAGTATGAACCGATACTTTCAGAGATTATAAAAAAATAGAACAAATGTTCGAATGTTCTTGACTTTAAAAAATCAATAATATATAATTGTCTTATAAAAATATTTAGGAGAGTGTAGATATGGACGATAGACAAAGAATATTAGAAACAACCTTAGCGAAGATAGAAAAAGATTTTGGGAAAGGTTCTATTATGACTCTTGGTGAAAATACAAAGATGAATATAGAAACTATCCCTACTGGATCTTTAGGATTAGACATAGCTGTAGGAATAGGAGGACTTCCTAAAGGCAGAATAATAGAGATATATGGGCCTGAATCTTCGGGTAAAACAACAGTAGCATTACATTCAGTTGCAGAAACACAAAAAAAAGGTGGAATAGCAGCTTTTATAGATGCAGAGCATGCGCTAGACCCTGTTTATGCGAAAAACTTAGGTGTTGATATAGATTCACTGGTAGTATCTCAACCAGATACTGGTGAGCAAGCCTTAGAAATTGCAGAAGCCTTAGTTCGCTCAGGGGTAATAGACATAATAGTAGTTGACTCAGTTGCTGCCCTTGTACCAAAGGCTGAAATCGAAGGAGAAATGGGTGATTCTCATGTGGGACTGCAAGCAAGATTGATGTCTCAAGCTCTTAGAAAGTTAGCTGGTAGCATTAATAAATCTAAAACGATAATAATATTTATTAATCAACTTAGAGAAAAAATTGGAGTAATGTTTGGTAATCCTGAAACAACTACAGGAGGTCGAGCTTTAAAGTTCTATGCATCGATTAGACTGGATGTTAGGAAGATAGATACTATTAAGCAAGGGGATAATGTATTAGGAAACAGAACTAGAATTAAAGTTGTGAAAAATAAAATGGCGCCTCCTTTTAAACAATGTGAATTCGATATTACTTATGGATTGGGAATATCAAAGGTAGGGGAGATAGTTGACTTAGGTGCTTCAATGGATATTATAAACAAGTCAGGTGCTTGGTATAGTTATAATGAAAGTAAATTAGGGCAAGGGCGAGAAAATGTGAAGTTGTTTTTACAAGAAAATCCTGATCTTATGAATGAAATAGAAGATAAAATAAGAGAAGAGTTAGGATTGATAGATTTAAAGTTGCAAGCAGAAGAATAAATAATAATAAGTGTTGAAAATTTTTATAGCTAGGTTTTAGAACTTAGTTTAATAAAAAAGTCGTAGGGAAATATATCCTTACGACTTTTTTGATCTAATATGGTTTTTTAAAAATTTTATAATAATTTACTGTTGTACAAGAGAATTACTAAAAGATAAACTTTGAGAACAATTAGGATCATTTAAAATTTGATTTATTACATTTTTAAAATTTGGGCAATTATCAAATATATATATATTAAAGTTTTTGTAAATACCATCTTTTGCGTTATAAATGTTAAATGATATATTTTCATAATCATTTCGAACTAGGGAATCTGCATATTTACTGGAAGTTATATCTTTGATAATAGCTTCTAGAATAAGTATTTTATACTTATTATCAATATTATTCGATTCATATGGATAATAAGATACAATTCTACCATCTTTCATATTGTGTGAGAAACTAAGATTATTAACATTATTAATATCATTTATAGAATCTTGTAATAACTTTATATATCGATTTTTGTATTTTGGGTTTTCATATATATTGGAAAGTTCTTCCATTAATAAATCAATATTAATATTATTATAGATTCTTTCTATTGGAGAATTATTATATTTTATATATAGTGTAGTAGTATTTTTAGTGGAAGATAGATCATTATCATAATTTCCATTGGCAACAATTTTTGATACCACATCCAAAGAAGCTTCTATTAATTCTGAATCATTAAATAAGAAATCATCAAATAAGAAATTATTTGTATCACCATCAGTATTATAATAAAAATAGTCATTACCAAGTTTAAATGAAACAGTTTTTACCTTAGAAACATCAGGTATTTTTGTGTATACTCGATCAGTAATAAAACTTGAACAATATACAGCTGATGTGGCAATTATAGTAGTTATTAATATGGTAGGTAATATTCTTTTTATATTTTTAAAACTTCTTCTAAATGCCACTTCCATAAAAAGCGAGCTAATAAAGAAGATCATTGCAAACGATAATAAAAATAATATAGAGTTGATATGATCTATATTAGCAGTCATTAGTGAAAATGCCGCTGAAAAAACAAAGGCACTTACGTACTTAATGAATGAACCTGAAGATTTATAAATTATTGTATTTCCAGCTGATTCGCTGAGCCTGATTTTATACAGCATATAACCTATGACTGTACATATTATAGATACAGTTAAGTATGCTAAAACACCCTTATATGAAATTGGAGTTGAATTTCTAGATACCAAAAAAGTTAATGGCGATAAAAAATCTACAAAATCATAACTTATATTTAATTTATTTTGATTTGAGGTTAATATACTTACAAATGTTACTGATAAAAAAGGGCCTAAGAAATTAAGAAAACCTATTACATATATAGAAAAAATAGTAGAACCTGTAAGTTGGCAAGCTAAAACGGTTACACTTAATCCACATAGATAAAAGCTGGAAAACCCAATAATATGTTTAGGAACATTTGAGAGGTAGTCGCTGATACCAACTGTTGATATAGCTATCCCTATAGAAATTAAAAACATAATTATAAGAGGAACTAGGCCTAATATAAGTGATGCAAAATAGTTATCAAAAAATAATTTCCTGCGTGAAAGAGGTTGAGAGTGATAAAAATTCACCTGTTGCCTGTTGTTCATGTAAGAAAACAATATTAAGCCTATTATTGTTGCCATGATATAAGCTAAAATATATAAAAATAAAGATTCCGAACCATTAAAAAATTTTAATGTTGATGTTTTTAAATATTCATCAATAGTAATTTTAAATTCTAAGCCTGGATAGTTTTTTTTCTCATAACTATAATTTAGTAATAAAGCGAAAGGTCCACTTAGAAAAAAAACTATTGAAGATATTAATGCTAAATACCAGTTAGAAGTCAATCTATTTATAAGAAAACTTTTAGAATAAAATTTCTTGGATGTCATAATTCAATCCCTCCATTTCAGTTATAAATATTTCCTCCAGTGATAATGGTAGTATTTCACTGTATAGAGGATTTAGTAAATTTATTGAATTTTCAGTATGCAATTTATCACCTTTTATTATCATGGAACATAATTTACCATAATTTTTAAAAGAGATTATATCTAAATCAGGGAAATCATCTTTAGTTAAGATTTTTTCAAAAGCGGATTGGACTTTATGAATGCCGAGTTTTAAATCATCAATGTCTTTTTCAAAAACTAAACTACCTTTATGAAGTAATCCCACATGGTCACAGATATCTTCTAATTCCCTTAGATTATGAGAGGCTATTATAGGTGTCATATTATATTTAGTAACAGCATCCGCTAAAAGGCGTTTAACTGCAAGTCGCATAACAGGGTCCAGTCCGTCAAAAGTTTCATCGCAAAGTAGGTATTCTGGATGACAACTTAGGGCCAAGATTATGTGAGCCTGCTTTTGCATTCCTTTTGAAAAGGTATTAAGATTCCTGTTTTTATCTAAATTAAATGTTGTTACAAGTGATTCAAAAGTGTCTTTGCTAAATTTTGTGTATATAGAAGAAAAATATTTGGCCATATCTAGCATAGAGCTGTTCTTGTGAAAGTACTGATCATCAGATATATAAAAAATCTTTTCTTTAATACTAGGATTTTCGTACACTTCTTGCTCATCAATTATAACTGAACCTTTATCAGGCAAGTAAATTCCTGTTAGTAATCTTAGAAATGTAGATTTTCCAGCACCATTAGAACCTATCAAACCATATATCGAGCCTTTGGAAATATTTGTGCTTAGATTTTCCAGTGCTTCAATTTTATCGAATTTTTTTGAAACGTTTTCTAGTTTAATCATGTTTTTCTCCTCCCTTATATAGTTCATCTATATGATTTTTTATTTTTTCGTGATCTATTCCTAAATCTTTCATTGAAATAATAAGTAATGAAAGTTTTTTGAACATATCATCTTTTGTTTCGTTTATCAGGTGGTTTTGGGGCTTAGCAATAAACGAACCTTTTCCTTTGACAGAATATATAATGCCTTGTTGTTCTAATTGTGTGTATGCTTTCTGAATGGTATTAGGGTTTATAGCCAATTGAATCGATAGTTGTCTTACAGATGGTAATTGTTCATCTTCCGTAATTATACCATTAATTATTGAACTTTTAATGTTATGAACTAGTTGCTCATATATTGGTCTTCTGTCTTTGTAATCAATATTAAACATTTAAATCTCCTTTCTGAAACAAGTGTAATAGTTGTGTTAGTACACTAATAATAATATGAATAAATATTTTTGTCAATACATAAAAAATTACAAATTATTAAAATTTATTTTTATATTTTGCTTTGCTTTCAATGTAGTTGTATATACATATAGTTAATGAGTTATTTTAAAAGGAAAAAGTATAAGTGTTTTAAAATTGTAAAAAGATTTTAGTGAGTAATAAAAAGTATTTTTATTTTTTAATAAGTATGTTAAAATTAAAGAGTACAATAATTAATTAGTCAGTAGAGAGGTGAATTATATGTTAAAAACTTCAAAGAAACGAGAAGCAGAACTAAAAAAATTAAAAGAGTTAGAAGCTAAGAAAAAACGCGCAAAAGCAGCCAAGGGAGCTTTAACGGTAGGGGCTATTGGAGCGGGAGTTGCAGGTATTGCTGCTTTTCTTAAGACTGAAAAGGGTCAAGAAACCTTGGATGCAGTATATGATAAAGCTAATGATGCAGTTACTATAGTGAAGAAATATACTGAGGTAGCAGTAGAAAAGGCAAATAAATTAGTTAAGAGTAGTAAAGATGAAGAGTTATTTTATGTTGAAGACGAAGATGAGATTGTAATTTCAAAAGAGTTTGATGAAGACGGAAATGAAATTTCAAAGGGGTCTACTATAATTGATGGTGATGAGATTAAGGATATTGTTGATGAAAAAATTGAAGATGTAATTGAGAAAGTAGTAGAGGTTGGAGAAGAGATATCAAAGGCTTAGAGTAATTTGTTGTGATTTTATATATTAAAATCAAAGCTCCCATATTTTATGGGAGCTTTTAATGAAGAGGTGACTTATGGTTGGAATTTGGGAAATGGGAATTTTTCTTTCTGGTATAGGAGTTTTAATCTTATGTATTTTTACGGCAACTACAATAAGAGATTTTGGGATTTTAGCTAAAAAGCTTGACAAGATGATAGATGATAATGAGGAAGAATTGAAAGTTATTTCTAGATCAACAGCAGGAATAGTTGAAAGTCTTGACAGCATTTCTTCACGTGTTGATAAAATTTTTGGAGTTTTAACAGCATTTGAGCAGTTAAAGAGTGTATTTAAAAGAGATAAAAGAACACTTGATGAGGATATAGACGAAATTTTAGACGAAGTTTTGAATGATGAAGCTGAAACTGATAGCTCAAGCTCATATGAGTAAATTCATTAAGCTAAGTAGATAAGTTAGGTTTTGGAGGCGAAGTATGGATAACTGTTGTTTTAAGATGGAAGTGCCAAAGCAAAGTGATTTTTTGGTAGTGATAAGATTTTCTATTATGGCATTAGCTGAAAAACTTGGCTTTGGATTTGATGATGTGGAAGATATTAAAATTGCTTTTACAGAAGCCAGTAAGATTTTTTTAGTAGGATCAAAAAAGGAAAGTTTTAATATAGATGTAAAGGTTGATGATAAGGTATTAAGCGCTACTTTTAGCGATACAGATTTTTCAAGAGAAGCTTTAACTGTTTCAGAACTCCAAGAAATAAAGATAGGAGTATATGTAATAGATAGTCTTATGGATGAAAGCGAGATTTATATTAATAATAATGCGTGCAAGACTGTTAAATTAAAAAAGCTTAGGTAGTTGTTACAATTCAATTAATTTTTTGAAAAAAGATTCCTAATATAATAGTAGGTAATCTTTTTTTATGTTACAATAAAGAACGAGATAATGTGAATAATTCCCTTGAGTGGAATAATATATAATAAAAAGAGAGGTTAATAATGGGATTTTTAGATGATTTTATGACTAAACGTGAGATAAAGCGTTTAAGTAAAATAGTAGATAAGGTGAATTCTTTTGAAAATGATTTAAAGGGTTTGACTAATGAAGATTTGAGAAAAAAGTCAGAAGGTTTTAAGGAAAGGCTAACTAATGGATCAACTGTAGATGAAATTTTACCGGAAGCTTTTGCAGTTTGTAGAGAGGCATCATCACGTATCTTGGGAATGAGACATTATGATGTACAAATAATGGGTGGGATAGTGCTCAATGAAGGTAGAATAGCCGAAATGAAAACAGGAGAAGGGAAGACTCTTGTAGCAACTCTACCAGTTTATCTTAATGCTCTTACAGGAAATGGAGTTCACGTTATTACGGTAAATGACTATCTGGCTAAGCGAGATATGGAACAAATGGGCAAATTATATAACTTTTTAGGATTAACAACAGGCGTTATTGTTCATGGGTTGGATAATGAACAAAGACGAGAGGCTTATAACTCAGATATAACATACGGGACTAACAATGAATTTGGATTTGATTATCTTAGAGACAATATGGTTATATTTAAGAATAATATGGTTCAAAGACCACTTAATTATGCCATAGTAGATGAGGTTGACTCAATTCTTGTGGATGAGGCAAGGACTCCACTTATTATTTCAGGACAGGGGCAAAAATCGACACAAATGTATACTCTGGCGAATACTTTTGTGAATATGCTTAAGTTAGATGTTGATTATACTATAAACGAGAAGGAAAATGCTTCGGTATTAACTGATGAGGGAATAGAAAAAGCTTGCATATATTTTAATGTTGATAGTCTTACTGATATTGCAAATATGGAGGTTAATCATCATATAGCTCAAGCTTTAAGGGCTAATACTCTTATGAGAAGAGATGTCGATTATGTTGTAAAAGATGATGAAATAATAATTGTAGACGAGTTTACAGGACGTCTCATGTTTGGACGTAGGTATTCTGATGGACTACACCAAGCTATTGAGGCTAAAGAGGGTGTAAAAGTACAAAGAGAATCTAAAACTCTTGCTACAATAACTTTTCAAAATTATTTTAGGATGTACAAAAAACTTTCAGGTATGACAGGTACAGCAAAAACGGAAGAAGATGAATTTAGATCAATCTACAAGATGGATGTTATACAAATTCCAACAAATAAACCTGTGGTTAGAAAAGATCATGAAGACGTTATTTATAAAAATGAGGAACAAAAGTATAGAGCTGTGATTGAAGAGGTGGTAGAGCGTCATAAGTCAGGTCAGCCAATTCTGATAGGTACTATATCAATTGAAAATTCTGAGATACTTTCTGGTATGTTAAAAAGAAAAGGGGTTGTGCATGAAGTGCTTAATGCAAAAAACCATGGAAAAGAAGCAGAGATTGTTGCACAAGCAGGAAGATATAATGCGGTTACTATAGCTACAAATATGGCAGGAAGAGGAACGGACATTATTCTAGGTGGTAATCCAAACTTTTTAACAGACAAAGAGATGAGAAGACTAGGTTATGAAGATAGAGTAATATCATTTGCAAGCGGATTTGCTCCAACGGAAGAAGAGGAACTGCTTTTAGCGAGAGAAGAGTATCAAAAAATCTTAAATGTTAAAAAGAAGGAAATTGAGATAGAGCAGAAACAAGTAATCAATGCTGGAGGACTTGCAATAATTGGTACAGAACGTCATGAGTCAAGGCGTATAGATAATCAGTTAAGAGGACGTTCAGGAAGACAAGGTGATCCGGGAGAAACAAGGTTTTATATTTCTCTAGAAGATGAATTGATGAGACTTTTTGGCAGTGAAAGAATTGCAGGGATTATTGAGAAGGTTGGTTTGGAGGATGACACTCCTATAGAAGCAAAGATGTTAACTAGGTCTATTGAAAGTGCACAGAAAAAGGTTGAGGGTAAGAACTTCTCCGTAAGAAAAACAGTGCTTCAATATGATGATGTGATGAATAAACAAAGAGAAATCATATATAATGAGAGAAGACGAGTTCTTGAAGGGGAGGATCTTAAAGAACAAATTTTAAAAATGATAGAAGAGGTTGCCGAATCTGTAATATCCTCTCATGTTCCAGATGGTTCTTATCCTGAAGAGTGGGATTTAAAAGCTATTCAAGATAGCATTTCTATGGAGTTTGGTATCAAACTTGATCTTTTAGGAAAAAACATAGAAAATATTTCAAAAAATGAAATAATAGAAGAGGTTATAAGTATAGCTAAATCCATATATGCTGAAAAAGAAGAGAAATTAGGCGAAAATTCATGTAGAGAGGTAGAACGAGTAATTCTTCTTCAAGCTGTAGATACTAAGTGGATGGATCACATTGATGCCATGGATCAGTTAAGACAGGGTATGGGACTTAGAGCTATAGGTCAGGAGGATCCAATAAGAGCTTATCAGTTAGAGGGATTTGAAATGTTTGACTCTATGACAAATGCTATAAAGACAGAAACAGTGAGACACCTAATGATGTTACAAGTTGATGAGAATGTTAAAAGTATGGAAAGAAAACAAGTGGTTTGTATGGACGAATTAGAAGAGGTTTTATCAGCGGAGGAAACTGTTAATAAACCAAAAAAATCAGTTAAATCAGCAGGTAGAAATGAAATATGTCCTTGTGGAAGTGGGAAAAAGTATAAAAAGTGTTGTGGGAAGGATATCTAATGTTAAACTATAATGAGCACAAAGAAAAACTTGCACGTATGTATGAGATTATGGAAGAAATAAAGGTGTCTCTTTGACCTAGAAGAACTTATAATTGAACATGATATAATCCAAAGAAAAATGACTGAAGGAGCCTTTTGGGATGATATAGAATCATCCCAAAAGGAAGTTAAGAGAAGTAAAGAGATAGAATCTATACTTGAGGGTTTTAACTCGACTTTTAACAGTTATGAAGATGCAAGTGTTCTCTTTGAATTGGCCAATGAAGAGCCAAGTTTAGAGAAAGAACTAGAAAGAGAAATAGAAAAGTTATATATAAAAGTAGATGAACTTAAAATAAGGACTCTTTTAAAAGGTGAATATGATAGTAATAATGCAATTCTGTCAATTCATGCAGGTAGTGGTGGGTTAGATGCACAAGACTGGGCTAAAATGTTACTGAGAATGTACTCAAGGTTTTCCGATACTATGGATTACAAAATTTATGAGCTTGATTATAACCAAGATCCAGAAGCAGGAATTAAATCAGTAACAATAAAGGTCGAAGGTTTAAATGCATATGGTTATTTAAAAAGTGAAAAGGGAGTCCATAGGTTAGTAAGAATATCTCCTTTTGATCCTTCTGGAAAAAGGCATACATCATTTGCCTCAATAGATGTAATACCTGAATTAGATGACAGTGTAAATGTGGAAATTAATAGTGCCGATATTAAGATTGACACATATAGGGCATCAGGTGCTGGAGGACAACACGTTAATAAAACAGAATCAGCTATAAGAATTACTCATCTTCCTACGGGATTAGTAGTTCAGTGTCAGAGTCAGAGGTCACAACATCTTAATAAGGAATATGCTATGAAGATGCTATTGTCTAAGTTAATAGACTTAAAGCAGCAAGAACATAAGGAAAGAATAGAAGATTTACAAGGTGAATATAGTCAAATAAGTTGGGGGAGCCAAATCAGATCATATGTTTTTCAACCGTATACGTTAGTGAAGGATCACAGAACATCTGAAGAGGTAGGAAATATTCAGTCTGTTATGGATGGAAATATAATGCCATTTATAATAGCTTATTTAAGTCGAGGAAAGTAAGACAAAGGAGGAGACGTTATGAAAGTAGAAGTCTGTGGTGGAGCGAAATGTACACTTTTAGGATCTTTAACGATTCTAGATCAAGTTGAGGAGTTAGCAAATATTTATCCGGAGGCAGGTATAAGTGTAGATGTTATAAAGTGTACAAAGGCTTGTGGAAATGGAGATGGTCCTATCATATACATAGATGGTAAGATTTTAGAATGCGCAACAAGCCAAATGGTTATGTCAAAGGTTATGGAGAGTATAGAAGTGTTGTAACTTGGAGGAAAAATGAGAAATCAATATATTGATATAATAAATGTGAGAAGAAAAGTTTTTGCTGCTATAGCGAAGATGGCTTTTGAGAACAAGTCAATAAATGATTTAGGAAAGTTGATTTATGATATAGCACCAGGAGAAACACCACAATATAGGGAAAGTATATTTTTGGAAAGAGCCATAATTGCAGAAAGGTTAAGGTTAGCTTTAGGGTTATCCGTTAGAAGTGCATCTGAATGTAGGCCATTAGTAGAAGGAGTCCAAGATATTGATATTAATAAGAGAGTATATGAGGCACCTCTTGTAAGTGTTATTCCATTTGCTTGTGATGGTTGTCCAACAAAAACTTATTTTATAACAGAAAATTGTAGAAGATGTTTGGCTCACCCTTGTTTAGTTGTATGTCCTGTCAATGCAGTTAGCTATGGAAAAAACAAAATGGAAATTGATAAGGGGAAATGTATAAAGTGTGGAAAGTGTGCTGAAGTTTGTCCATATAATTCTATAATAAAGTATGATAGACCTTGTGCTGCTGGATGTGGTGTTAGTGCAATAGAAAGCGATGAATTGGGAAGAGCTGTCATAAATAATGATAAATGTGTATCTTGTGGTAACTGTATTCAAGAATGTCCATTTGGTGCTATAGCAGATAAGTCTCAAATTTATCAACTAGCCAAGGCACTTATGTCCGATGAAAATATAGTGGCTATAGTTGCACCAGCATTTGTTGGGCAGTTTGGACCGTTAGTTTCTCCTGCTCAAATATTTGAAGCCATAAAAAAATTAGGTTTTTCCGATGTTGTAGAAGTAGGTCTAGGAGCCGATCTTGGAACCTTACATGAGGCAGAAGAATTCATTCATGATGTTCCGAAGGCAGTTCCGTTTATGGGAACTTCATGCTGTCCTTCGTGGTATTCTATGGTAGAGAAGAATTTTCCAGATCAACTTAGGTGTATTTCTGACTCATCTACACCAATGTTAGCAACAGCAAGATATTTAAAAGAGAAAGATGAGGGGGCTAAGGTGGTTTTTATAGGTCCTTGCGTAGCAAAAAAAATGGAGTCAATAAACCCGAAAACAAAAGATAATGTAGATTTTGTAATTACTTTTGAAGAACTTGTAGGTATGCTTGTAGCTAAAGATATAGAACCTTCTGAAATTGAAATAGAACAAGATCTTTTTGATGCGTCAAATCTAGGAAGAGGATATGCCAAGGCAGGTGGAGTAGCAATGGCTGTTAAGAAAACCATAGAAGAGATAGTACCGACTCTAGAAGTACAAATTGATTCAGCTTCTGGGTTAGGAGAGTGTGTAAAACTTATGAGACTTGCCAAAGCTGGAAAAAGGGATGGTTATTTATTAGAAGGAATGGCTTGTGAAGGTGGCTGTATAGCAGGACCAGGAACCTTGGTTTCTCTTACAAGAGCAGAAAAAGCTTTGTCAGAGTTTCAAGTGCAATCACCTTTTTATAGACCATCTGAAAATCCTGTAACTAAGTAGGAGGGGAAATGGCGATTAAGAAAAGTTATAAGATTAGAAATCGTGAAATTGAAGATGCCTTAGAATTTCATTCTTTTTTAAACAAGTTAGATAGTGAGGCGAAGTATCTCATGTATGATGTTGGAGAAAGAGATGTTACTGTAGAAGAAATTGGAGAGATGATTGCAATAACAGAAGAAGATGGGATATTTTCAAATATTGTATTAGATGGTAATAGAATAGTTGCATATATTGTGGCGTTACCAGAGATGTTAAATCGAAATAAACATTGTGCAAGTGTGGTAATTGGAATATTGGAAAAATTTCAACGACAGGGGTTAGGAAACAAACTTCTTAAGGCGGCAGAATTATGGGCAAGAGAAAATGGGATAAAAAGATTAGAGGCTACTATTGTTGAAGATAATAAGGCTGCAATCAATTTATTTGAAAAGCGTAACTATAGCGTTGAAGGTAAAAAAATATCATCAATTTTGATTGGAGAAAACTACTTTAATGAAATGATATTTGGTAAGATATTAGAATAATCTTAATAAAAAATTTTATAATATTTGTTGAATAATTTTTAATTAACAAGATATAAAAAGGACTATTTTAAATAGTCCTTTTTGCATGTCAGCAGTTATGTTATAATAACCTTGTAATAAAGGAGATTTGTATGAATAAGATATTTAAAATTTCGGTAGGGGAATTAGTTGCGTTTTCTTGTATGCGAGGAGATATAGATTCACGTTTTTCCTCGAATTCCAGTGCCTTAGAAGGTGCTAGACTACATAGGAAAATACAAAAAAATGCAGGAGCAAGATATATTCCTGAGTATAGTCTTAGTTTTGAAATTGAGGATAATGGGTTAAATATAAAGGTTCAAGGAAGAGCTGATGGAATTATAACTCCATTAAATGATGAAAGTTTTTGCATAGATGAAATAAAAACTACAAAGAAGAATCTAGAGGAAATAATTCCTTTGGAAGTTCATATAGCGCAGGCTAAGATATATGCGTATATATATGGAAAAGATAATGGGCTTGAGAAAATGGGATTAAGGATTAGTTATTGTAATGTAATAACAGAGGATATAAGATATTTTAACTATGAATACGCTATTAAGGAACTGGAGAACTTTTTTTATGAATTACTTTTTATATATTCTAAAAAGCTAAAAGATAAAAAAAATCATATGGAAGAACGAGATATAAGTCTTAGCTCTGTGAAGTTTCCTTTTTTAACTTATAGAAAATACCAAAGAGAGTTAGCTGTTGCCACATATAGAAGTTTAAGGGACGAAAAAAAACTATTTTTACAAGCACCGACTGGAATAGGAAAGTCAGTAGGTACAATATTTCCATCATTAAAAGTGCTTGGTGAAAAGAATTCTGATAAATTATTTTATTTAACCTCTAAAACTACAGTTAGGACTGTTGCTGAGGAAAACTTAAAGTTATTGAAAAATTTTGGAGCAAAGATTATAACTCTGTCTTTAACAGCAAAAGAAAAGTTATGTTTTATGGAAAAAGTAAGGTGTAATCCTGATTATTGCCCGTATGCAAAAGGATATTATGATAGGCTTAGGGAAGCTGTGGACATATCTTTAAAGAGATATGATAGTTTCACAAGAGAAGTTATTATTGAGGTATCAAAAGAAAATATGCTATGCCCCTTTGAGTTTCAATTAGATATTAGTTTTGATGCAGACGTAATTGTCTGTGATTATAATTATTTATTTGATCCTAATGCGTCACTTAAAAGATTTTTTGGACAAGATGTATCCAAAGGCGATTACTTTTTTTTAATAGATGAGGCGCATAATCTTCCAGATAGGGGAAGGGATATGTTTTCAGCAGAGATAACTAACAATGGGTTAATAAATCTGCAAAAAGAATTTAAGGATGTAAAAGAGGTTCATAAAGCTTTAGGTAAGATTATAAATATGTTTAGGGATATAGAGGATGAATTTCTTTTTGATAAGAATATAGTTTCCTCAGTGGGAAGAAAGTTACCTAAAAAGGGTTTTGAAGCAGGCAGATATTTTTTAAAACATGTTGAAGAACGTTTAACAGAAAATAATAATGAAGATAGAGATGAACAATTATTAGAAGTTTATTTTCAGATACTTAAATTTTTAAAAATTGAGGAGATATACAATGAAGGATATAGGTTTTGGGTAAGGGATGACGAAGGGTTAAGAGTAAGGCTTCAGTGTATAGATCCATCTTTTTTAATTAATGAGATGGTAAAGAAGGGAATAGGAACAGTATTTTTTTCAGCTACGATGGCTCCTATAAAATATTTTAAAGCTTTATTAGGTTTTGAAGATAGTGATAACACATTGGTTTTAGGATCTCCATTCGATAAAAAGAAGAAATTAGTTTTATTGGCAGGTGATGTAGATACAAGGTATTTTATACGAGAAAGAAGTTATAAAACTATAGCTAAATATATTTATTTATTAATAAGCAAGAAGGTAGGAAATTATATGATATTTTTTCCTTCTTATAAATATATGGAAGATGTATTTAATGTTTATACAAAGTGTTACTTTGATACTGATAAATCAGTATGTTTTAAACAAGATGGTGGTATGTCAGAGAAGGCTAGGGAGGATTTTTTAAAGAAGTTTGATGCGAATAATACAGTTAGCCATATAGGATTTTGTGTTATGGGAGGAATATTTTCAGAAGGAATAGATTTAAAGGGAGATAAACTCATAGGAGTTGCTATAATCGGAGTAGGACTTCCACAAATATGTACAGAGCGAAACATGATAGCAGATTATTTTAAAGAGAAAGAACTGGATGGTTATGAGTATTCTTATACATATCCTGGAATTAATAAGGTTCTACAAAGCATAGGGAGGCTTATAAGAACGGAAAATGATAAAGGGGTAGTGTTGTTGATGGATAACAGATATAATGAATTGAAATATCAACTTTTACTACCAACAGATATGTTTCCTATGGAGAGGGTATCTTGCTTGAGCATAGAAAAGAAACTGGATGCTTTTTGGGAGAAGAGTTAAAAAGGAGGATAAGATGAGTATTATAAAAGTAAGAAGTGTTGATATAGGCGAAGGTACTCCTAAAATTTGTGTATCTATTACTAAAGCAAAAAGGGAACAGATTATTGAGATGGCAAAAATAATTGAGAAAGAGTCAAGCATAGATATAGTAGAGTGGAGAGTTGACTATTATGAAGATGTATTGGATTATACTTGTGTTGTTAACCTTTTAAAAGATATAAAAAAAATTTTGGGGAAAAAGTTATTATTATTTACGTTTAGAACAATGCTAGAAGGTGGTAAAATGAAAATTACCACTTATAATTATGAAAAATTAAATTTAAGAATATTAGAAGAAAACTTGATTGATTTAATAGATATAGAACTGTCTTTGGGCGATGAGGTCGTAAAAAGTTTAGTAGAAAAATCTCATGCTAACAATATCACTGTTATTATATCTAATCATGATTTAGAAAAAACACCAAGGAAAAAGGAAATAATATCAAGAGTTTTAAAAATGAGAGATTTAGGTGGTGATATTTTAAAAATAGCAGTTATGCCCTTAAACAATAAAGATGTCTTAAGATTACTTATGGCAACAGAAGAAATTTCTAGACTTTATAATGATAAACCACTAATAACTATCTCTATGGGTAAGATGGGCATAATCAGTAGGTTAACGGGAGAGATATTTGGTTCTGCAATAACTTTCGCTACCATAAATGATGAAAATACACTAGGACATTTACGATTAGGAGAACTAGAAAAAATATTGAATATAATTCATAAAACTAAAAGTGAATAAGTATATTACTGTAGGTTTTTAATTAATTTATAGTAGTTTGACTAAAAGGTTTATGTTTTTTAGCTTAAATATGATATAATTTATACTAAGAAAAAATTATTTGTATATAGTTTTACGAAGGGGGTAATATGAGCTCAGAGTTTGAAAATATTGGGGACTTTCATGATTTAGGATATGCTAAAGTCGATATTAGTAGAGGTGAAAGGACGGGTTTTTCAGAAGTTATTTATGGGGAAGGAAAAACTGTGGATCAACTTGTTGGAATTATAAAATCTCTTTTAAAAAATAATATAAATGTTTTAGCTACAAGAATATCAGTTGATAAATATAGTCATCTTAAGGATGCTTTTCCTCAGGGGGAGTATTTCGAAAATTGTAGACTATTTAAAATAATATCGAAAATAGAGAAGGCTAATGATAGCGGATATATATTAATTGCTTGTGCGGGTACATCAGACATACCTATTGCGGAAGAGGCAGCGATTACGGCAGAGTTTTTTGGAAATAGGGTTGTTAGGTTATATGATGCAGGTGTGGCAGGCATTCATCGTCTCTTATCGAATATTAAAATTTTAGAAGAGGCGAGAGTTATAGTTGCAGTTGCAGGTATGGAGGGTGCATTGCCAAGTGTTATAGGTGGTCTTGTAAAAGCTCCTGTAATTGCTGTACCAACTTCTATTGGTTATGGAGCTAATTTTGGTGGTCTTGCTGCACTTTTGGGGATGTTAAATTCTTGTGCATCAGGAGTTAGTGTTGTGAACATTGATAATGGTTTCGGCGCTGGATTTTTGGCGAGTAAAATTAATAATTTGTAGATGAGGTGACGTATGGATTTATACTTAGATATGGTTGGTGGAATTGCGGGTGATATGCTAATATCGTCTTTGTTGGCTGTAAATATTATCAGTAAGGATGAGTTTGTAGATGAGATGAATAACCTTTTGATACGAGATGAATTTAAGATAGAAATTAGCGATATGCTTAAAGGTTCAATAGGTGGGCTTCATACTAAAGTTATCCATGGGGAAAGTCATCATCATAGACATTTAGCTGATGTTATTGATATTATCAAATTTAGTAAATTCCCAGAGGTTGTAAAAGAAAATTCTATAGGTGTATTTACGAAATTAGCAGAAGCAGAGGCTAAGGTTCATCAAAGTAATATAAATAGTGTTCACTTCCATGAAGTTGGAGCTGTGGATTCTATAGTTGATGTAGTAGGAGTTTGTAGCTTATTACATAAACTTAATATTAAAAGAATATATTGTTCTAATTTACCAATATCTGAAGGGTTTGTGGAAACGGAGCATGGGAAGATGCCATTACCGGCACCAGCAACATTAGAGCTTATAAAAGGTATGAAAACTTATTTTGTAGATTGTAAAAAAGAAACCATAACACCAACTGGAGCAGCAATATTAAAGTATTTTGGAGCAGAGTTTACTAAACCCAAAATGAATATAGAAGCTATAGGGATAGGTTGTGGAAGTATGGAGTTTGACTATCCAAATATTCTCAGAGCTATTATATTTAAAGATGATAGTTTAAGTAAGGGTATAGTGACTGAAGAGTTATACCTTTTAAGTGCTAATATAGATGATATGACACCGGAAGAGTTAGCGTATAGTGTTGAAGTGATAAGAAGATATTCGTTGGATGTGGATATAGAATATATTATGATGAAAAAAAATAGACCAGCTTTTAAGGTTAATGTTCTATGCAATATGGAAATGAAACAATTGGTATTGGAAACTATGTTTAACGAAACTTCCACTATAGGGATAAAAGAGGAGGTTATACAAAGGCATACTCTAAGACATGAACTTATAAAGAGAAATACATCCTATGGGGAGATGACTTATAAAAGGGCTTATATGAATGGGCAAGTTTTAAAAGAAAAGGCAGAATTTGATGTTAGAGCAGATTTAGCAAAAAAAAATAATAAAAATATTTTAGACATGAGATTATAAGTATTGAAAAAGTAAGTTAAAGAGGTGTTTGTATGTTCAGTGGTTGTAGCGAGACTTTTAAATTGTATAGTGATAATATAGTATTAAAAGATAGGGTTATAAGTGGTTATATATCAGTAGAGAATCACGTTATAAGTGAAATTATCGAGAATAGACTTCCTGATGGCGAATATTTAGATTTTAGGGGAAAATATATCTTACCTGGATTAATAAATTTTCAATGTGGTTCATTAATTGAGAGTTTTGAGAAATCAGAATTCAAAAGCTTTCCTGATGAAACTGTGTTTTTGAAAGTTGAAAGAGATTTAGCTTTAGCGGGAATAACCACTGTTTTTCATGACTTGGCTATCGAAAGATTTATGAAAAAAAGTTGTATAGATCAATTTGTAGATACCTTTACGTATATAAAATCATATAGAAATAGAGATTTCTTGATTGATCATAAAACAAATCTAAAAATAAGATTAGGGCAGGTGGATAGTTCAGAGAATTTGAGGAGCTTAATCCCAAGTGATGTTATTGATTGTGTAACGTATATTGGAGATGTACATGAGGATCAAGAGTGTTATAAAGAAGAATATCAAAAACAATATATAATGAGTTCATTAATGATATCAGAAGAAGAGGCAGAATCTGTTTTAGATAAAATTAACGATAATAAGTTAGAAGCGGCTGCAGATGAGTTTGCTCATAGAATTAGATATTGTATAGCTAACAATGTTTCAGTTGCTACAACTAAATATAAGGTTGTCTCTAGGCTGGAAGAGAATTATAATAAAGCTATAAATATAATCTCGACGCCACGTTCAAAACAAGCATGGGATTATGTGGAAGAAAATCAAAAATTTGTAGTAATGGATCTTGAAAATCTTCAAAATAAAGATTGTAAAGAGAGATTTATTTCATATAATAAAAATACGAATAAAGGAATAGTAACTGCTAGGCTGAATCCAGAATTATTGCTAGAGTATGTATTTGAGATTGCTGAGAAAGTTGGAATGGTAGATGCTGTTAAGCTTGTTACCTCAAATCCTGCATCAGCATTACGGATGGAAGATACAGGAGAGTTGGCTGTGGGGAAAGAGGCTGATATAATAGTAGTTGATGCAAACGGAAGTGTTCCAATTACAATTTTAAGTGTTTCTGATGGAATGCCTATATACAAAATAAGTTATAATCCAGGAACGATCTAAAATATTTATTAAAAAAGCTTGCAATATTATCTATTTTGATTTAGAATGTTAAGGGTAAAATTATTACACACGAAATGCAATTATAGAATGGGTGCCTATAGGTTATTCTATAAGATGAACATTTCGGAGGAAAAAACCAAGGAGGAAAAACAATGAGCGTAGTAAGTATGAAGCAATTACTTGAAGCAGGTGTACACTTTGGACACCAAACTAGAAGATGGAATCCTAAGATGGCTAGATTCATCTTTACAGAAAGAAATGGGATCTATATCATAGATCTACAAAAGACAGTTAAGAAAATAGAGGAAGCTTATGATTTTATCAGAGAGGTTGCTGAAACAGGAAAACCAATTCTTTTTGTTGGAACTAAGAAGCAGGCTCAAGATTCTATTAAAGAAGAAGCTGAAAGATCAGGAATGTATTTTGTAAATGAGAGATGGTTAGGTGGAATGTTAACTAACTATAAGACTATAAAACTTAGAATTGATAAACTAAGAGAATTAGAAGCTATGCAAGAAGATGGAACTTTTGATGTGCTTCCAAAGAAAGAAGTTATCAAGTTAATGCATGAAAAAGAAAAGTTGGAGAAGTATTTAGGTGGAATTAAGGATATGCCTGAACTTCCAGGAGCACTTTTTATAGTTGACCCAAGAAAAGAAAGAATAGCAGTGCAAGAAGCACATAATCTAGGTATTCCGGTTGTAGGTATTGTAGATACAAACTGTGATCCAGATGAAATAGATTTCCCAATTCCAGGAAATGACGATGCAATAAGAGCTGTAAAGCTTATAGCGTCAGCTATTTCTCAGGCTATAATAGAAGCTAAGCAAGGTGTTATCGAAGAAACATCTTCTGAAAAGGAAGCAGTTGAAGAAGTGGTTGAAGAGATTGTTGTTGAAAACGAGTAGTATTAGAAGTATAATTATAAATATCTTAGTAAGGAATCCTTAGGGACTCCTTACTTTTCTAATGTAGAGGAGGAGATTATCATGGAAATCACGGCAAGTATGGTAAAAGAGCTAAGAGAAAAAACCGGAGCAGGAATGATGGACTGTAAAAAAGCTTTATCAGAGGCTGAAGGTGTAATGGAAAGAGCTATTGATGTATTAAGAGAAAAAGGTCTTGCAAAAGCAGCTAAGAAGTCATCAAGAGTTGCAGCTGAAGGTCTTGTAAGAATGGAAATTTCTCAAGATGGTAAATCGGGAGCTATGGTAGAAGTAAACTCAGAAACGGACTTTGTTGCAAAAAATGAGGAATTTCAAGTTTTTGTTGAAACTGTAGCTAAGATGGTTGTAGAGCATAAGAAAGAAGATGTAGCTGAATTTAAAACATTAACATATATGGGTGCTAATGAAACTGTAGAAGAAGTATTAAATCAAAAAATTGCTAAGATTGGAGAAAATCTTACTATAAGAAGATTTGCTTATTCAGAAGTTGCTAATGGAGCAGTTGTAAGTTACCTGCATGGAGGAAAAATTGGAGTTATAGTAAGTTTAGAGTCTGATGCAGCTGTATCTGATCTTCAAGATTTAGGAAGAGATATAGCAATGCAAGCAGCAGCTATGAATCCTAGATATCTTTCTAAGGATGATGTAGATCAAGAATATATAGCTCATGAGAGAGAAGTTCTTGTTCAACAAGCATTAAATGAAGGAAAGCCAGCAAATATTGTTGAAAAAATGGTTGAGGGAAGATTACAAAAAGAGTTAAAAGAAGTATGTTTACTTGAACAAGTATTTGTTAAAGATTCTGATTTTACAGTAGGACAAATTATAAAAAATGCTGCAACTAAGTTAGGAAAAGAAATCAAAGTTACAAAATTTGTGAGATTTGAAGTTGGAGAAGGTCTTGAGAAAAAAGAAGAGAACTTTGCTGAAGAAGTGGCTAAGCAGTTAGGTAACTAGACTCAGTTAATAATAAGAACACTATTGAATTATGAACAGCTTTCATAACTAATCATAGTGTTCTTTTTTTAAAAGATTCAGTGGAGGATTACTATGATTGATAAAAGTAAAATAAAATATAAAAGAGTACTACTTAAGTTAAGTGGAGAAGCACTTGCAGGAGAAAAGGGATTTGGAATTGATGATGAAGTTTTAGGAAATATAGCAAAAGCAATAAAAAGTATCCATGATATTGGGGTTGAAGTTGCTATTGTTGTAGGAGGAGGAAACTTCTTTAGAGGTAGAACTGGTAAAAATATGGATAGGACAACAGCAGACCATATGGGGATGCTAGCAACTGTAATAAACTCTTTAGCACTTCAGTCAGCTCTTGAAAACTTAGACGTTATAACGAGGGTACAAACAGGTATAGAAATGAGAGAAAGTGCAGAACCATATATAAG
>JBOFZL010000029.1:0-88288 GCA_051655155.1 Filifactoraceae bacterium
ATATGCTTGACGAACCAATTGCTGGAGTAGATCCAGCAGCAAGAGAATATATAATTAAAACTATAATAAATAATTATAACAAGGAAGCGACTGTTATGATTTGTACACATCTTATAGCAGATATTGAACCTATTCTTGATGAAGTCATATTCATAAAAAATGGTAATTTAGAGTTGACTTCCAGTGTTGATGAAATTAGAGAAATGTATGGAAGATCAGTGGATGAACATTTTAGGGAGGTGTTTAAATGTTAGGAAAATTATTAAAATATGAGTTTAAGTCGACAAGCAGAGTGATGTTGCCTCTATACCTAATGTTGATGGGATTGGCAGTTGTTAACGGGTTTTATTTTAAAAATCTAGTTGCAAAATCGGCAAATATGAATTTTAGTGATAATTTGATAGGTTCAATTTTAGTATTCGCATTTTTTGCTATTATAGTGGCTATTTTAGTAATAACAATTTACTATGTAGTAACAAGATTTTATAAAAATCTTTTAGGAGAAGAAGGATACCTGATGTTTACTTTACCAGTTAAAACATCATCTTTAGTAAAGTCAAAGATGATGTTTGCAGTAATATGGACAATGGTAAGTTATTTTATTATAATTTTATGCATGGTTATAATAGGTCTGATAATGTCAAATTTTTCTTTTAGTGAAATTGTTGATAATATAGGAAAAGTCATATATGAATTCCAACTTAATAGTGAGATAAATATTTATTTAGCCGGTATTATGATATTTTTAGTATATATTGTATCTACGTTATTAGGATTACTTAATATATATTTAGCGATGGCAATTGGGCATCTTAGAAATAAGGGAAGAATAATGACAAGTATAGGAGCTTATATAGGTATAATAATTATTATTCAAATTATAACATCTATTTCGTTTAATTTGATTGATAAATATAATTTATATAAACTTTTTGAGAATATGACACCTAATTTAGCCTTTGTTTCAGTGACAGGACTGATTACTTTATTTATAAGTGTGGTTTCTTTTATGTTATATAAGTTGGTATGTATAATTTTAGCGAAAAGATTGAATCTGGAATAGAGAAAAGTTAAGAACTTTGACTAATTGATATAAGTGATTATAAATAAAGCACCAGTCTTACTTGGTGCTTTATTTTTTTGAAAAGAATAAAATATAGCATCATATATTGGGGATAAATTAATGTGTAATTATCTTATTATGGTACTTTGCATAAGATTTAAATTAGTATAGATGAATATTTTGTAGGTGTTGACACAAAGATACATTTGTGTTAATATTATGAATATTATAACAATTAAGAAAGGGAGAGGTCGTTATGGAAACTTTACTATATACTATAATAATTAACCTGATTAGCATTATTCTAATTAAGAATACTGCTGTTTTGCGTTGGGTTAAATTGGTATAAGTTTCCATAAGCTACTAAACCTTAAACTCACCCTTACAGCATACTGGCTGTAAGGGTTTTTTATTATAATTATTGGAGGAAAAGATTATGAATTTATTTTTTAACGTTGGCTTGATTATTATACTCATTGGCATTATTCTCATTGAGAATACTGTTACTTTGTGCTGGGCTAATTTTAGGGGATGAGTATAGTTTTTATATGCTTGGAGCCTTAGCCATGATGCAAGGCTCTTTTTTATTTTTAGAATTTAGGAGGGTGAAGAATGATTTTAAGTGGAGCACAAATATTGATTGAAGAGTTGGTGAGAAACAAAGTAGATACAGTTTTTGGTTATCCTGGAGGAACTGTTCTTCCTATTTATGATGAATTGTATAAAAACTCCCACAGGATAAAACATATAATAGCAGCCCATGAACAAGGGGCAGCCTTTGCTGCTGACGGTTATGCTAGGGCAGGAAATAAGGTGGGGGTAGTTATTGCCACCAGTGGGCCAGGTGCTACAAACATCGTAACAGGCATTGCCAATGCACATTTAGATAGTGTTCCTATGGTAGCGATTACAGGTAACGTAGCGTTACCGTTAATAGGTAAGGATAGTTTTCAAGAGGTAGATATCTTAAGTGTTACACAACCTATTGTAAAACATAGCTTCGTAGTAAGGGATGTGAGTAAATTAGCCTATATAGTGAGAGAGGCTTTTCTAATAGCTAATGAAGGACGAAAAGGACCTGTGCTTATTGATATACCAAAGGATATTCAAACATCTAATTGTGAATATGAGATGGAGATGGAGATTGAGAAAGAAGTAAGTACTGTTGAGCTTCCGGTAAATCTTGAAGAAGCTTTAGAGAGTATTAGAAATAGCGAAAGACCTTTTATCTATGGTGGGGGAGGGATAATATCTGCAAGTGCTGAAAAGGAGTTAATGGAGTTTTCTAAGCTGATAAATGCTCCTGTAGGACTGAGTTTAATGGGGCTTACAGCTTTGCCTAGTGATTTTGAATTGAATTTAGGAATGTGTGGGATGCATGGGAAATACTCTTCTACTATGGCTCAGGGTAGGGCAGATGTTATTATTGCTCTGGGGGTTAGGTTTTCTGATAGGGCAACAGGAAATACAGTAGAATTTGCCAAGGGAAGAACTATTATACACGTGGATATTGATGAGGCAGAAATTCAGAAGAACGTTGAATCAAAGGTAAATGTTTGTGGTGATGTTAAGAAAGTTATTAGAGAGATGATAAATAGACTTGAGCCCAAGGAAAATACAGCTTGGTTAGAAGAGGTGGAAGGTTATAAGGCTCATCAAAAATATGAAATAAACAGAAATTTTTCCCCTGAAAATATTATTAAAACAATAAATTCTTTTGCGGGAGATGAAGCTGTAGTAGCTACAGATGTAGGACAACATCAGATGTGGACAACTCTCTATTATGACTTTAAAAAGCCGAGGTCTTTATTGACATCAGGGGGCTTGGGAGCAATGGGTTATGGTTTGGGAGCTGCTATTGGCGCTGCTGTGGCAAAGTTTGGAAATAAGACTGTACTTTTCACAGGAGATGGAAGTTTTGGGATGAATCTAAATGAGCTTAGCACAGCAGTAAGTCAAAATCTGCCTATCTTGATAGTTGTACTTAATAACAGGACTTTAGGAATGGTTAGGCAGTGGCAAACAATGTTTTTTGAAGAAAGGTATTCTCACACCACCCTAGGTAGAAAAACAGATTTTTCAAAGTTAGCAGAAGCTTTTGGTGCTAAGGGATATAAAGTAAAAAGCTTAAATAACTTAGAAGAGATTTTATCTGAACTTAAGTTAGATGGACCTGTTTTGTTAGACTGTCATATAGATATTGACGAGAAGGTCTTTCCTATGATACCTCCTGGAGGTTCAGTTAAAAATATTATTTTGAAAGGGGAATGATTATGGAAAAATTCACAGTGGAGCTCTTGGTGGAAAATCATTACGGGGTACTAAACAGGATAACTAATCTTTACGCTAAACGAGGTTATAATATTGACAGCCTAAATGTAAATGAAACAGAAGATCCGGAATTTAGCAAGATGAGAATAGTATCAAGAGGGGATGAGAAGATTAGGACTCAGACTGTAAGACAGTTAAGTAAGTTATATGACGTTAAAAAGATAGAGTTAGTATAAGGTTAGGTATATTATAAAGATTGATAATTGCCAAAAGGCAATCAATAAATAAAACATAAGAGAAGGAGATTTTAAAATGAGTAAAATGTACTATGACAAGGATTGTAATATGGAGATGTTAAAAGGAAAGACGGTTGCAGTGATAGGCTATGGTTCACAAGGTCATGCCCACGCACAAAACCTAAGAGATACAGGAGTGGATGTAGTAGTTGGCCTTTACGAAGGGTCGAAGAGTGGAGAAGTGGCTAAGGCCGATGGATTTACAGTATTAAATGTTGCAGAGGCAACCAAGGCAGCTGATATTGTAATGCTTCTGGTAAATGATGAGAAGATGAGAGGTATATACGAAGAGGGAGTTAAACCTAATCTAAGCGCTGGAATGACATTATGTTTTGCTCATGGGTTTAACATTCATTTTAAAGAGATAGTTCCACCAACAGATGTAAATGTTATAATGATAGCTCCAAAAGGACCGGGACACACTGTTAGAAGTCAATATGAAGAGGGTAGAGGAGTACCTTGCCTAGTAGCTGTAGAAAATGATGCTACTGGGGATGCGAAGGAAATAGCATTAGCTTATGCCAGCGGAATAGGTGGTGGAAGAGGAGGAATTCTTGAGACTACATTCAAAGAAGAGACAGAAACCGATTTGTTTGGTGAGCAGGCTGTACTTTGTGGTGGAGTGACTGCTTTGATGAAGGCTGGTTTTGAAACCCTTGTAGAAGCAGGTTACCAACCAGAGAGTGCATATTTTGAGTGTATCCATGAAATGAAACTTATAATCGACCTAGTGGTTAAAGGGGGGCTTTCAATGATGAGATACTCAATCAGCGACACCGCTGAATTTGGTGATTACACAACAGGTCATAGACTTATAACAGATGAAACTAAGAAAGAGATGAAGCAAGTTCTATCAGAAATTCAAGATGGAAGTTTTGCAAAAAAATGGCTTAAAGAAAATGCTGATGGTAGACCGACATTTGTGAAGATGAGAGAAGAAGAGGCGAAGCATCAGGTGGAAGTTGTAGGCAAGGATCTAAGAGAAAAAATGAGCTGGAGTGGGAAATAATGAATAGTGACAAAATGAAAACAGGGGTAGAAAATGCACCTAAAAGATCTTTATTAAAAGCCTTAGGCTATAGTGATAGCCAAATAAGAAAACCTCTTATAGGAATAGTAAACTCCTTTAACGAAATTGTTCCAGGGCATATCCACCTTAACACCATAGCAAGGGCAGTGAAGGATAGTGTACTTGCCAATGGAGGAACGCCGATGGAGTTTAACACCATAGGAGTATGTGATGGCTTGGCTATGGGGCATGAGGGAATGAAATTCTCTCTCAGCTCCAGAGAGATAATCGCCGACAGCATAGAATGTATGGTTAAGGGACATTGTTTTGACGCCTTGGTTTTCATACCTAACTGCGACAAAATAGTGCCAGCTATGCTTATGGCAGCAGCAAGGCTAAATCTGCCAGCCATATTCGTATCAGGAGGGCCTATGCTATCTCATGACGGTATGGATCTAAACACTGTGTTTGAAGCTGTAGGGAGCTATAAATCAGGAAAAATAAATGAAGCCGAACTATTAAACATAGAAGAAAGTGCCTGCCCAAGCTGTGGTTCCTGTTCAGGGATGTTTACTGCCAATTCTATGAACTGTCTTTCAGAGGCACTGGGGATGGCTCTCTCAGGAAATGGAACTATACCTGCTGTGTACTCACAGAGAATAAGGTTAGCAAAGGAAGCAGGAGCCAAGGTCATGGAACTTCTAGAGAAGAACGTAAGAGCGAGAGATATAATGACCTTAGACGCCTTTATCAACGCCTTGACCGTAGACATGGCACTAGGTTGCTCAACTAACTCAGTGTTGCACATTCTAGCCATAGCTCACGAGGCAGATGTGAATCTGGACTTGAAACTAATAAATAAGATAAGTAGCTCAACTCCTAATCTATGTCGCCTTGCGCCAGCAGGACCACACCATATGGAGGACCTTTACAGGGCAGGTGGAGTATATGGAGTAATGAGCGAGTTAAAAAATAAGCTTAATCTAGGTTGCCTCACTGCAACTGGAAAAACTATGGGAGAAAACTTAGAAGGAGTGAGAGTTAAGAATCCAGAGGTCATAAAAAAATATTCAGAGACAGGTGGTTTAGCGGTGCTTTTTGGCAATATAGCTGAAAATGGAGCTATAGTAAAACGTAGTGCAGTTAAACCAGAAATGTTAAATTTTACAGGTACAGCGAAGGTCTATGATAGTGAAGAAGATGCAATTGCAGCTATATACGGGGGGAAAATAGAAAAAGGCGATGTGGTGGTTATAAGGTATGAAGGACCGGCAGGGGGGCCGGGGATGAGAGAGATGCTTTCACCTACCTCAGCTATTGCAGGAATGGGGCTAGATAGTGATGTGGCATTGTTGACTGATGGAAGGTTTTCAGGAGCAACCCGTGGTGCAGCCATAGGTCATATTTCGCCAGAGGCTTATTCAGGAGGGCTGATAGCCTATGTGAAAACAGGGGATAGAATCCATATTGACATAAATAACTATGCCATAGAGCTTTTAGTTGATCAAGAAGAAATTAATATGAGAAAGGCCAACATGACCATAGGAGTAGAAAAAAACGTAACAGGATATTTAAAAAGGTATCAGAGAATGGTATCTTCAGCTGACAAGGGAGGAATAGTTTGTTAACTTTAGACCAAGTATATCAGGCTCATCACATTTTGAAGGATGTAATTAGAAAAACCAATCTTATAGAAACTAAAAATATAGCTCCAGACTGCCAATTGTTTTTGAAGGCAGAAAACTTACAAGTAACAGGTTCTTTCAAAGTGAGAGGAGCCTACTATAAAATTTCCAGACTTACAAAGGAACAAAGAGAAAGAGGAATCGTTGCCTGCTCAGCAGGAAACCATGCTCAAGGCGTGGCTCTGTCAGCGCAAAAGGCAGGTATAAATTCAACCATATTTATTCCCGCCATAGCACCTATCTCAAAAGTAGAGGCTACACGAAATTTTGGTGCTAAGGTGGAATTGATAGATGGAGTGTATGACGATGCCTACCAAGCTGCTACAAAAGCAGTAGAAGAAACAGGTGCAGAGTTTATTCATCCCTTTAACGACACAGATGTAATTGCTGGACAAGGAACAATAGCTTTAGAAATACTAGAGCAGGTAAGAGATCTAGATGCAGTGGTTGTACCTGTTGGAGGCGGTGGACTTGTTTCAGGCATTGCCTTTGTAATCAAAGCCCTAAACCCGCAGTGCAAGGTATATGGAGTTCAGGCTCAAGGGGCTGCAAGTATGTATACTTCCATAAAAAACCGCAGTCGACTACCTATTAATAAGGTATCAACCTTTGCAGATGGAATAGCGGTAAAATGCCCAGGGGACATAACCTATGAGCTATGCGAAAAATATGTTGATGACATTGTAACTGTAACAGATGATGAAATCGCCACTGCAATTCTAGCCCTATTAGAAGACCAAAAACTGATAGCAGAAGGAGCAGGAGCACCGGCAGTAGCAGCAGTTATGTTTGAGAAGGTACCAGTTAAGGGTAAGCGTGTATGTGCCATAGTGTCAGGTGGAAATATAGATGTAAACATTCTTTCAAAGGTGATGACCAGAGGTCTAATAAGGGCTGGAAGAATATCCGACGTAACCATAGAGTTACTGGATAAACCAGGACAGTTACAAGAGGTATCCACTATAATTGCAGGCTATGGAGCTAATGTTGTAAAGGTACTTCATAATCATGGGGGAGAAAACACTGCAATAACAGGGTGCTACTTACACATAACCATGGAAACAAGAGATAGAGAACACTATGTAGAGGTGAAAAATGGCCTTGAACAGGCTGGGTATAAATTGATGGAGGGGAGCTAATGAAACAAATTAAAATTTTTGACACGACCTTAAGAGATGGGGAACAGTCACCAGGCTGCAGTATGAATTTACAAGAGAAATTAGAAGTGGCAAGGCAACTGGAAAATCTTAAGGTGGATGTAATAGAAGCAGGCTTTGCCGTAGCATCGCCAATGGATTTTGAATCAGTGAAGGAAGTAGCAAAACTGATAAAAGGGGCGACAGTTGGAAGCTTAGCACGAGCTGTCCCTAAAGATATAGAAATCGCATATAACGCAGTGAAGCATGGAGAGAATCCTTTGATTCACACCTTCATTGCTACATCGCCTCTCCATATGGAATATAAGCTTAAGATGAAGCCTGAAGAGGTGTTAGAGCAGATTAAAGAGATGGTAAAGTACGCTCGTAGTCTTTGCCCCAATATCGAATTTTCAGCAGAAGATGCTATGAGAAGTGATAAGGCTTTTTTGGCAAAAGCAGTGGAAATCGCCATTAAAAATGGAGCTACAGTAGTAAACATTCCAGATACTGTAGGCTATAGAACACCAGAAGAAGTGATGGAGTATATCAAATACCTAAAAGACCATGTATCAAATATAGATAGGGCAGATATTTCAATTCACTGTCACAATGACCTAGGAATGGCGGTTGCCAACTCGCTTGCCGCTGTAAGCGCAGGCGCTACACAGGTTGAATGTACCATAAATGGAATAGGAGAGAGGGCAGGAAATGCCTCTTTAGAAGAGGTGGTAATGGGGATAAATACCAGAGCAGATCACTATATGGCTACTACCAATATAGACACTAGACAGATATACAAAACAGCTAAGTTGGTATCTTCAATAACTGGAATTGCTATCCCTCCTAACAAAGCCATAACAGGAGCTAATGCCTTCGCCCATGAATCGGGAATACACCAGCATGGGGTATTAGCGAACAAGGAAACCTACGAGATTATGACACCTAGCTCCATAGGGATACCAGAACAAAAGATGGTACTAGGAAAGCATAGTGGTCGCCATGCCTTTGAAGAAAGACTGACTTCTTTAGGTTATAACCTAGAACAAAATCAGATTAACCAAGCTTTTAAAGATTTTAAAAATCTTGCAGATAAGAAGAAAGTGGTTTCAGATAAAGATATATTAGCGCTATTGACAAATAAAACCACCATAGAAGAAGGGGACTATACCCTAGAGACTTTCACAATAAATAGTGGAAATACAATAACTTCAACAGCCACAGTTAAGCTTAACTGTAAGGGGAAAAGTGCAGAGAAGGTGGCTATAGGTGAAGGACCAATAGATGCAGCCTTCAAAGCTATAAACAAAATTACAAAGAGAGACTTTAAGCTTAGCGATTATACTATTCATGCAGTGACAGAAGGTGAAGATGCCCTAGGAGAAGTTGTAGTAAAGTTAGCGTTGGACGATGTGCAGTATACAGGAAGAGGAATATCCACAGACATTATTGAGGCTAGTATCAAGTCATATTTAAACGGTGTCAACAAGCACCTAGCCTAAGGAGGAAAATAATGAAAATGACAATGACTCAAAAAATCTTAGCCCATGCCGCAGGCTTGGACCAAGTAAAGGTCGGGCAGCTTATTAGTGCAGAGCTTTCCATTGTTTTAGCGAATGACATTACAGCACCTGTAGCCATCAAGGAGTTTGAAAAAGCAGGGATGACCAAAGTGTTTGACAAGGATAAAATTGCCCTAGTAATGGACCATTTTGCACCCAATAAAGACATCAAAGCAGCACAGCAGTGCAAGATAAGTAGAGACTTTGCCATGGCTCACAACATAAGACACTTTTATGATGTAGGCGAGATGGGAATAGAGCATGCTCTTCTGCCAGAAAAAGGGATAGTAAAGGCAGGAGATGTAGTTATTGGAGCTGATTCACACACTTGTACTTATGGTGCGTTAGGAGCCTTTTCCACAGGTGTTGGCTCAACGGACATGGCAGCAGGCATGGCAAGTGGAAAAGCATGGTTTAAAGTGCCTGAAGCAATAAAAGTGATTGTAACAGGAGACTACACCCACAAGTACGTCTGTGGCAAAGATGTGATTCTTCATCTAATAGGAGAGCTTGGTGTTGACGGTGCCTTGTATCAATCTCTAGAATTTCAAGGTGATGGAATAAAAAATCTCACCATGGACGATAGGTTTACCATAGCAAACATGGCTATAGAAGCAGGGGCGAAGAATGGAATATTTCCAGTAGACCAGCTGACTAGAGCCTATATGGATGAAAGGGGACTAAGCTACAGAGAGTACCAAGCTGATCCTGATGCTGAGTACGTAAAAATCATAACTATAGACCTATCGAAACTTCAGCCTACAGTAGCCTTTCCACATTTACCAGAAAACACTAAAACTCCAGAGGCTTTTGGAGATATAGAGATACATCAGGTGGTAATAGGCTCTTGTACCAACGGAAGGCTTTCAGATATGAAGGCAGCCTACGAAATCCTAAAGGGTGAGAAGGTAAAAAAAGGTGTGCGTTGCATAGTTATTCCTGCAACCCAAGAAGTTTATCTTCAATCATTGGAATTAGGCTATATAAAAACTTTTATTGAAGCAGGGGCAATAGTATCTACACCAACCTGTGGTCCATGCCTAGGTGGTCACATGGGCATATTGGCAGAAGGTGAGAGAGCGGTAGCAACCACCAATAGAAACTTTGTAGGTCGCATGGGCCACGTAGAGTCAGAAGTGTACCTAGCAAGCCCTTATGTAGCAGCGTATAGCGCCATTACCGGCAAACTATCTGCACCGAAAGGAGAATAATTATGTCAGGAAAAGTCATTAAGTACGGAGATAATATAGATACAGATGTAATCATTCCTGCAAGACACCTTAATACTTCGGACCCAGTGGAACTTAGCAAACACTGTATGGAAGACATTGACACCAGCTTTGTAAGTCGAGTGGAAATAGGCGATGTTATGGTAGGCGGAAAGAATTTTGGTTGTGGTTCATCGAGAGAACATGCACCCATAGCCATTAAAGCCAGTGGTATAAGTCTAGTGGTAGCCAAGACCTTCGCCCGAATTTTTTATAGAAACGCCATAAATATTGGTTTGCCAATAGTGGAGAGCCAAGCCTTTGTAAATGATGTAGAAGAAAATGACAGGGTCAGTTTCGATCTAAAAGCAGGCATACTAAAAATCGAAAATAAAGGCCTAGAGTATGAAATACCACCCTTCCCTGAAGAAATACAAAAAATAATTAACAGCGGAGGCTTGCTAAAGTCTTTAAAAGGAGAATAACATGGAATATAAAATAGCGGTGCTAAAAGGTGATGGAATTGGGCCTGAGGTGATAGAACAAGCCCTTAGAGTGCTTAACAAAGTATCAGACCTATACAGTATTGACCTTAAGTTTGAGGACGGGGAAATTGGAGGTTCAGCCTATGATAAGACAGGAACACCACTGCCTGAGGAAACCATAAATCTTTGTAGGAACAGCCATGCAGTCATGCTAGGTGCAGTGGGAGGACCAAAGTGGGATAAACTGTCGGGTCACTCAAGGCCAGAGACAGGGCTGTTAAACATAAGAAAGAGTCTGGGACTTTACGCTAACATTAGGCCAGCAGTGTTGCTTCCTGCCCTTAAAGATGCTTGTCCGCTGAAAGCAGAAATTGCTGAAAAGGGTATAAATATAACTGTGATAAGAGAACTGACAGGGGGAATATACTTTGGTGAAAAAGGTCGAAAAGAAACTGCGGAAGGGGCTTATGCCTATGATGTGGACTGTTACAGCGAGACCGAAGTTCGTAGAATAGCCAAGGTAGCCTTTGAAATGGCCATGAAAAGCAAGAAGAATCTAATAAGTATAGATAAGTCCAACGTGTTGGAAAACTCCAAGCTTTGGAGGCAGGTGGTGGAAGAGGTGGCAAAGAACTACCCGGAGGTTAAGTTAAGCCATATGCTGGTAGACAACGCAGCCATGCAGTTAGTTAAAGACCCAAGCCAATTTGATATTATGTTAGCCAACAATATGTTTGGAGACATACTGTCTGACGAGGCGGCTATGATCAGCGGTTCCATAGGCATTCTGCCTTCATCATCCATGGGAGATGGCAGTTTTGGACTATATGAGCCAATCCACGGATCAGCTCCGGACATTGCAGGACAAAATATAGCCAACCCAATAGCAACCATACTGTCTGTGGCTATGATGCTAAGATATTCACTAAACTGTGAAATTGCGGCAAAGGCCGTAGAAGCTGCAGTGAATCTAAGTCTAGAACAAGGCTACAGAACGGCAGATCTAGATAGAAACAAGGCTATAAGCTGTAGTGAAATGGGAGACATAATTTTAAGTAATCTAAAATAAGTGAGAAATATAAAATGCAGATAAAAACCACCAATAGAAGTGACCATTGCTACCGAAATTATAGGTTTAGCAATGGTCACTTTTTTGAATATAGTACATAGCAAGTCATACAAATACACTGGTTTAGACCTTGGGCAGATTTTTAGGGGATACTATTTATAGCTCAAAACAGTCCTTTAACTTATTTATAAAAATAGGGAAGTAAAAAAGACTCTAAGAGATTTAATTGTGTTACATCTTTTAGTGTAGGGATAGGTTATACTAATTTAGACATAAAATACTCGTACAGGATAGAATAAATTTAATTGAAGGTTTATTATGTCTAACATAAATAACACACTTGAAAATATTAATAACGTGGGAGTTTTACTTTTCTTAGGAGATGATGCTAATGTTGATAAAAAGGAACTGATAATTGAAGTAAATAAGAGTACTTCTAAACCAAGAGCTTTAGTAGATGCATAGGTTCACTTAATTTCATCATATCTTACCTACCACCATTTGACGGTTATATTGTTATTGTACATTAAAATTAGTTATGATATACTTATTGATCAGAGGAGGTTATATTAATTATGAATAGTAAGCAAAAAATTGATAAAATAGCAACAAGTTTATTTCTTGTATTTTCAATGGTTTTAGGACTTTTTATGTCAGGAAAGGATATTTTTGCAGACCATATAACTAAAGTTGTTGAGCCACCTAAAATAGAGGGCAATAGTTTCATAGCTAGACAAGAAAAGGATGGAGAATACAAAGAGGCTGTGAATACATTTTCTGATGGGGATGTGGAATTTTTCTTAATTACTCAAGATGCAGCCAAGTCAGGACTAACAGAGATAAGTTATAAGGGTAGAACTTACAATTTATCAGGAGTTGCAGTAGGGAGAGAGTTAGATAAGATGAAAGCTAAGGCGACAGATACTTTTCCTATTGCTAATGCTAATTATAGTAGTAAAAACAGAACTTTTTTTATTGATGATGGAGAATATATAGACACGGTATATGCAGGTTATACAAATTTTAGTCATGATAATTTCTCAATAGAGAAAATTGGACGAGTATAGTTAAAGAGAAAGTTAGAATAAGTTAGAATCAAAATTAATAATAAAAGAGAGATTGTAGAAAACCATTTTCTACAATCTCTCTTTTATTATAGTAGAATTAATTAAAATGTGATTAGAATTTTGGAGATGAATTTAGAATTTAATTTATTATGTATTGAGGTTATATTAAGGATATAAAATTTAAAAGCAATTTTACTCCATAAAAAATTATTATTAAGCCACATACAATGTTTATTTTTTTAAGAACCTTAATGTTAAACTTATTACTAAATAATGAAATTATAAAGGTAAGGTTTGTGAACCAAAGAAATGATGCTAGGATAACTCCTGATATAAAGCTACTGGAAGAAGAGGCAGGTAGGCTTACATAGAAAGCTCCAAGCATTAAAGTACCATCTATTATAGCTTGAGGATTAAACCAAGTTACTACACAGGCGGAGGTTATTGTTTTATATATAGATAATTTATTTTTTTGACCATTAATTTCTGAGGGGGTAGAACGTAGAAGTCCTATTCCTATATATATCACTATGAGACTACCGACTAGTAGTATGATTTTTTTTAACCATAATTGATTTTGAATAAGTGCACCAACTCCAAAGAAACAAGCTAAAGCTAATGTTATATCAAAAAAGATAACGATAAAAGCTGTGATTAAGGCACGACCTCTTTTGTGGGTAAGTGCTGAATTTATAACGAATAAATTTTGTAGTCCTATAGGAGCAACATAGGCTAAACCCATTGTAAGCCCTTGAAAAAAGTATTTCATATTTAAATCCTCCAATAATAGCGTTATTATTAATTAAAAAAATGATTTTGCGTGTGATGTAGAAAGGTTTAAAAATTTAAATTAATTCGGGTGTTTCAAAAAGTCGAAACACCCGATTCAACTTGTCTTAAATTAAAACAAGTATTTGCTAATGATTATAAATTATTTTTATAGTTTCACCTATAATGAAGCGAGGAGGAACTTTTCCTTTTAGTTCAATTTGACCGGGAAGAGCTACTTTATCTTTTCCACTGAACTTTAAGGTTGCATGACCTATGGTTTTTAGAGTTCTGTTGGCATCTTCGCCTACAGCCGTTACAATATAATCTTCTCCGGCTATTTGTAATATATCTCCTATACAGATAGATTTATTGATAGGAGGGCCTTTGTGGGTTACAGATATTTCTGCTAGTTCTTCAGGGGCAGAATCATCAAATAGTACAATCATGTTATGTTCTTTAAACATTTCCAGTGCAGATATCCCTGCATTTGTAATTATGTACTCCATTTTTTCTCCTTTCTTATTTGTTGAATAAACCTTTGAATATAGATTTTAATTCTTTTTTTTCAGGTGGTATTTTTTTTATTATAAGGTGTTCTTGCAATACTGGCTTGAAAGCATACATACTTGATGGATCACTTTTGCATCCTTCAGGATGAACTCCAGCTCGTTCTTCTGATTCTACTTCATCTGTGGGATAAACACATTCTGTACTAATATCAGAAACATAATATTCAGGAACTATATAATCCGCAAGAGGTCCATAGTCATCGGCTATCGATAGATTTATTATTTTAATACCTTTTTTAGGATAAATACCACATCTTGCAGTTCCACTACAGTCTACTATAGCCACAAGCATCTCTTCGCAGGGGATACCAGAAGAAAATCCGTCTATAATAGTTGCGCCAGTTAAATCAGAAATTTTTTCAGCTACAGGATTAGTTTTTTCTCCTGTAACTAAGACTATTTTAGTTCTTTTTTCTGTAACTGTAAGTATAAGTGGACCACCAAATCCATTTTCACCTCTTAAAATTTTCACTGAGTTAGTCATCTTAATGCTCCTTAGAGTTATATACTATAGATATACGCTCTAGATTATACTCTTTTTTCTATAAATATGCAACTTTAGTTATGAAATTATCATATATAATATAGGATAAATTAAGTAGATATTAATATAAAAAGAACTAAGGTGTTAAGGTAATGGTTAGTGTTTTTGTTTCCAAATAAAAAAGATGATTTTGTTGAATATAGAAATCATCTTTCGTGTATTATATATATTAAATTAAGATGGTAGCTACATTATTGGAGAAAATACTTTTATTATACTTTGAATTAGTTTTTGCATACCTGAAAGTGATTCCATATTTTTAAAGGTAATTTCTTTAGAAATTCGTAGCGTTTTAAGATAATCTTCTTTTATATCATGTATTGCGTTGGTTTTATACATCCATGTGGCGCATTCAAAGTTAAGATATAGACTTCTATAGTCTAGGTTTATAGTGCCAACAACTGCGATTTCATCGTCGCAGACAAAGCTTTTTGCGTGATTAAATCCAGGTGTATACTCGAATATTTTTACTCCTGAACGAAGTAGAGGGTGATAATAGGTTTTAGCTATTATGTGGGCGTACCATTTGTCAGGTATATATGGTAGGGTTAATATCACCTCTACACCACTTTTGGCAGCATTAATAAGTGCTGTTTGAAGTTCGTTATCGATTATAAGGTAAGGGGTGTTAATATATACATATTTACGAGAGTCATTTATTATGTTTAGGTAGACTGTTTCTCCTACAGGTTCATTATCCAATGGAGAGTCGCAGAAGCTTTGTACAAAACCTTTACCGTGAAACTTTGCTAGGTCAGATTCGTTAGGCACAAATTTGTATAAGTCCATAGGTTCTCCGGTGTGGAAACACCATATCTGAAGAAACATTTCGGTTAGGTTAATTACACCTTCACCTTTGAGCATAATAGCTGTATCTTTCCAATGTCCAAATCGTTCAATGTGGTTTATATATTCATCTGCAAGGTTTATGCCACCAGTGAAGCCTATAGATCCATCAATTATGGCTATTTTTCGGTGATCTCTATTATTAAATTGGACATTTAATTTTAGCTTTAAAGGATTAAAGACAACTACTTTAATACCCATATCCTTAAGTTTTTTATGATAGTTTTTTGGTAATGTGTTGATACACCCTGCATCGTCATATATGATTCTAACATCTAAGCCCTCACTAGCTTTTTTTTGTAAGATTTCTAAGACGTTACTCCAAAAGTACCCTTCAGATATTATAAAGTATTCTAAAAATATAAAATTTTTAGCGGTTTTTAGTTGTTCTAAAAGTGCTTCCATTTTTTCTTCGCCTACGCTAAAATAAGTTACCTCTGTGTTTTGTCTTGGGTAATATCTGGTTACACGAGAGAGGTAATCGGATTGTCTTTTGGCGGAAGGTGAGAGATTGCCAATAAGTTCTTGTGCTTCATAGTCAATACGGGCTTCGGAATTATTATCAAAAAAACCTGATTCTATCGCTTTTTCAAAGTATTTGGCTGCTTTGTTATTTCCGAAGAGTAGATAAAATACACCACCGAGTATAGGGAATAGCAAGATTAAGATAACCCATGCCAGTTTATATGAGGGATTTTGATTGGCGTTTACTACATATAGTACAGCACCTAAGCTTATAATCTGAAATACTATACTCGCATAACGAGAATATTGATCTATTAAAAGAATGCTCCATATTATTATGGTTATCTGAATGATAACAGCTACTATAAATATGAAGGCTCTACTTGTAATGAGTTTAAGAGTTTTATTCATTTTAACCTCCATTATTAATTATTAGCATTTTAGCATACTTTAATATAAAACTCAAATTTATACTTTTCTTCTTTGTTTTTTTTATACTTAGTGGTATTATAGTTAGGTATAAAATTTAGAGGAGGAAGAATATGAAAATTCTGCTTTCACCGTCAAAGACAATGAACTTAAAGGATATAGATGGAGTTGTGCCATCTACGCCTTATTTTTTTGACATGACAAAGGATTTAGTAGCGAGAGTAAAGGTACTTACAGAGGAAGAATTATGTAGTGCCATGCAGCTTAGTGGAACTTTAGGTAAAGAGGTATATGATGCTTATCAAGAGTTTTCTTACGAGAATAAGGGGTATCCTGCATTAACTAGTTTTACGGGATTGGTATATAAGAGAATAGGTGTAGAGGATTTTACTAGAGAGGATTTTGACTTTGCTCAGAAGCATTTTAGAATATTAAGTGCACTTTATGGCGTATTACTTCCATTTGATGGGGTTCAAAAGTATAGGTTGGAGATGAAAACTGATTGGACAGTAGGTGGAACTAAGCTTTATAATTATTGGCAAGATAGACTGTATAACAAGATATTTGAAGAAGGAGAGACAGTGGTTTGTCTTGCGTCTAACGAATATGCAAAACAATTACAACCTTATATAAAAGAAGAGGATTCATTTATTATGTGTAGTTTTCTATCAGGGAAGTCCGGAAGATATCAAAATAAACCAACTGATGCAAAAATAGCAAGAGGAAAGATGGCAAGATATATAATAAAAAATAAAATTGATAATGTGGAAGACTTAAAAATATTTGACGTAGATGGATATGTATTTTCAAGAGAACTTTCAGATAAGAAGAATTATGTTTTTATAAAAAAATAATGTTGAGACGATGTATGAAAAATTAAAGAAATGCTTATGAAAATTGTTTTAAACAAAACGCTGATAGCAATTTGCTCTCAGCGTTTTGTAATATAACTGATTATTTAGGCAGATAATAATTAAGAGAATTATACTATTTGAAGAAGTCAACTGTTCACAAATTCAAGCTAATATGTAATAATAGTAATGAAAGGAGAAAGGTATGGAAAATTTATTATTTGCATTTGGACTTACAGCGATAGCAGGTTTGTCTACAGGGATAGGAAGTTTGATAGCTTTCTTTGCTAAAAAGACGAATACAAGATTTTTGTCTATAAGCTTAGGTTTTTCAGCAGGTGTTATGATATATGTATCTATGGTAGAGATTTTAGGGAAGGCAAAAATTGCTCTTGTAGAACCATTAGGAGAAAAAAATGGAGCCTTGGTTGTTATGTTGGCTTTTTTCGGGGGTATGTTGCTTATAGGCCTTATAGATAAAATGATACCTAGCGAAAATAATCCTCACGAGGTAAAAAAGGTAGAAGAGGGATCTATGTCAGGAGTTAATAAGAATAGTTTAATGAGAACAGGGGTATTTACAGCGCTAGCTATAGGGATACATAATTTCCCTGAAGGTTTGGCTACCTTTGTGTCAGCATTACAAGAACCAACATTAGCGATTCCGATAGTTGTTGCGATTGCAATTCATAATATTCCAGAGGGTATAGCAGTTTCTGTTCCTATATATTATGCCACGGGGGATAAGAAAAAGGCATTTTTATATTCTTTTGCATCTGGGTTATCAGAGCCTATAGGCGCTTTGTTAGGATATTTAATACTACTACCAATAATGAATGAGGTAGTATATGGAATACTTTTTGCGGGGGTAGCAGGTATAATGGTGTTTATTTCGCTAGATGAACTGCTGCCATCTGCAAGAGAATATGGGGAGCATCATTTGTCTATATATGGGCTTGTGGCAGGTATGGCAGTTATGGCGATTAGTTTATGGTTATTTATATAGGAGTTAAGGAGAAAAAATGAGATTAAATACTTATGTTAGTAGTACAGGATTTTGTTCCAGAAGAGCAGCCGATAGAATGATATCTAGTGGTAGAGTTAAGGTTAATGGTAAGGTTGTAGAGTTAGGTTATATAGTGAAAGATGGAGACAAGGTAGAGGTTAATGGCAAGGTTATAAGTGCCGAGGATAAGGTGGAAAAGGTATATCTTGCTCTTAATAAACCAGAAGGTATTGAGTGCACAACAGACAAAAGAGTAAAACACAATATAGTTAAATTTATGAATTATGATAGAAGAGTATTCCCGATAGGAAGATTGGATAAAGATTCCAAAGGTTTGATACTCATGACTAATGATGGAGATATAGTAAATAAGATACTAAGAGCAGAGAATGATCATGAAAAAGAGTATGTAGTGACAGTAGATAAGCCTTTAAATTACAGAGCTCTTAGAACTATGGAAAAAGGAGTCAAAATATATAATCCTGTATTAGACGAGGAGGTTATGACGCTTCCTTGCAAAACAGGTAAAATAAGCGATAAAACTTTTAAAATAATAATAACCCAAGGGATGAATAGACAGATAAGAAGAATGTGCGAAGCCTTAGGGTTTAGGGTTACAGAACTTAAAAGAGTAAGGATAATGAATATACTTTTAGGAAAACTTCCTGAAGGAGAATATAGAAAGCTCACAAAAGATGAATTTAAGAAATTAAAAGCAAGTTTAGAAAAAAGTTCCACAAACAAAACAAAAGAGGACTCTTTAAAATAAGAAAAATTCAGGAGGTTGGAGTTTGAGGGTATCTAGAAAAATTTTTTTATTAAACATATTTACCTTATCAAGGATACCGTTGACAATAGTATTTTCGATTATATTGATGAGTTATAAATGTCCTTTTTTAAGGTGTTTAGCACTATTTTTCTTGATAGGACTTACAGATTATTTTGATGGAAGGATAGCACGAAAATATAAACTGGAAACTATATTAGGGGCAAAACTTGATATACTTACAGATTTTTTCTTCATTGCAGTATCTTTATTAACCTTGATATATGTAAAAGCTTTTCCTTCTTGGATGCTTATAATCATAGTGGCGAAGTTTGTAGAGTTTTTGGCTACATCCTTTAAGAAGAAAAAGTATAGTGAGGACAGAGATTTTTTTCTGTTTGATAAGCTAGGTAGGATTGTGGCAGTTTTATTTTATATTTTGCCAATTTTTACAGTATATTTAATTTGTTATGATTTGAAATATAATAATTTCATATTGCAGATGGTTTGTATAGGTATTACAATATTAGGGTTTATATCATCGATGCTAAGGTTAAATTATATTAAACTCTATGAATAATAATAGGACGAACTTTTTGTAAGTGGAAGGAAAAATTTATAAAAAAGCTTTCTGCGATATTGTTATCTTATCACAGAAAGCTTTTTAGCTTATACTTATTTATGATTTTTCATGTCTATAAACTTATACTTTGAATTATACCCTTAATATCCAGTGCTTTATCTGCCATTTTTATATATGGATACTTAAAAACTTCGTTATCTTTTAAGCCAAACCCATAGCTTACAGGTATAAAATCAACATTTAAATCAGCTGCACCAATTGCATCAGAGCAGGTATCTCCTACCATTACGGTGCTGGAGGCAGATATGTTTAATTCTTTCATAGCCATAGTCATTATCTGTGATTTAGTGTATTTACCCTCAAGATCAGCTCCAATAATCACATCAAAGTATTTCGAGATATTATGATGTGCTAAAATTTTTTCTGAGGATTTTTGTGGTTTTAATGTGGCTACTCCAAGAAGATATCCATCAGTTTTTAAATCTAGTAATAGGTTTTTTATACCATCATATATTGACGAAAGCTCAATACCGACTCTGTTATACTCTTCTTGAAATAGAAGAGAACCTTTCATTGCTTCTTCGTGAGTTAGTCCGATGTTGTGTATAAAACTATGTTTTATAGGTGGACCGATAAATCTCCTTAATTGTACTTCAGAGGGATATGGACGATTTAACTTTTTACATACATAATTAAAACAAGCAAATATGCCTTGAGAAGTATCGAGTAAAGTTCCATCTAAATCAAATAAAATTAATCTTTTGTTTTTCATAAATAACTCCTTCCTACAAAATTATATGATAAACTTTGAAAAACAACAATGTAAAAAAAATTTTTTTGTGATAGAATTGAATTAATTGATAAATAAGAGGAGGAATTAGTTATGATTTCAGAAAAGATGAAAGCTATGGTAAGTGGAAGTTCTGTGATTAGAGCAATGTTTGAAGAGGGTAAAAAACTTGCAGTTATTCATGGAGAAGAGAATGTATTTGATTTTAGTATAGGTAATCCTAATTTAGAGCCTCCAAATGTTGTGAAAGAAGCGGTAATAGAAATACTTAATAGCGAAAGACCTAATGATGTGCATGGTTATATGAATAATTCTGGATATGAGTTTGTAAGAGAGGCTATTGCAAAAGATCAAAGTAAAAAAAATGAAGTGGTTTTAGAAGCTAAGGATGTAACCATGACGGTAGGTGCTGCTGGTGCACTTAATATTATAATGAAAACTTTACTTAATCCAGGAGATGAGGTTTTAGTATTTGCACCATTTTTTAGTGAATATAAGGCATATGCATCTAATTATGATGCGAATATTGTGGTGGTAGAACCGAATAGAGAAACTTTTTATCCAAATTTGGAACAGTTAAAAGAGAGAATTACTGAAAGGACGAAGATAGTTATCATTAATAATCCTAATAATCCTACTGGGGTAATATATAGTCAAGAATGTATAGATGAGCTTTGCAATATATTAAGGGCTAAACAAGAGGAGTTTAGGAGCGAGATATATCTAGTTTCAGATGAACCTTATAGAGAGCTTATATATGACGGATGTAAGGTTCCTCTAATTTTAAAGAGTTATGATAATTCTATTGTTGCTTACAGCTACAGTAAGTCGTTATCCCTACCTGGCGAAAGGATTGGATATGTATTAACAAGTCCGAATATTGTAGATAAGGAGCTTATTGCTTCAGGGCTTAATGTTGCCACAAGGATCTTAGGGTTTGTAAATGCACCTTCATTATTTCAAAGGGTTATAGCAAAAACTTTAGATCAAGAAGTAAATACAGAGTTTTATAAAGAGAATAGAGATATGTTATATAATCATTTAACATCATTGGGATTTGATTGTATAAAACCACAAGGGGCATTTTATCTATTTGTTAAGTCGCCGATTGAAAACGAGTTGGAATTTTGTAATGTAGCAAAGGAGTTTAATATATTATTAGTTCCTGGATCTGCATTTAATTGTTCAGGTTATTTTAGAATCAGTTACTGTGTATCTCATGAAAAAGTAAGAAATTCACTGCAGCAGTTTACTAAATTAGCTGGAAGGTATTTTTAGTGAGGTTTATAATATGGGAGCTATTAAGGAGTATATAAAATAAAGATATGAAAAATTTTATAAGATTAATATTGTTTATAATGATAATTATGTGTTGGGGTGGAATAGAAATAAGTGCCCAGACAAGTCTAAGTGTAAGCGTAGATGGAAAAGCTGTAAACTATGAAAATTCTGAAGTGCCTTATATTTCAAGTAGTGGAAATCCTGTTGTTCCGTTAGTATCTACTATGAAGGCTTTAGGCGCTGATATAAGTTATAGCGAAGAGACTAAGGCAATAACTGTAAAAAAGGATAGTAACAGTATTATTATTCCTTTAGGTAAGCAATATATCAAGGTTGAAGATAAATATTTGATCTTATCTGAACCTACAGTATCTGTGAATGGTAGAACTATGGTGGATATAATACCGATAGTCTATAGTTTGAGAAAAGCTATAACCTTTAACATTATAGAAAAAAATGTATCAATAGAAAATATACCTACATTTGAATTACTAAATTTTGTTGATAAGGTACCTGAATGGGCAGAGAATCCTACTTTTGATGATCAAAAAGACAAAGGTACTGTGGTTGAAGAATCTGTAGATAAAAATGTTGTCAAGAAAAAGGAAAAAACAGATTTATCTGGCAAGAAATTAGTGGCATTAACCTATGATGATGGTCCAAATGGTAAATCCACAAGTATCATACTGGATGTACTTAAAGAAAATAAAGTTAAGGCTACATTTTTTGTGTTAGGTACTAATGTTTATAATAATAAGGAACAAGCGATTAGAACGGTAAGTGAAGGTCATGAGGTAGCAAATCACTCATATAGCCATAAAGATTTAACAAAGCTTGGGGTTTCAGGAATAAACAAAGAAATTCAGGAAACTCAAAAGGCAATAAAAGATGTTACAGGAGTTACTCCTACACTTTTAAGGGTACCTTATGGGGCTTTCAATCAAAATGTTAAGAGTAATGCAGGGTTGCCAATAATTCAATGGAATATAGATACCTTAGACTGGAAAACTCGTTCTGCAGATAAAACAGTAAATTCTGTATTGAATAATGTTAAGGACGGAGATATAGTACTGATGCATAACATTCATATGAGTACAGCAGAAGCGACAAAAATATTAGTTCCAGAATTGATTAAAAGAGGATATACATTAGTTACAGTTTCAGAGTTAGCTGAAGCAAAAGGTGTGCAACTAAAAAATGGAACAGTATACAACTCGTTTAAATAAAGAGGTGTAACGATATTTTGATGAAAAAAGAAGGTTGTTTATATGGAACAGTCCAATAGGGACAAAATAACAAACGCAAACTGAATAAGGAATAAGCACAGGGTTATACATGTGTTTATTTCCATTAGGTATTGTTATTTTTGCGACATTACAAATTATTTTATAAAAAGCATTGACAGACACAATGCCATCTGTTAATATAGGAGCAAGGGAAAATATTTTTTTGAAAATGATTGTTATTTTTTACACATTACAACTAATAAGGTGATAAAATGAAAAAAATTAAATTATTATATTGGGCAGATATTCGCTCAGGGCTTGTGCTTGCCAGAAAGCAGTCAACATCTCCTACTGAAAATAATTATAAATTACTAACTCTGAAATCTATAAACCCAAAAGGGTATATTGAGAAGGATCTCTTGGATGATTATTTTGCCACGGAGATGTTAAATGAGAACTATATATCACAAATTGATGATGTCATAGTTAGAACAAGTACCCCATACACGGCCGTTTTAATTGATGAATCTACGAAAGGTATTGTTATATCTTCATATTTTACAATTATTCGCTCGAACAAAAACAAGTTAAAACCTGAATACTTGTACTGGTTATTAAACAATGATGAAACGCTGAAAACCATACAAAAAAATAATTTTAGTAATATTTTAGGTTCAATACGACCGCAGTTTTTTAGTGATTTAGAAGTTTTGCTTCTGCCATTAAACGAGCAAGAAATAATATCCGAGCTAAATCTATTGTTAAAAAAAGAGCAACAGTTACTGACAGCTTTAAAAGAGCAAAAAGAACTAAAATCAAAGTATATACTTGAAGAATATTATGGGAAAATGAAAGGAAATAGATAAAATGACTACTAAAACCGATATTCAAAACACTTTATGGAAAGCTTGTGATAGCTTTAGAGGTAAGATAGACAGCTCTCGTTACAAAGATTATATATTATCAATGCTTTTTGTTAAGTATTTAAGCGATGTAAATAAAGAAAAAAGAGAACAGTATGAAACTCAATATAATGGTGACAAGCAGCGTATTGACCGAGCAATGAGCCGTGAGCGATTTGCTCTTGATGAGGTTTCCACCTTTGAGTATCTTTATGTAAATAGAAATGATGCCGAAATAGGGCAGAAAATCAACGTAGCATTAAATCATATTGAAGAACACAACAGTGGTAAACTCCGCAATGTTTTTAGAGCAATTGACTTCAATTCACAGGTGGATTTCGGTACACCAAAAGAAAAAAATTCTGTACTAAAGAACTTGCTTAATGATTTTTCTGAGCTTGATTTACGCCCTTCAAAACTTGATTCTAACGATATTATTGGGGATGCATATGAATACATGATTGCAAACTTCGCTTCTGATGCTGGTAAAAAAGGCGGAGAATTTTTTACACCAAGCACCGTTTCAGAACTGGTTGCGAGGCTTGTTAAGCCGGTGGAAAATGATAGAATTTACGATCCTACTTGTGGTAGTGGCGGTTTGCTACTAAAGGCATTTAAGCAAGTTCCTAGCAAAAAAGTTGCAATATATGGGCAAGAATTGAATGCACAAACTTGGGCTCTTTGTACTATGAATATGTTTTTGCATGGGATTGACGATGCAAGTATAAAACAAGGTGATACCCTTTCCAATCCACAGCATCTTGAAAATGATAAGCTAATGACTTTCCAAGTTATTGTGGCGAACCCTCCGTTTAGCTTAGATAAATGGGATAGTGGTTTCTTAGCCAATGCGGTGGTAGATGAAAAAGGCAAGCAGAAAGAAAAAATGTCAGCAGACTTTGACCCACACAAGCGTTTTAACTGGGGAGTTCCGCCATCCTCTAAAGGCGATTATGCATTTGTTTTGCATATGCTCCACAGCCTTGATGCAGAAAATGGAAGAATGAGCGTAGTGCTTCCGCACGGAGTATTATTCCGTGGCGCTAGTGAAGGAAAAATAAGAAAACAGCTTGTTGAAATGAATTTACTTGATGCTGTCATCGGTTTGCCAGAAAATCTTTTTTATGGTACAGGTATTCCAGCTTGCGTTTTAATTTTCAAAAAAAACCGCAAATGCAGAGAAGTGCTGTTCATTGATGCCTCTGGTGAAGGCAATTATGAAAAAGGTAAAAATCAAAACATTCTTAGAGAAAGATCCGATATTGAAAAAATCGTTTCGACTTATGAAAGCTACCAAAGTAGTGATAAGTATAGCTATGTTGCAACAGCAGAGGAAATTAGAGAAAATGACTATAACTTAAATATTTCTCGTTATGTTGATACATTTGAGGAAGAAGCACTTATAGATATTGATGAAGTTAATACCAATATTTCAAATATTGAAGCCGAGCTTAAAGAAGTACAAGCAAAGATGAGTGAATATTTGAAAGAGTTGGGGATATAGAGAGGAGACAAGCTATGTCTACTATAGGAAAAATAACTTTACAATCAGATGAGAATGGGTTTGTTACTTTACAGTGCGATAGATGTAAATCACGGTTCAAAGTTGATTGTGTATTTTTAAATGATGAACTTCAAGGTGAAATTTGCTGTCCTATTTGTGGAATTTCTAATGAACTCAACACTTATTATCCAGAAGAGGTTATTGAGGAAGCTAAAAAAATGGCTATAATGGAAGCGGAAGAAATGATAAAAAATGCTTTTAAAGGCTTAAACTCAAAACACCTTAAAGTTAAAACATCGCCAACAAATAGAGTTGATACGGATTTAGTTTTTAAGAATAAAGACTATGATATGCAAGAATTGGTAGTGCATTGTTGCGAAAAGAAAATGGCTCTTTCACCAGTTGATATGGTTGCTGGGTTTTATTGTCCATATTGTGGGAGGATTGTAAAATGAAAAAATACACAAGTGAAGAAGTGCAAAATATTTCGACTGAGTTCAGAAATGTAGCTCGTAGATTGAGCAGAACCGATTACTCTCAGTGTGATTCAAATTTAAAAAGATTTATGTTGCTGATTGATTCAACAGATCTAATTTCAAGTTTCATTAATGAACATAACACTTGCCATTATGATATTCCTAATATCCTAAAATCAAGGGAATTGCTTGACCCCTTTGAAGTTAGTTCGGACTTCAATGAAGAAATATCGCTGTCTTTTCAAATGTTAAAATACTCTGTAGAAAACTTCAATGGCAATTTTACTCAATTATATGGGACACAATGGTATACAAGCACAAAATCAACAATCAACGATGAAATGCACAAGTTCATTGAACATATCATTGACCCATTAATAGACCATATAGGTGAATATTTACGTAAATGCTATGAAAATGCAAATCGTGAGGAGCAGAAGTCTAAGTCAATGGAAATACCTTCTTTTACAGCGAATAACTCAACTGTTGTTATTGGTAGTACAGTAGATGGAAATGTAACAACAAATGTTAGTATATCTGAAGTCACAAAGGCAGATGCGGTGGAAATTATATCGGCTATAAAGGAATTGTTAGAGAATGATACTATTCTCAACAAGGCAGATGTCAAGGATATTATGACTCAAATTGAAGATGAAGTAAAAGTAAATCAAAAGCCTAAAAAAGGTTTATTAATTGCTTTGAAAACACTTTGTGCAGGTGGAGCGACTGTTATACCGTTAGTTACTGCTTTAATTGAATTGTTTGCGTAACAGCACAACGACTCACTAATAATTATAAATAAGGAGAAACTACTATGAATTTTGAAATAATTTGTTCAAAACTGGAAGCTTATAAACATTTTTCTATTGTAGAGATTAAAGATATTCAGCATGGGAAATCTATAAGTTTAAATAACGGAGCAATTATAAATTGTTATAACTCTGGAAAATATGTTGTTCAAGGAAGATGTCAAGATATTGTAGAAGCAATACTTGATGAGAAACATACTGCAGAAAATAAAAAAATTTTTGTAGTGTATGGGCACGATGAAATAGCAAGAACGCAATTGGAAGCTCTATTAAGAAGATGGGATTTATCTCCAATAATTCTTGACCAGCAAGCTTCGGGTGGGCAAACTATTATTGAAAAGTTAGAAGAATATAGTGCTGATGTGGGTTATGCTATAGTTTTGGCTACACCGGACGACGAAGGAAAAGCAAAATCCGAACCCGATTTCAAATCAAGAGTGCGTCAAAATGTTGTACTTGAATTAGGCATGTTTTTAGCTAAGCTCGGCAGAGAAAAAGTGGCTATATTATTAAAAGAAAATGCGGATTTTGAGAAGCCATCAGATATTCAAGGTTTAATCTATATTCCATTTCAGAGCAAAGTAGACGAAGTATCTATAAGTTTAATTCGAGAGTTAAGCAGACAGGGATATAATATTGATTCATCCCGATTATAAAAGGAGAAATGTTATTGATAAACATTCTTAAACCAATATTTGAGATACTAACAGGCGAAGTTGCCGTACACGATAACGTTATCTACAATTATCTTATTCTGCTGATAGTAGGAGAGATAGCTTTTCAATTTGCATGGAAGTTTGTAGGTGGCCTATATCATATTGGAATTATGAGCAGTCGAGGTGCTGGTTCAATTATAAATTGGACAATCCCTTGTTTATTTATACAGTAATCGCCTACACAATAAAATTTTCCAGATGGCTTGTAGCCTTTATTGCAACTATTCCTTTATGGGTGTGGATTGCCATACCCGTATTTGTTGCAACAATTATTGTAGCTATTTATTTAATACGAAAGAAAGGGGTGAAGCCCGATGAAGCAAGAAATTAAAACTCGCATAGAGCAGATAAAGCGTGGCGAAGTTCCACAGGGGTATAGAAAAGGAAAGCTTGGCATTATACCGAATGAATGGCATCAAGTGAATTTTTCAACCCTGTTCACAAGCATAAGTGATTATACTAACAACTTAGGCGAATATCCTTTATACAGTTTAACGATAGAAGATGGAATAACTGCAAAGACGGAGCGTTACGAGAGAAGCCATTTAGTAAAAAAAGAAAATGCCTATAAAATTGCAAATCCAAATGACTATGCGTTTAATCCTATGAACATAAGACTTGGAGCTGTTGCACGCCACAAGGGTGATACATCAGTTGCTGTGTCGGGATATTATGATATTTTTACAACTAAAAAAGTTGAAGATTTGGAATTTATGGATAATTTTTTAACTTGTAGTTCGATGTTGACTTATTATAATAAAGTTTCAACAGGGTCTCTTATTGAGAAACAAAGAGTTCATTTTTCGCAATTTATTAATTTTGACATTGAACTGCCACCAATAGAAGAACGCAAAAAAATAGCTGACATTCTGACGACCCAAGACAAAGTGATTGAGTTAAAAGAAAAGCTGATTGCAGAAAAATGGCAGCAGAAAAAATGGCTAATGCAAAATTTGCTTACAGGCAAAAAGAGGTTGAAAGGGTTTGGTGGTGAGTGGGATAGGGTTGAAATATCAAAACATTTAAAGCCATCATCTAAAACAGCTGTATCAGATACTAACAAATATAAAAAAATTACTATTAAATTAAATTTGAAAGGCATAGAATATTCAAATATTAATAGAGAGATGGCTGATACCAGACCATTTTATGTAAGAAAAGCAGGAGAAATAATTATCGGAAAGCAAAATTACTTTAATGGTAGTATTGCTATTTTGCCAGTTGCTTTTGATGGTTGCATTTGTTCAAATGCGATAATGAGTTTTGATGTAAAAGGAGCGAATACAAATTTTATATATGAAATTTTATCGCAAATAGATTTTATTGAAAAAAGAAAACATCTTGCAAATGGTACAGGACAAAAAGAGTTATCTGAAAAAGAGTTTTTACAATTTAGAATAGACCTCCCACCCATCCACGAACAAACTGCAATAGCAGAAATTCTATCCACCGCTGACCGTGAAATTGAACTACTACAAAAAGACTTAGCGGAAGAAAAACAAAAGAAAAAAGCACTTATGCAACTATTATTAACAGGAATTGTGAGGGTATAAATGGAACTATTTAATTTTTTAGCACAATTTATATACTTTATTTTTCTTTCAGATTACTTGCTAAATAATTCTAAATCTGAACAAATTAAGTTTTAGTTAAGCATTTTTATTGCATCAACGACTACTTTTACAGTGGATAATTTAATTTTATCAATACTTAATAAATTCAAATTATTTAATTTTGAAATAACACAGTTTACATCAATTTTAAGTGACGGTAAAATTGCACAATCGACATTGGTTACAGCAATTTTAGTATTAATACTTATGGCATTCGTTTAGGTATATATCATAAGTAATAATCTTGTTTTTAAGTTGGCAAATCTATGTAAAATCACTTACTGCAGCGACAATTATGATGTTTGGAATAATTTATTTCTTAACGATAACTGGATAGTTTTAAGGGATTACATAACAAATTACACCTATTACGGAAGAGTAGAACAAGCCTCAGATAGAAAAGAAGAAAAAGAACTACTTTTATATGATGTGACTGTGTGGAATGAAAACCATGAAGAGTTATATAAAATGAAAAAATATATTTATCAAGAAAATCATCTGAATTTTCAATAGAAATAGCAGATTATACGGAGGAATTAGAAAATGAGCAATCAAGAGAAAAACTGGAAACCTGTGTCTAATCATGCAATCCACAGCCACAAAAAATTATTAAAGGTTTAAAAGCACCACCACAACCAAACCCAAATCCTAATTATAAGCCACCAGCATTTAAAAAGACTGATAAATAATGAGGTTAACTCAATGGCTGAAAATCTCTCAACTGGTGACGGACATAGGCATGGTGCAGTAGAGGGACGCTCTCAAACATATACCCCTAAAACTGAACAATGGGTTAATCGAGATGCTAACACAGGTCGTTTTATGGATGTCAAGCAAGATGGAACACCATTTAAAGGCGTTAGAAAAGAAAAATAATTAGCGCAGAAAAAGCGAGGTTTTATAGCCTCGCTAACTCTGCTTATATAAACAAAGGAGGAGCAAGGATGCAAAAAGACCTTTATCTTGAACAGAATATCAGCAAAATTCCCGCCATTGAGCTTTTTCAGTCTTTGGGGTATACCTACATATCCCCGGTGGACTGTTTGCTTCAGCGTGGCAGTGAGTATGATGTTCTTTTAAAAGATGTTTTGCGTGGGCAGCTGCGTAGAATCAACAGATATACTTATGGTGGAGTGGAAAACGAGTTTTCTTCTGCCAATATTGAACGAGCCATAGAAGATTTAGACGAACCACTGACAGAGGGACTTGTTAAATGCAGTGAACGTATTTTTGATGCGCTACTACTTGGCAAAAGCTATCCTCAAACTGTTGGAGATGGCAAAAGTTTAAGTTTTAACCTTAAATATATTGACTGGGAAAACCCCGAAAACAACTTATTCCATGTAACAGAAGAATATAGAGTAGAAAGTCAGGACAAAGCTCATAATGCTCGTCCTGATATTGTGCTGTTTATAAACGGTATTCCATTTGGTGTTATTGAGTGTAAAACGCCCTTTGTTCTAGTAGATCAAGGTATTGAACAAATGGTGCGAAATCAAACTGCGGATTATATACCACAGCTTTTTAAATTTGCTCAAATACTCATGTCAACCAATAAAAACGTTGTAAAATATGCCACCACAGGTACACCCAAAAAGTTCTGGTGCGTTTGGAAAGAGGAAGATAGCTTGTTTTTGGATAGTGCTATTTTGACTCACATTGCTGACCGCATCCCTACCGAGCAAGATAAAAATATTATTTCTCTGTTTTCCAAAGAGCGTGCCTTTGACTTGATAAAATACTTTATTTTGTACGATGCCAATGTGAAAAAGATATGTCGTTATCAACAATACTTTGCAATTAAAGAAATAATCAAAACCGTTACACAGACAGACGCTGATGACAATCGCCAAAGCGGTGTTATTTGGCATACTCAAGGCAGTGGCAAAAGTTTAACTATGGTTATGCTTGCAAAATACATTCTACTGGAGCTTGCAAAACACAACCCAAAAGTTGTTATTATTACAGACAGAAAAGAACTTGATGGGCAAATCACAAAAATATTTGCTCATACAAGACTATTCCCTGCAAGAGCTGTTACAGGCAGACATCTTGTAGAGCTTATAGGTAGCAATAAAGCTGATGTTGTAACATCTATCATCAATAAATTCAATACAGCCGAAAAGCTTGATGCAAAGAACTACTCAAAGGATATTTTTGTGCTTGTTGATGAAAGTCATCGTTCTAACTATGGCCAACTTGCAACAAAAATGCGTACGGTTTTCCCCAACGCTTGTTATATTGGTTTCACTGGAACACCTCTAATGAAAAAAGAAAAAAACACAATGACTAAGTTTGGTCATCTAATTCACAAGTACACTATTAAAGATGGCGTTGATGATGGTGCTATTGTTCCGCTTATTTATGAGGGTAAATTTGTAGAGCAAAATGTAGATGAGCAAAATATTGATTTATGGTTTGAACAAACAACAAAAAAACTTAGTGACACCCAAAAGCAAGATTTAAAATATAAGTGGAGCAGTATAAAAAGACTTGCATCAACCGATGCAAGAATAAAACGTATCGCACTTGATATCAATAATCATTTCATAGACACCTACAAAGAATCAGGATTTAAGGCAATGCTTGCCACCAATTTCAAAAAAGATGCCGTTCGTTACCTTGAATGTTTTGAAAAATTTGGTGACCTTACTTGTGGTGTGGTGATTTCCCCCCCTGATATGCGTGAAGGTGAAGAAGATATAGACGAAACCTCTGACGATAAGGTTCTTGCCTATTGGAAAAATATGATGAATCAATATGGTTATGCCGACCGCTACGAAGAAGCCATGAAAAACAAATTTCAAGATGGTGAGATTGATATTCTGATTGTCTGCAGCAAACTTTTGACTGGTTTTGATGCACCAATTTGCTCGGTATTATATATTGATAAAGAGCTTAAAGAACATGGTTTACTTCAAGCAATAGCAAGAACAAACCGCCTTTGCGAGGGCAAGGACTACGGGTTAATTGTGGACTATCGTGGACTTATCACAAAACTTGATGCCGCCATGGATATGTATAGTGGAGCAGGTCTTGAAAACTTCGAGGGAAGTGACCTTAAAGGTGCAGTTGTGGATGTTATGACCGCAATCGGCGATTTAAGACAGACAAATTCACGACTTGAAGATTTATTTTCAGCTGTCGGTAACAATCGCGATATCGAAGAAGTAGAAATATTTCTTGCTGACGATAAAAAGCGAGAGGAGTTTTACAACTTACTCTGTGCTTTTGGAAAGGCTCTTAATATAGTCTTAAACTCCGAAAGTGTTTACGCAGATTTCCCAAAAGATGAACTTAACAAATGCAAAGATAGCTTTATATTTTATTCTAAAGTTCGTAGAAGTGTAAGGATTAGATATCATGATGCCATTGATAATAGAGAATATGAGAGCCAAATGCAAAACTTGCTTGATACCCATTTGTCAGTAGCTGGTTTAAAGCAGATTACCAATCCGGTAGATATACTCAACAAAGATGCATTTGAAAAAGAACTCGATGAACTTGGCTCACTGCGCTCAAAAGCTGATGCAATTACAAGTAGCATGACAAAAAGCATTAGCGAAAAGCGTGATGAAAATCCAGCTTACTATGATAGCTTCTCTAAGCGCATTAAGGAGGCTCTTGAGGAGTACAAAGATAGAGTTATAACTGAAGCAGAATATCTTGCAAAAATGCGTTCTATTATGGATGATTATCGGAATAACAAAGCAGATATACGATATCCGGAACATATAAAGAATAATGTTCATGCTCAAGCATTTTATGGTGTGATTTCTGCTATCTTGGATTCCAAGTTAAACCGTTCTGAAAATAACGAAATAGTAGTTGATATTGCAATAGAAGTTACAAAAATTATTGAGAAACACAATCAAGTGGATTGGACTAATAACACTACAATTCATGATCGTATTGCACAAGATATTGATGATTTCTTTTTTGCACTTGAAAAAGACAAAGGCTTAAAATTTTCTTTTGATGTTATTGACAAAATAATTGAAAATGTTAAAACAGTTGCACTTAGGAGGTTTTAAGTTGAACAAAATTCTTGGTGTAGAAAAAACAGTTTATTATAACGAACAGAAAATATCTTATGAGTTGGTAAGAAAAAATGTTAAGAACATTAATTTAAGGATACGAGCTGATGGAAGTGTTACGGTATCGGCCAACAAAAATACTTCAGAAATTGTAATAGAAGAATTTATTATAAAGAAAGCTGATTATATAATTACAAGTTTAGCCAAATTTCATGAACTCAAGCTATACGCTCCTACCCCTAAAGAATATGTGAGTGGAGAAAGCTTTTATTTGCTCGGAAAAAATCTTAGATTAAAGGTGTTTGAAGATCCAACCCAAGATATTTATAGCGATGGGGTATATCTTTATCTAAAGGTGAAAAGCAAAGATGACTTTGCTAACAAAGAAAAGGTAGTAACAAAATACTTTGACAAACAATGCATGAAATATTTTAAAGAAATATTAATTGAAATGTTATCTATCTTTTCTAAATATGGAGTGGAATTACCTACACTAAAAATAAGAACCATGGAAACAAGATGGGGTTCTTGTTTGCCGAAAAAAGGTATTGTTACATTAAATAAACGATTGATAGAAGCGCCTCGAAATTGCATTGAATATGTGATATTACATGAGTATTGCCATTTCATTCATCCAAATCACTCAAAGCAGTTTTATGCTTTTGTTTCTATGCTTATGCCGGACTGGAAGGAACGAAAAAAGGTGTTGGAATCTATCGAAAACAGAAGTTATTAAGCTTTAATTTATTAGTATCTATTCTCATATTTCTGTGGTATCCTTTGTGCTTACAAAGGATGACGATAATATGCCACAAAGATTAGATGACCTATACCACACTTCTATAATCCACAGAAGCTGTCACAACTTAAAACTACTGTCGATGGAACCACAAAATCCTTATTGAAAAGATATCCAAAGACGATAGAAAAACGATTCTGTGAATTATTGATGCCTTAGAAATGATTTGCAACTACAAAAGCAAAGATAGTTTTATACAAGGGGTCAAATTAGGCTTTGAAATGACAACTGAATTACAAACTTACGATGCCCACAGTACTGAGATTGACTCTCAAAACTGTGGGCATTCTTTTATGCCATAGGAGGAACAGAAAAATGAAGAAGAAAACTAAATTTACACTTGCAACAACCACGCCCATGACTCTTTCCTTGACGACAATCACTCCCATAACCATACCACAAGAACATCCACAAATCCCCGAGGTTCGACCAGTGTCGGAACAAGAGCACCATACGGTTATATGAAAGATCCCGATGATCCAAAGAGTAAAATCGTTGTTGATCCCGAATCTGCTGAAGTAGTTAAGTACATCTTCAAGATATGCGTTGAGGGAAACGGTCCCAGTCAAATTGCTAAAATGCTTTCTGAAGAAAAGATTTTTATGCTGAACTATTATTGGAACACAACGGGTATGACTTATACATCTACGGTAGATTTCACTAATCCGTATAGATGGGACTCAAAAACAATCTCTCATATTCTTGAAAATGAGGTCTATTTAGGTCATACAATTAATCTCAAAACGACAACCAAAACCTTTAAGAACAAGAAAACAATTCAAGTTCCAAAGGAGGAACAATTGAGATTTGAGAATACTCATCAAGCCATCATCGCACAAAAGGTGTGGGATATCGTCCAAGATATTCGCCAGCACAAACGCAGACGAACTAATATGGACGAGCAGGACATGTTCTCCGGCATGGTTTACTGTAACGACTGCGGAGTAAAAATAGTACTGCATCGTGCCAAAACTATGAAAGAAACTCAATATAACTTTATGTGTGGCACCTACAAGAAAAAAGGCAAAAAGATCTGCACAGCACATTTTATAAAAGAGGATCAGCTTGCCAAAATTATACTTGATGATTTAAGACGAGTAACCCATTATGCAAGGCAACACGAATTGACGTTTGCAGAGATTGTGGCAAAGAAAAACAGCAAGGAAACCCAAAAGGAAATCAACTTGCTGACGAAAGAAATTTCTACTTTAAAACGACGTGACGAGGAACTGAGCAAGCTGTTCAAAAGGCTGTATGAGGACAATGTCCTCGGTAAAATTCCAAATGAGGTGTCCAGAAAATTAAGTGATGACTACCTTGCGGAGCAAAAAGAAATCCAGTCCACCATTCCTCTAAAGGAAAGCAAACTGGAAAAGCTTAAAGATTCGGTTGCGAATGTCACTGCATTCATTGAGGAAGCCAAGGAGATTACCGAAATTAATGAGCTAACGGCAACCATCCTCCACAGATTCATTGACAGAATTGTTGTGGGTGAAAGTACCGAGAAGTACTCAAGAACAGCACTGCAATAAATCTAAATCCATTACCGCTACATCGGATTGCTTGACGATGTCACTGATCAACCTGCCACAAGAGAACAACAAGTGGTCGCTTAAAAACAGCAAAGGGCAGACAGTGGAAACTCACTGTCTGCCCAATATCACACCGCTTAGTCGTAGTTTAGGGAAATGTCCCTATGGGACTACGGCTTAATGAACAACCTTCTTTTTTCAACCATTAAAATAATGCATAAAAATTTTTTTGCTAGAATATTTTTTTGTAATGAGTAATCTAGGCAACTTACTCTATGTTGGATAATTAAAATGATGAGGTTTAACTGTGGAATCTAATGGCAATAAATCATAAGAGCTATCTTGTATTATTTTGATAATCTTTGGTAGTGCATCTACGTTAAAGGTTTTTGCTCCAGCATCATGCATAAGTACATTAGATTCGTATTTGCCACTTATACCATTAACAACAGAGGCTACAACTAAGTCAGAGTTAGGATTTTTAGAAGTATCTTTTGAATCTACACTCCAATCATAGTATATAAACCCTCTTCTGGTCATCTCTGCAATAATTTCCTGATAATTACTCATATTATAAGAGTTAATACTTCCACCGGGGAAGCGAAACAATCTTGTGTCAACACCAGTTACTTCCTTTATCTGCCTATGGGTCATCTCAAAATCTGCTAAAAAAGCTTCTACAGATTGATAAATATTACTGTAGTTGTGAGAAGTACTATGAACTCCAATTGAGTGGCCTTCATCAACGATTCTTTTGTATAAAGCCTTGCCTTCTTCACTATCAGTGTATAAAACAAAGAAAGTTGCTTTGACACCAGCAGCCTTAAGAGTATCTAACAATTGAGGGGTAATTTTTGATGGTCCATCATCAAAAGTCAAATACACTGATCTTTGCTTTGGAGAATTGAATTTAAAAGTCAAGTCGCTGGCATATAAATCTGGATAGAGACTTTGGTATCCTAGAGACACAGCGTCTTTTGATTCAGTTGTTTTTAAAGAATCATCGGTGCTTATAGGTGATTTAGGATTTTCTGATTTTTCTTTATTTCCACCTAAAACAAAAAATCCCAAATTAAAAAGTAAGGAGACTATAAGCAAGGAGCTTAATAGTCTAATTTTTTGTGTTTTATTAAGTTTAATTTTTGATAGATTATTTTTTTTCATTGTAGTATTCCTCCGTTATGTGAATATTATAGCATAATACATATGGAAATGATTTAAAAATTAGTGACAATATTATAGTTGTAAGTGGTGGAATAAAAGGCAAATATTTAAAAATGAAAGATTAAGGTAACTTTGAGTCAAATGTAGAAAATTTTAAAACAAATTACAAAATTGAATGTATTTTATTATGCTGAACAATAAATAATTTTATGGTGAAGTTTTGTAAGTTCCATTACAAATTAGGATAAATGTAAAAAAATCAAAAAATTTTTTAGTGTATTAATCGATGTAAATATTGAAATGTTGGGATTGTTAAGACTTTGTTATTTTCAGAAAATAACAATTTTTATTTTTTAGTAAAAGGTTTTCCGAAAGTGTGATATACTTGCTTTAAGAAAGTGATTTGTTTATATTTTAGAAGTGTTTTTCTGGAGGATAAGAAGATATGAAGGGACGACTGGTAATAATCACAGGACATTATGGAAGTGGGAAGACGGAATTCGCAGTAAATCTTGCAATTAACCTGCGTAAAGATTATGAAAAAGTGTCTATTTCTGATTTAGACATTGTAAATCCTTATTTTAGATCAAGGGAAAGATTAGCATTATTTGAAGATAAGGGTATTAAGGTTTATGACAGTAGTTTAAGAGGCATGAACGTGGATGTTCCGGCAATTTCTTCGTCTATTTTAACTGCGGTGCAGGATAAAAGTTATATTTCTGTTATTGATGTAGGTGGAGATCCGGTGGGTGCTAGAGTTTTACAGCAGTTTAAATCGGGGATTGAAACTCAAGAATATGAAATGTGGTTTGTTATAAATAGAAATAGGCCAGAAACTTCAGATGTTAAATTGGTGGAGGATTATATAATGGCTATAGAAGAAGCTTCAGGTCTTAAGGTTACAGGACTCATAAACAATACACATCTTTTAAAAGCAACAACGGTTCAGGACATAACAGAGGGGGCAAAGCTTTGTGATGAGGTTTCTAAGAAAATGAAAATACCTGTTATTTATCATAGTGCTATAGAATCTATAGCCAATGAGATAACAGATATAAATATAAAAAATAAAATTTATCCACTTTACTTATATATGCGTGAGCAGTGGATGAGCTAAAAACAGGAGGTTAAAAATGGCAAAGGGAAAGGTAACATTTATTCAAGATTTATGTAAAGGTTGCGGACTTTGTGTATCCGTGTGCCCAAAAAAAATCATTGGTTTTAACCAAGAAGTTATCAATAAAAAAGGTTATACACCTGCCTATATTGCAAACATGGATGAATGTATTGCTTGTGGTAATTGTGCAATCATGTGTCCAGATTCAGTAATTAAAGTAGAGAAAGACTAAATTAATTAAAATTGGAGGAGAAAACAATGGCAAAGGTATTAATGAAGGGTAATGAAGCGATAGGAGCAGCAGCTATTAAAGCTGGATGTAAATATTTCTTTGGTTATCCAATAACACCACAAAATGAGCTTCCTGAGTATATGTCAGCAGAGCTACCTAAAATTGGTGGAGTTTTTGTTCAAGCAGAAAGTGAAGTTGCAGCGATTAATATGATATATGGAGCAGCTGGATGTGGCGAAAGATGTATGACTTCATCTTCAAGCCCAGGTATGTCTCTTAAACAAGAGGGAATTACTTATATAGCAGGAGCAGAGCTACCATGCGTTATTGTTTCAATTATGAGAGCGGGTCCTGGACTAGGTGGAATTCAACCATCTCAGTCCGACTATTATCAAGCGACACGTGGAGGAGGAAATGGTGATTATAGACATTTAGTTTATGCACCTGCTTCAATTCAAGAAACAGTTGATTATGTTCAAGAAGCCTTTGATAAGGCAGATCAATATAGAATACCAGTTATTGTACTTGCAGATGGTATGATAGGTCAGATGATGGAGGCTGTAGAATTTAAAGACAGACCCAAAGTAGAGCTTCCAGAAAAAACATGGGCGACCACAGGTACAAAAGGAAAGAGAAAACCAAATATAATAAACTCGCTTTATTTAAAGCCAGAAGTATTAGAGGAACATAATATACACCTTCAAGCTAAGTATGATGAAATTACAGCAAAAGAAGTTTTATTCGAGTCAGTAGGGGTTGAAGATGCAGATGTGGTTTGCGTTGCTTACGGAACTACTTCAAGAATTGTAAAGAATGCTATTGAAGTTTGCAGAGAAAAAGGTATAAAAGTTGGTATTATAAGACCGATAACACTTTGGCCTTATCCTTTCGAGGCTTTTGATAAGGTGAATCCTAAGTGTAAAGGGCTACTTACTGTAGAAATGTCTATGGGGCAGATGGTAGATGATGTTAAGATAGCTTCTGCTGGAAGATGGCCAGTACACTTTACAGGTAGAGCTGGAGGTATGATACCAACTCCAGATAATATTATTGAAGCGATTGAAAAAATAGCAGGAGGTGCAAAATAATGACTGTAGTATATGAAAAAACTCAAGGACTTACAGATGCAGTATTTCATTATTGTCCGGGTTGTACCCATGGTGTAATTCATAAAATTATTGGCGAAGTGCTTGTAGAACTAGGTGTTTTAGGAGAGGCTATTGGAGTAGCTCCAGTCGGTTGTGCAGTATTGGCTTATGATTATTTCAACTGTGATATGCAAGAAGCAGCACATGGAAGAGCTCCAGCAACTGCAACAGGGATAAAAAGAGTAAGACCTAATTCTGTTGTATTCACATATCAAGGCGATGGAGACCTAGCTTCTATAGGATCAGGCGAGATTGTTCAAGTTGCACATAGAGCAGAAAAAGTAACCACGATATTTGTAAATAATGGAATTTATGGAATGACTGGAGGACAGATGGCGCCAACTACCCTTATAGGACAAAAGGCAACTACTGCTCCAGAAGGAAGAAGCGAGGCTGAATCAGGTAAACCTATAAGAATAGCAGAGATGCTTGCAACTATTGATGGAGCAAAATTTGTTGAAAGAGTAGCAGTAAATACTCCTGCAAACGTAAGAAAGGCTAAAAAGGCTATAAAGAGAGCTTTTGAATGTCAATTGAGAGGAGAAGGGTTTGCAATTGTTGAAATTCTGTCCACTTGTCCTACAAACTGGGGGAAAACTCCTGTAGATTCACTTTCTTGGGTAGAGGAAAAGATGATTCCTTACTATCCACTTGGAAACTTGAGAGATTTCGAAGGAGGAAAATAAGATGAATGAAAAAGTTATAATGGCAGGATTTGGTGGACAAGGAGTAATGTCCATTGGAAAAATGTTAGCTTATGCAGGAATGTTGGATGGAAAAGAGGTTAGTTGGCTACCGTCATATGGACCAGAAATGCGTGGAGGAACAGCAAACTGTGCTGTTATGGTATCGGAACACCAAATTGGTTCGCCGGTAATCACTAATGATGCAACTTCAGCCATAATAATGAACTTACCTTCATTAGATAAGTTTGAAAATGATGTTGTTTCCGGTGGAACACTTATTATAAACTCCTCATTGATAACTCAGAAACCATCTAGAACAGATGTTAAAGCTGTATATGTACCTGCTAATGAAATTGCTATGGAATTAGGCAATCCTAAAGTTGCTAACATAGTTATGCTAGGTGCATACTTGGAGCTTTCCAAATGTGTAACTATTGAAACAACCTTAAAAGCATTTTTAAAGGTGTTTGGAGAGAATAAAGTTAAATTCTTAGATATAAATAAAGCTGCATTGGAAAAAGGTGCAGAGGCTGCAAGAGCTTAAATAATAAATTATAATAAAATCAAAATAATAAAATGGTATAGCAATCTAGCTATACCATTTTATTATAAATACAAAATTTAATCGATTGATTTTAAGGCCATTATTCCTGTTGCAAAACTTTCTTCCAAATCGATAATTCTCTGGTTATAAGAGCCTCTAAAGGTAAGTTCTAAACTTCTTTGTTCTAAGATGAAAGGTCCATCAATAAGGACTTGGGATAGTTTCAAAAGCTTAATTTCTGGGCTGTTTTGGGGAAGCTTAAGAAGTTCATCAAAGGTATATCCTGTATATATCCAAATATTCAAACCAAGATTTCTTACTTCTTGGGCAAGAGGAAGTAGTTTTTCAGCATGGGCTAAAGGTTCACCACCAGACAGGGTTAATCCTGAGAGCATTGGATTGGCCTTAATTTCTTCCAAGAGTACTTGAATTTCATATTCTGCACCCTCATTAAAATCATGACTTTCAGGATTATGGCAACCTTTACAGTTATGTGGGCAACCTTGCGTGAAAATCACATATCTAAAACCTGTACCATCAACTATTGAACCATTAATTTTACCAAATAATTTAAGTTTAGATTTCATGTTTAACTCTATCCTTTTCCTCTGAGCGTTTTGCATTATTAAATCTATTAACAGTACCAACTAAATAACCGGTTATTCTCCTTATTCTATGAAATTCATGTTGTGTTTCAGTTCTTCCACAACGTGGGCATACATCTCCGATTATCCCGTTATAACCACAAAGAGGATCTCTGTCTACAGGATGGTTAATAGAACCATAGCCTATACCTGCATCATACATGGTTCTTATAATGGTTTCGAAAGCTTCAAGATTTTTAGAAGGATCAGCGTCTAACTCTACATAAGTTATATGACCAGCATTAGTTAAGGGGTGATAAGGTGCTTCAAGATTGATCTTATCATATGCATTAATATTGTAATATACAGGTATATGAAAACTATTGGTATAATAATCTCTATCAGTTATACCTTTAATTTCCCCATATTTTTTACGATCAATATTAACGAAACGTCCTGATAAACCTTCTGCTGGAGTGGCTAAAAGTGAATAGTTCATTTTCGTCTCTTTTGCCAGTTTATCCATTCTATTTCTCATATGTCCTATTATTTTTAAACCAAGTTCTTGAGCTTCTAAACTTTCTCCATGATGAACACCAATTAGAGCTTTTAAAGTTTCGGCTAAACCAATAAAACCCACAGATAAGGTACCATGCTTTAGCACCTCTTCAACAGTATCATCATAATTTAATTTTTCGCTATCTATCCAAACTCCTTGACCCATTAAAAAAGGGTAGTTGTAAACCTTTTTTTGAGATTGGATTTTAAGTCTATCTTGAAGTTGTTCTACTACAAGATCTATTTTTTTATCCAAAGAGTTGAAAAATTTATCAAGGTCTTTATTGGCTTCTAAGGCTAATCTTGGAAGATTAATAGAAGTAAAGGATAAATTTCCTCTACCATTAGACACTGACTTTTCTGCATCGTGAACATTGGATATAACCCTCGTTCTACACCCCATATAAGCTATTTCTGTTTCAGGCTGTCCTTCTTTATAGAACTGTGCATTAAAAGGAGCATCTTGAAAAGCAAAATTAGGGAAAAGTCTTTTTGAACTTACTCTACAAGCCAGTTTAAACATGTCATAATTAGGGTCATGCTTGTCATAATTAACTCCTTTTTTAACTCTAAATATTTGAATAGGAAAAATAGGAGTTTCTCCTTGGCCTAATCCTGATTCTGTGGCTAAGAGTAAATTTTTAACTGCCATCTTAGCTTCTAAACAGGTATCTAAACCATAGTTTATGGATGAAAATGGAGTTTGAGCTCCAGCACGAGAATGCATAGTGTTAAGATTATGAATAAAAGCTTCCATAGCTTGATAAGTATTTTTATCAGTTTGCATATAACTTATATCTCTAACCTTATCTTGGAGTTTAGAAATTATATCTAAGCTTATACCTTTATCTTGCAAATAAGCCTTTTCAGCCTCTTTATAAGACGTTTCATCAGAAAGTCTAGGTTCTAAATTTTTAGATTCCAAGTAAGTAAACATTTCTGTAGCAAGATTTTCATAATCATCATGATCTAATAATAAGGAAAGGGAATAGGCGAAGTTTGTTTTATATCGCTTAATATAGGTTTTTGCAACACCTTTTGCCATGGCATAGTCAAAGTTTACGATAGACTGTCCACCATGTTGATCATTTTGATTAGATTGAATAGCTATGCAAGCAAGAGCAGAATAACTCGCTATATCTTGTGGTTCTCTTAAAACCCCATGACCTGTGGAAAAACCATTTTTGAAAAGTTTTATAAGGTCAATCTGACAACAAGTAGTGGTAAGGGTATAAAAGTCCATGTCATGAATATGAATATCCCCATTTCTATGGGCTTCAGCATGTTCTGGACGTATAACAAACATCTGATAGAACTGTTTTGCACCTTCAGAACCATACTTTAACATAGTACCCATTGCAGTATCACCATCAATATTAGCATTTTCTCTTTTAATATCTGAATCGCTGGCATCACTAAAGGTTACATCCTGATAGATTTGCATTAACTTACTGTTCATATCCCGATATCTACTTCTCTCACTACGATAAAGTATATACGCCTTAGCAGCCTCAGCATAACCTTTTTCAATTAGAGTTTTTTCTACAATATCTTGAATTTCCTCTACTGTAGGTTGAAGCTTATTTTCCGTAACTAGATGGTTTTCTACTACTTCAGCAAGTGCCATACATACAGAATTTGCTTTAGTTTCATTAATAGCTTCAAAAGATTTTTTTATTGCGTTACTAATTTTTGTTATGTCAAATTCTAAAGTTCGGTTATCTCTTTTAAGAATAGTTTTTATCATAAGTAGCTCCTTATACAATATATAGAATAAATAGCTTGATTAATATACTATATATTGTATATTAAAAGGTTTATTTTTGTCAATGGGAAAATATAAAGTTGTATATACAGGTATTATGATAAGTAAAATTCAGACAAATATTGTAAAAAGGTAAGTAGTATAGGTACTATATATAAGTAGATTATCATGATTAAACTTAAAAATAAAAATAATAAGAATAATTATTATTTTTATTTACAGAATTTAAAAATTATGATAAAGTAATATATAATAAATATAAATACACTTTAAGTATAAAGAGGAGGTAAAAGTTATGAGTGATTACAGAAAATTAACAAATGAGGTAGGAGCACCTATTGCAGATAATGAAAATGCTATAACGGCAGGTGTTCGTGGTCCAGTGGTAATGAGTGATGTGTGGTTAATGGAGAAGATGGCTCATTTTAATCGTGAAGTTATTCCTGAAAGACGTATGCATGCTAAGGGATGGGGAGCTTATGGAAAGTTTACAGTTACTCATGATATTTCTAAGTATACGAAGGCTAAAGTTTTACAAAAGGGAAAAGAAACAGATGTATTTATAAGATTTTCTACAGTAGCGGGAGAGCGTGGAGCTGCTGATTGTGAAAGAGATATTCGTGGAGTGGCAGTTAAGTTTTACACAGAGGAAGGGAACTGGGACTTAGTAGGTAATAATACGCCTACATTTTTCATTAGAGATGTTCACAATTTTTCTGATTTAAATAGAGCTGTGAAGCGTGATCCAAGAACAGGTAGACGTTCTGCACAAAACAACTGGGATTTTTGGACTCTTTTACCTGAGTGTTTTCATCAGATTACGGTTGTAATGAGTGATAGAGGTATTCCAGCTACATTTAGAAATATGCATTTCTTCGGTGAACATACCTTTTCTTTCTATAATGAAAGTAATGAACGTGTATGGTGTAAGTTCCATTTTAAAACACAACAAGGTATAAAAAACCTGTCTAATGAAGAAGCTGCTCAGATAAATGGAATGGATAGAGAATATCATGGCAAGGATTTATATGAAGCTATTGAAAAAGGAGACTTCCCCAAGTGGACTCTTTACGTTCAGATAATGACAGAGGAACAGGCGAAGAATCATTATGAAAACCCGTTTGATATAACAAAGATTTGGAGACATAAAGAATTTCCTCTTATAGAAGTAGGTGTATTAGAGCTTAATAGAAATCCTGAGAACTATTTTGCTGAGGTTGAGCAATCAGCATTTACTCCTGCTCACGTTGTTCCAGGTATTGGATTCAGTCCTGATAAATTTTTACAAGGCAGATTATTTTCTTATGGAGATGCACAACGTTATAGGTTAGGGGTAAATCATAACCATATACCTGTAAATAGGGCTAAAGTTGAAGTTAATGAATATCATAGAGATGGAGCTATGAGGGTTGACGGAAACTATGGTGGAACTCCAGCGTACTCACCTAATAGTGCTGGAATTTGGTCTGCCCAACCGGAAGTTATGGAACCGCCGTTAGATTTAGATGGTGCAATGTACCACTATGATCCAAAGGATGATCCGACGGATGATTGTTTTCGTGCTGGTGGAGATTTATGGAGAATATTAACAGAAGATAAGAAAAAGATTTTAATAGATAACACAGCAGGAGATATAGCACCGTGTACTGAAAATATTAAGTATCGTCATGCAGTACATTGCTATTTAGCAGATAAAGAGTATGGCGAACGTTTTGCAGTTGCCGCAGGACTTGATCTTAGTAAAGTGATAGCTCTTTCCAAACTTGATAACAAAGATTTGATTCAGGCTACAATATAAAAAAGAGAGGTTATGTCATGAGGTTTAAAACAGTAGTTAAATTGTCTATAGGCTTTGTGGCTCTACTCTTTGCAGCTATGGGGGTATTTTTACCAGTGTGGCCAACAACGCCGTTTGTAATGTTAGCGATAGGATGTTTTTCAAGTACACCAAAAATTCAATCGAAGATTTTAAAAATAAAGTTCTTTAAAGAGTACTATGAAAGTTATACCAATGGGAAAGGCATAAATAAGCTTACCGTAAAATTTAGTTTAGCATTTTTATGGATTATGTTGGGATTTTCAGCAATAATGGTAAACAAGCCGTTTTTGTATGTTGTCCTCTTGACTATAGGGATAGTAGTGTCCTTGCATATTTTGTGGATAGCTAAGTCAAAAGAAGAGAGAAAATTTGTTTTAAGAAGGGTTTCCAATGAAGAATAGATCTCAAATGCCAGCAATGGTTGAAGTTGTGTTTGATAGTACGTATTTAATATTAGCCACAGGTTTTGGCATATACTTTTTATTTCTTGGGGAAGAAAAGTTAATTAGAGCTTGGGGAGTCATGGCATTGACTCTAGCAATAGGTGACAGTTTTCACTTGGTACCGAGAATGGCAGCAGCTATAACGGGAAACTCAGAAAAATACAGGAGAGCCATGGCTCTAGGCAAACTGTTAACGTCAATAACTATGACATTGTTCTATCTTTTGCTTTGGCATATAGGTCTATCCTTGTTTAATGTAGAATTTGCAATACTTACAAAGTTAGTATACCTATTGGTAGCTATAAGGCTTATACTCTTGCTGTGTCCGCAAAATCAGTGGACCAGTGAGAACCCAAGTGTAAGCTGGGGTATATACAGGAACATTCCCTTCTTTATAGAAGGTATGATGGTGCTGGTGCTGTTTGCAAAGTATGGTACAGATGGACTAAGTGGGATGTGGATAGCCATACTTTTAAGCTTTGCCTTTTATATACCGGTGGTGCTTTGGGTTCACAAAAACTCAAAATTAGGTATGCTTATGCTACCAAAGACTATGGCATATGTTTGGATTATACTTATGGGTTTGTCAATATAGTCTAAGTTTATTATTGATAGGAAAACAGCCTTAGAGGAAACTCGGGGCTGTTTTTTATGGTATATGTGATCTTGGTTTCGTTATATTTTTTTAATACAAGAATGGAAGTACAATATGGAGAAATCGAAAGAATTATAAGAATCAAAAAAATATATAGTTCAAGAGAAGACTATAAAGACAAGGAAGATGGAGAATTTATATCTGTGGAAAATTATTCAATGACAGATAAGTGTCATCAATAATATTAAAAAAACCGTAAATGAATATAGTCATATTAATTTATCCAAAGGACAGACGGACTTAAGTCAAGCCATGAAAGTTGAGAACTACCCTGTGCTACCTAAAAAGGAACTGAAGAAGCGTCTAACAGAAATCCAGTATGCAGTGACTCAAGAAAGCAATACAGAAGGTGATTTTATTAATGCCTATTACGGCAATAAAGAAAAGTGGATATATGTGGACTTGGTAACGGGAGAACCTCTATTTTCATCAGATGACAAGTATGACTCAGGATGTGGCTGGCCAAGTTTTGTAAAACATATAATATCTAATGTTGTAACTGAGCATAAAGATAGTAGTTTTAATATGATTAGAACAGAAGTAAAAAGTCGGCAGGAAGTTCTAGACATAATGAGACTTATTATGGACAGAAAGTTGATGCTTGCAACGGGAAACGTAGTTTTGAATGTGGGGCTATGCCTTATGACTGTAATATTAGGAATGAAATTTGGAAAAGTTTTTAAGTTTTAATTTATAAAAAGGCTTACAAAAATAGAAATAACCATCTTCGTAAGCCTAGAGCCGTTAAAAATGTTCTGCTATAATAAACTTGTAACATACCATCGCAAAATATATAATGAAAAAGAAGGGAGTGTTGTAAGTGGGAAAATACACTAAAGAGCTAAAAGAACAAGTAATAAAATTGCATCTTCAAGAAGAACGTAGCCAAGCTTTATTGGAGAAAGAATACAATATCGGTCGTGGAACAGTTATAATTGGATAAAAATATATAACAAAGAATTCCAGGAAAACTAACTCCTCGAAAGCAAAAGAAAGTTAGGAATTTAAAGAATATTTAAGTCTTAAAAAACAAGTTGAAGAACTCAAAAAAGAAAATGAATTCCTAAAAAAAGTAGCGGCATTCTTTGCCAAGGAAATTTAGAGGAAAGCTATATTTTTATTTATAACAACCATGCTGAATTCCGCTTAAATTGGCTATTTAAACGGCTTTGTGTTCATACAAATGCTTATTATTTTTATGAAAATAACATTTCTAATAGGCACAAAAATTAAATATAAAAGACAAAATAAAATTAAAAATAAAGGAGATTTATCACAAAAATAACGGCACACCCGGCTATAGGATGATAGCCAGTGAGCTTATAAAATACAAGGTTTTCCTAAGCATTAACACGGTTTATAAATATATGAAAGAGTTGGGATTAACCACTGCTTCAAGTTCAATCCCACCATCTGGTAGCGGCGTCAATTTTAACAGACAGATTACCTTAGTTGATACGGCGCATAATGCTACCTCTGGTTTGTATTTGCAAAATGCAAGCTTTTATCAAAGCTATATCTATAATAACAGTTCTACTCAGATCTTCAATGATAACAATACAAACTCAAGCAGAAGAGGAAAGTTTGGATGTAGCTGGGCAGCAGACAGCAAAGTTACAATCAATTCCAACCCTCACTGGTATAGCGAAAACATCGCAATTAAAATGAAATAAGGAGGCTAATCGATGCAAAAAAAAGAACAGTTAAGTAAAAGAATCTCTTTTATAGCAGGTACATTATTCGGGCTGATGTTAGGTTTCATAATCTTGAGTACAACGTCTCAGGCAGTTGTAGCAGAGTCACGAACGAGTGCTTTGGGATACCCCATTTATGTAAACGGAAAAATGATAAAAATGAACGAAGCACTGATTAAAGATGGCAGGACATACATTCAGCTTCGAGAACTCTGTAATAAAATGAATACGACAGTTGATTGGATTGATCCGGCACAACATGCACTCCCTGCTCCGGGTGGCAATCTTCCCGAAGGGATCAATCTGACGAACCCGACTTTTGTTTATACTGATGAAGTGATTAATTATTACGATACCACTAAGAAGATCAGTTGCGTTGAAATAACAGGGATATACCAGAAATACAAGACAGGTAGCAGCCTGAAGTATGCTTTTGGGGATGAGGGTCTTGTGGTTAAAAACGATGGATCAGAAAAGGTAATTCCCCTACAATACAACCCCAGCAATGGCAGGATGTACTTATCCGTAGATGAGTTTAGGAAAAAAGTGCAACCATATCTGGTCGACATATGTATGCAAGTCAAATAAGAACTATGCTAACACGCCCTAAGCAGTTTATTAGCTTAGGTCGTGTTTCCGTATTCAGTTCGCCTTCCTCAAATTGTCCCTATGATGCGGTGGACTAGGCCTTTATCTTTTTTGTAAAATCATCAGGACATTATTGTGAAATATAAAAATAAATATGCGATTATAGAGTATATCAATGATATATCAGAATGTATAGACGTTAATGGTGAGAAATTATTTAAGATATTGTTGCTGACACATAATTTTGATTTTTATAGAACAATAGCATCAAAGGTTACAAAACCAGGTAATTTTTTATTACATTTTTAAGCTTAGAGAAGATAAAATTTGAGAAGGGGCAGTGTACAAAAAATATATTTATATTATAGAAATACAATACTGGTAACAACTAGAACTGTTATAAATAAAATATTTTTTATTTGTAACAATTATAGTCTCCATTGCCATTATTATATCGCTTGTACGTTCAAAAAAATTTATGCCTTTCTTCTCGTTTGTCATTTTACCACATCGTCCCAGAAAATTGTAGTATACGACTTTACAAAAACTTTGCCATCGTTATTGCGGAAAAACCATAGCGAATCATCATTTTTGGAAAACAAAGTGCGTTCTGTTTTTTGTTGCTTATTAAAGGTTAGTTTGTGGCTTTCCACAATGATATAGTCAGTGTTTTTTCAGGTAACAAATTTTCCGGTACCGCATCTGGATTGTATTCAGCTTTCTTTAAAATATTACTGTTTTTATCCATTTGGATTATAGTTATCTTTTCAATAGGGGACATGACCGCAGCAGAAATCTTTACAGTGGTGCTGTAACTTTTCCTCTTGTTGTTTTCAGTTACAGTTACTGTATCGGTTAGTGTTTGACTACAAACGGACCCATCACTATTGTCTCTTGAAACTGAAAACCCTTGGCCTGAAGTAAGGTAGACACTACCGTCTGAACTTTGATAAACAGGGTTAATATAGATCGCATCACTCATGGTCTTCGACGAGATATATACTGTTCCTTCAAGTTCTAAACCATCTTCATTGCCACCAGTTGTAATATTGCTCTTTACATCACAAAAACCAGCATCATGGTTGGAAGATATATAAAGACCCTCATTTAATGGATCATTTATAGTAGGTGAGAACATGCCTATCCCATCAATTTTTTCAAAAACAAAAGTTGCATCAGAATATTTTTTTCCTTGTGAATCGGTCTTCACTTCATCTTTACGAGTAGCATACATGCGCCCATCATATTTTTTGGTATTCCCATCAATTTTTATTTCACCATCGGAAAGATTAAGATTGTGGTTTAAATAGCCATCAATATCAAACAAGTCAACATGTTTAAATGAAACATAGGCACCAATTAATTTACTGTTATTTTTGTTTTCATCCCCATCTAAAACAGCAAGCTGGCACCCAGTTAAGGTTAAAACCACTATTAACATTGTAGTAAATAAGGATATTCTCTTATTCATCATCTTCTACCTCCAAGTTTCCATCAAATTTAAGTATATCACCCACATCGCACTTAAGATGCCAACATATTTTATTAATTGTAGAAAATCGAACACCTTTTGCCTTGCCACTACGCAGAATAGAAAGGTTTGCTTCGGTAATACCTACAAGAACACACAGTTCCTTTGAGGTCATACCACGATCCTTTAGGATACTGTCAAGATGTATACATATAGCCATACAGCCACCTCCTAAATAATACTGTCGTTGTCATCTTTAAGGCTCTTATTGGCTATTACCATCTTGGAAAAAATAATTACTCCAATAATAAAGATAATAGAAAATAAAGGTATCTGAATAAAGCTGTTTATATTTCTTATTTTGCTCATATATAAAATCTGTAATAAATTAAAAGTGGTACTGCTACAAACAGTTACAATTAGGCCAATTCTGCAAACATTTTGCAAATTCTTGGAAGCTGTCATCGTTTCATCGGAATAAGGGTTAGAAGATAACTCGGTTGTGAAGGTGATGCCGGAGAAAATAACGAAAATACTTACGAAACTTGATACACTATCTATCATAAATTTTATGACAACAAATAGATAAGTAAGTCCAAGGTCGCTATCACTGCCTTTGTTTGTTGTCATGATATTGTTGATTTGATTCAACACCCCACTTAATCCAACACCAAATATGGAAATTGTAAAAAGTGCAGCTGTAATTGACAGAAGAATCACCATACATTGATACAATATTTTTGTTTCACTAATAAAGAAAAATCTTACTGCACAAAGAACAGAATATGTTATAATTACCGAATATACCGTTCCGCAAAGGATTGGCTTTGACATAGACATTACTAACTCAGAAGCACTCGGCAATGGTATTAAGCCGGGGTTAATCATCATGTACATAACGTAGAACAATAACAAAGACAGTACAACCATAAGAGTATCTTCTGCTGTAGAACTTTTTTTCTTTAAGCGTAGTAAAAGTGGTACAAGTGGAGATAGGCAAAGTACAATATAAATAAAGATTGCAATCATATTTTGTATGCCGCCTTGTAAAGACAGATGTCTAAGGACAAAACCAATTTGCTCGAATGGAAAGCAGACAAGATTGTTAAATACACCACTATAATAAAACTTTATTACTGCTATGCAACTTGAGAATATAGCTGTAAGTAGCATTATAATCCTTAATGTTCTATTTTTCATTTTTCTACCGCTCCTTTATATAAATTATTGTTATTCAATAATTTATACTTATGATACAGCGTGAATTATCGTTTGTCAATAATTATAAAAAATAATTGGTATGGGTTCAAATAACAAACAAAGCCATCGTTTTTCTTTTTCAAAAAGCAAAACAAGGTGGGTGTATTAAAGTCGCGCGTTTTTAGGGATACGTCGGTAATGAGCATTATGATAAAATTAAATCTGAACTTGTAGAGCGAGGAATTGAAATAGACGATACTGCCGATTTTGTATTAAGTGAAACTAATGGTTTTATCTATAATTTGACCGTAAGAGAAAAAGGAACAAATACACGAATAATTTTATGTTAATTTGTCAATGATGTGACACCAAAAATAGAATATTAGAATGCTAATTTGGTATCATGAAATGGATCAACGATCTGAGTCTTTTTTTTGTAGAGGAGTTAAACAATTCAACACAGGTTTAGGGGTATTTTTGTAGCGAGTAAGATAGCATCTAATTTGAATCTTTAAATCCTCATAGGAATAGAACTTGAGATGATTGTAAAAACGTTCCTGATCTAATCTGTGGCTAGGTTCTACTTTGCCGTTATGTCTCAGAGTTCTTGTCCGCTGCGATAGAGTTTGACTGCATGGAAACGAGTTAAAATTTCATTTGGCAAATAACGTTGTTTTTGTGATAGAATATTCATGACGATAGGGTCCCTTTTTAAATATGTTTTTGTTGATATTAACATTCTAGTGGGTTCTATCGTCTTTTTCTACACTGAAGGTGTCACATCAATTGTAACTCTACAATATAATTAACAATTTATACAATTAGTAAATTGCATAAAAACCATTTTTTTGATATACTGACTGGAATAAGATTTAATACAGAGAATTTTTAAACTAAAGTATCATATTATGGTAATAAGGGAAAAATATTGCAAACAAAATCGGAGTTAAAAGGCAATTCATCAGTAATATCGAAAGAATAAGGGTAATGATTTCTTTAAAAATGGCATTTAAAATTGCAAAAGAGTTATATTTTTGTATTTGTAATTTATTTGAAGAATAAGTAGGATAAAAATATCCTCTTGCAAGTTAATAAATAAGATTTGTTAAGGCGATGCTGTATAATTCGAAAAAGTGGTGTAAAATAGGTTTATATGAATGATAAATTTCTAGAAAACATTAATTTTAGAAGCTTTTTTATTTTGTAAAACGATGGTCAAAGTATCGCCGCATCTTTGTGCTATGTTTCTTTGATATAAGGTTAAGGGTAAATTGCTTGTGTACCTTATTGGGTTAAAAGTAATTATATTGTAGATCGACTTATATTAAATATAGAGGGAGAACAAAATGATTAGTTATGATTGCTTAATTGTTGATGATGAGATAACCTTATTAGAAGTCACAAGTGAATATTTAAATTTATTTGGAATAAAGACGATTACAGCACAATCGGCTTCGGAATGCTTGGAAATAATCCAAAATAATAGCATCAAGTTGATTTTATTAGATATAAATTTAGAATGTGAGTCAGGATTTGATATCTGTAAAAAAATAAGAGATATAAGTAATATACCTATTATTTTTATAAGTGCTCGTAGTAGTACAGATGATATGGTATTGGCATTGCATATTGGAGGTGATGACTATATTCCAAAACCATATGCTCTTAGTTATTTATTAGCAAAAATTCAGGTTTTTCTAAAAAGGTACTATCCTGAGAATTCTTCTGAAGTTCTAAAAGTTGGGAAGTGTGAAGCTAATTTAAAGCATGAAGAGATTTACAATGATGGTAACATGATAAAGTTAAAAGGGCTGGAAAAAAGACTTTTATTTTACTTAATAAAGAATAGAGGAAGGACGATAGCAAAAGAGGAACTATTTGAAAATGTGTGGCAAGAGAAAATGACAGGAGATAATACATTGAATGTTCATGTTCGCCGTCTTCGAGAAAAGTTTGAATTAGATCCCAATAATCCTCAAATTCTGAAAACAGTCTGGGGAATAGGATATGTTTTAGTGTTGGGAGATGAAGAATGAATAAAAAACAGCTTATATCATACTTTTTAATTGTTTTTTCATTGATATCTTTGATGTGGTTTTATAATCTACCAATTGATAAAGAAAATAATTATGCAGAAATCAATCATGTTGTTAAAACTATAGAGGAAAATTGGAATGGATTAGAATCAGTGATTCCTTCTATAGACGACATAGACAAATCTTTTTATGTTATTGACCGAAACAATAAAATTATATATATATCGGGAGAGCAAAAACGAAGTTCTATAGAAGAGTCTATAAAAAATAAAGATACTATAATTGATATTGTTAAGAATGACATGATTGTAGGTAAAGTGATTTTCATCAATGATGACTATTATAAATTCATAAATCATTACAAACTATTAAAGATAATATATACAGGTATTACCGTTGTTTGTATAGTGTCAATATTAGCATTAATGTATCGATTTTGGAAGACTATAATGCTACCCTTGGAACATATGACAGTTTTTGCAGAAAGAATTTCAGATGGAAATCTAGAAATGCCACTTATTATTCATAGCAATGATGCTCTTAGAAACTTTGCAAATAGTTTTGATATAATGAGAGAAAAACTATTAATATCTCAGATGAATCAACAAAATGCTATGAAAAAAAGAAAGGAACTTATAGCCTCATTGAGTCATGATATTAAAACTCCGATTGCAACAATCAAAGCAATATCAGAATTATTATCAATTCAAGAAGAAGATGAATTAAAAAGAAAAAAAATAATGTTAATTATAGAAAAAGCGGAGCAGATTAGTCTTTTAGCATCGAACTTATTGCAATCAACATTGGATGAGTTGGAAGAGATGAAAATAATTTTGAGAGAAGAACATAGCGATACTCTTATTGATATCATTCGTAGCTCTGATTATAAGAATTATGTAAAAGTATGCTATATTTCTCCTTGTATTATAAGAATTGATAAAAATCAAATGTTACAAGTTTTTGATAATGTAATTAATAATTCTTATAAGTATGCTGACACTGAAATTATAATAAACTCGTATTTTATTGAGCATTATCTCAGGGTAATAACAAAAGATTTTGGGAACTCCATTGAGAAAGATGAGCTTGTGTTGGTTACAGAAAAATTTTATAGAGGGACAAATGCAAAGAAGAATGTAGGTTCTGGTTTGGGATTATATATTTGTAAAAATATAATTGAAAAATCAGGGGGAAGAATATCTTTTGAAAGATCAGATCAATCTTTTAATGTAATATTGGATTTGCCATTAGCATAAAAATTAATAATTAGTTTATAATATTTAATCTTATAAACTTTATATCTTATAAACTATAAATAAGAGGGTGTCGCATTAAAACGGAGCGATACCCTTTATTTTTATATTGTTTTATAATAAAAACCATAGCTTTGCTTTAATGAGTAAAAGCATTTCATTTAAGGAAATTTATGTTCCAGTTAAGGAATGTTAAGAATCAGATAAAGATTGATAAGTTTTAATGTGGTAACATATATATAGTTGACAAGGAATTAATGCGAGGTGATTATAGTGACTAAAAACAGAGTAACAATACTTAAAACTGAAAAACTATGCAAGAGTTTCAATAAGAAGGATTACAATGAACATATATTGAAAAACATTGATTTAGAGATATATGAAAATGATTTTACTGTTATTATGGGTGCGTCTGGTTCTGGAAAATCGACACTACTTTATATGTTATCTGGAATGGATACACCATCATTAGGAAAGGTAATTTTTAAAGATGAAATAATTTCTCAAAAAGATAATAATGGGTTATCGCTTTTTAGAAAAAATCACTGTGGTTTTGTATTTCAGCAAATTAATCTTATAAATAATTTGACAGTATTAGATAATGTTGTTGTATGTGGTCTACTTAAAAATAACAGAGTTTCAGAAGTTGTTGAAAATGCGAAAAAATTGTTAAAGGATGTAGGAATAAATGAAAAAATATACAGAAACAGTCCAACCCAAATATCAGGTGGTGAGGCCCAACGAATAGCTATTGCACGTGCAGAAATAAATCAACCAGATATTATCTTTGCTGATGAGCCAACCGGTGCATTGAATTCAAATTCAGGGAATATGGTATTGGAACTGTTGTCAAAAATATATCTGCAAGGACGTACCATTCTCATGGTTACACATGATTTTAATGCGGCATTAAGAGGAAATAGAGTGATTTATTTAAAGGATGGAATTATATGCGGAGAATGCAATCTTGGTAGATTTGATTTGGAAAATAATTCTGAAAGATATAAAAGTTTGGAGAATTTTTTAAAAAAAATGGGATGGTGATGGAAATGAATCGCATATGGATGTTAACTTTTGCAAGAATTAAGAAAAATATTTATGCATCCCTTGTTTTTGTTTTGATGATTTCGATATCTTCATTTTTAATTACCACATCATTTTCGGTAGAAGACAGTTTTGGAATTCTATTTGATAATTTATATAAATCTACAAATAGTGCTGATTATACCGTGATATTTCCAAAATCATATGTTGATTCAAACGATGAACTGTATGAATTTCTGAGAAAAGATATTCAAGCATCAGGCTATGAAACAGAAGATGCGTTAATTTTTTTGAAAACACCTATTTTCACAGAGAAGAGTGGAAAATTACAAGGGTCATGGATAATCAGAAATATGGATATTCCAAGGAATATTTCTAAAATAAAAATTATTGAGAGAGCAAGAGATATTTATGACAATTCTATATATGTTCCATATATTTGTAAATCGTTGTTTGGCTTTGAATTAGGTTCTGAATTGAACTTTGAATATGGTGGAGAGGTTAAGACATTTATTATTTCAGGATTTACGGAAGATATATTATATGGGAACAAAGCATCTATAGCGTTTACAGTTACAGAAGGAATGTTTCGTGAAATGAGTGGCTATATGAGCGAGGAAGAACAATCAAAGATTGTTCTTATAAAATCGGAGAGTTCATCGTTAAAGCAAAAATTTATACAATATATAAAAGAGGCACCTTACGCAACGGGCGTAAGTAGAGAAGAGGCTATGTTTTCAATGTATTCTACATTGAATGTGTACAAAAAAGTTTTGTTATTTTTCTCCATGATCAATCTTGTCATTGTGTGTTTGGTTATGCATTTTAGAATTAGGGATAGTTTTTATAAAGATTACAAAGATATTGGAGTTCTAAGAGCCTTAGGATTTAGTAATAATGATATACGAAATTTATTTATTTTCCAATATGCTTTGCTAAGCGCTATAGGCACTGCCCTAGGGATGTTATTTTTTATATTATTTTCGTCAAAGATAATGCCTTCTATAACAGCTGAAACTGGCATTCAATGGCAAAACTTTTTCCATGTTGTGAGAATGGGCGAAATCATTTTTTTAAATTGGTTTATTGTTATTTTGCTTGCAACTTGTTTTACGATGATTATAAAGAAGATTAATCCGGTTGTGGCATTAAGAGGTTATAACAGTAACTTTCTTAGGAAGACGAGCCATTCATTTTTTAGCAGAATACATTTACCTTTAAATCTAGTATCAGCTATATATTTATTTTTTAGTAGAAGAAAACAGAATCTTATTATTATATTAATCATATCTATAGCAATGATGTCATCTTCGTTCTTTTTAACATTATTTACAAATATAGTTAGAAATGAAAATGGTTTATCACAAATAAGTGGTATGGAAAAATTTGATATTGTTTTAAAATTTAAAGAAGAATCAAACTATGATAAATATTATGATATTATTGATAATATAGATGGGGTAAAAGACGTTATAAAATCTATTGGACCAGGTGCTGGAGAACTGTTGTGTGATGATTTGACTGTTGGAAGAGTAACTGTATATAGTGACTATGATAAGATTGAAAAAATTGGATTGTATGAAGGAAGATATCCTAAACATGACAATGAAATTGCTATATCAGCAAATTTATCAAAAGAATTAGGTAAAAGTATTGGAGATGTTGTTTTTATAAGAAATGAATATACTGATAAAGAACGTGCCGAACAATTTATTGTAACAGGACTAACACAAGGTAGTTATACAGGAGGTATGGATATTTATTTCAAATTGGAAGGATTGAAAAAAATCGATCCAAGTGCATTGTGGGAGGTTCTATATCTATATTTGCCAGAGAATGCTGATGTAGAAAATGTAATTTCAGAAATAAAACTAAAAATGGGGAGCGATCTTTTATATATTGAAAACTTTAAAGAGTTATTTGATTCTCAATTTTATTCTGTGAAAATGAATATTGCATCCGTAGTTTACTTTGCACTTGGCATGAGTCTATTAATAACACTTGTTATAGTAATTTTATTAACAAAAACGGTAATGTTGAATAATGAACATGACTTTGGAGTAATGAGAGCTATGGGGTATACGACGTACCAAATTTCTACCCAAGTTTCTATTAGCATTGTACCGATACTTCTTGCTGCTGCTGTTGTTAGCTATTTGTTATCAATATTATTTACAAATAAGATATTAGTATTGGTATTACAGGGTATGGGGGTGTATAATTTGAAATTTGAGTTGCCAAATGGATTTATAGCTTTCTATATAGTTGTAACTATTTTCTCATCATATATAATCTCCATGTTGTATTTATATAGAATGAGAAGATATTCTCCAAATTATTTTATTAAAGAAGGAGAATAATTAAATTAACTCATTGTAAAATGAAATTGAAGGGTAGATTGTAAAATCAAATTGAACACATAAAAAAATCCATAGTAGATGGATTTCTGTTAGAATATGTTCCCTAAGCATCTAATCCCTTGTACAAAAACCATCTACAATATGTTTTGGAAGGGGGCATTGCCACTAACGCTGTTTGAGATGCCAGAGCTTTTAGGAAGAAGAAAGCGAGGCAAGGTACGTGTTGAAAGCGAATTAATAGCACGATTATCGATTTACGCCCTAAAGAGGTTGAAGATAGAACACAGTTTGGTCATTGGGAAGCAGATACTGTAATCGGTAAGAAGAGAAAGAATGAAGCAGTTGTTTTTTCCATTGTCGAGAGACTTACTGGATACTATCTTTGCCTTAGAATTGCCGGAAAAACCACACATGCTATCTCTAATGCCATGAGATATCTTCATGATGATTATGGTCATTGCTTTTCTCAAGTTTTCAACACTATTACCAGTGATAACGGCAGTGAGTTTGCTTCATTCTCTGATACGGAAGGTTATGGTTCGCAAATTTATTTTGCTCATCCTTATTCTTCTTGGGAACGACCTGTTAATGAGAGAACAAATCGTATGCTACGCCGATTTATCCCTAAAGGTACTTCTATTAACGACTACACACATGAACAGATATTATCTTTTGCTGATCAAATAAATGATATGCCTCGTAGACGCCTTGGATATCCCACTCCAGCTGAGCTATTTGATGTGTATCTTGATAAGATTTACAAGTTATAAATTCATATTGGACATTATTCTGGCTATGTGTTCAATTTGATATTGCAATTTAGGAAAAAAATAGATTAATACTATTTTTGAAGCGATTAAGATAAAAAACCTTAGTCGCTTTTTTGTTGCCACGAAACATATAAGGGGCAATTAAAAATGCAAAAAGAAAAAACATTATTCCCCTCAGACGAAAGCCTGCTTAAAATGCTGTACCTGCCACAGTGGATATCACGAAAAAGTGGAGCGACCACAGGCCGGATTGGGGTGTAATACACTCTTAATTAGAGATTTACTTTGAAGAACGCTTGGCAGACTATTAATAAAACCGGTCAAAATCAACTGGTTTTATTGACGTGCCAAAAAACAGCTTTATTATGCAGATAAGGGTAGAAGCCTGAAATAACGGTTCTGCCCTTGCATAACTATCAACATATCTTATGTCAGTTTTTTATGTTTACACAAAACTTGAAGCTCTCTCTAGGCGGTATCCTTGAATATTTTATTTCTACACAATTTCTGCTATGTAACTTTCTTCTCATACCTATAACACCATGAACGTCCATTTTGCCAAACTTTCACAAAGAAAAAACGCTGCAATTGCAAAAAGATTACAACGTTTCTTTGGTCGGCTAATTGTTTTCTTATTTTTCCCTATTACATTCTACTGTTCACCTTTAGTTTTAGATATGAATATACATATCATTTAGAGGTATTTGTAAGATTTTATACATCAGTGGGAGAGTATGGAGCTGCTGATTGTAAAAGATATATTCGCAATTTTCTGATTTGAATAGAGCTGAGAAGCTTGATCCAAGAACGGGTATACGTTCTGCACAAAATAATTGGGACTTTTGTACACTTTTACCTGAGTGTTTTCGTCAGATTAATCTCACCTACTGCCAAGGATAGTAGCAGATATTACAGGTGATATAGATAGGTACCAAAGCTTAATGGGGATAGGCAAGATGGTAACCTCGATAACTATGGCTTTAGTTTATGTAGAGTTTCTTTTTAAATGAAAGGAATAGGAGTCATGGGATTATTTGCAAGTGTAGATAATTTATTTTAAGGTAGGAAGTATAGTAATAGCTATATAGTTAAGTTTTGGGTTTTATATTCCGATTGTATTTTGGGTTCATAAAAAGTAAAAATTAGTAATGCTTATATTGACTAAGGCTATAGCGTATGTATAGTAACTAGAGGCCCTAAATTGACGGGATAAATGATTAATAAATTATAAAACTCCAACATATAAATTGCCAATAAATTTGGAATTTATGTGTTGGAGTTTTTCATTAAACAATATATTTTATTTCCATTTATCCATATATCTATACTCTCCAGTTTCTATCTCTTTTTTATAGTACTCTTTTTCAGGCATATTTGAGTTATCAGCATCTTTAATTGCTTGAGCAGTATCGTAGGCTACTTCTTCTAAAGAGATTTTAATAATTCTACCTGTAGAGCTTTCGATAACGTAGTGGTTGGGATCTAAAGGTTTAAGTTGTATACTGGCTTTTGATTCATAAACTTCTTCATTTCCCTCTAGTATAATATATTTTGAATTATTACCATCTAATGGATTTCCTATGCTACCGGTATTTGCTAATATAGCATGGTGATTAAGTTGTTCGATAAAGCTATAGTGAATATCACCATATATTGCTAAATCGGGGATAATTTCATCTTCTATAGGAGAAAAAAGTTCTAATTTATGTTCTGTTGCAAATTTTTGATGAGTACGTTTATAAACATTTTCAGGGTGAGCATGAAAGGCGGATATTCTAAAACCTGCCATATTAAAACTTATATGATATGGTAATGTTTTAAGATAATCATAGGATTCATGGCTTATATGTTCTCTATACCAATCTATTGGTAATTCATGGACAGGGGAGTAAAGCAAAAAGTCATCCCAATTTCCAAGGATATTTTTATCGCAGTTTTCCCTTATAATTTTCATAGCTTCTTCTGGATTGGGACCCTTTCCTACTATATCCCCAAGGCAGTAGATTTTATCAATTTTTTTTTCTTTTATATCTTTTAAGACCGCAGTTAAAGCAGGTATGTTTCCATGTATATCAGATATTAATGCTATTTTCATAAGAACCTCCTTTTTATATTAGTTTATCATATTTTTATATTGACGGATATGTAATATTATTTTATAATGAAATTAAATTAAATATCTTCAGGGCAGGGTGCAATTCCCGACCGGTGGTATAGTCCACGAGCCGAAAGGCTGAGCTTGTGTAATTCAAGCACCGACAGTAAAGTCTGGATGGAAGAAGAAAATAGCTGATTGTGGTTTTGTTTTATTGTCCTGAGATATGTTTCTTGGGCTTTTTTTTTGCAAGAAACATTATACTCCCAATCAGTTTTTAATTTAAGGAGGAATTATGAAAAAAACAAAAACAAATGTTATGGTAAAGACTGCTATACTTGCTGTATTGGCGTATATTATTATGTTCTTGGAGATACCATTACCACCATTTCCACCATTTTTAAAGTTAGATTTATCGGATATACCTGCAATAATAGGAGGGTTTGCGTTAGGGCCTATAGCAGGAATAATGATAGAACTCATAAAAAATCTACTACACTTTGTTATTCAAACTTCAACAGCTGGAGTAGGAGAATTAGGTAACTTTATAGTAGGTTCAAGTTTTGTTGTAATAGCTACAAGTTTTTATAAGAGAAATCACAGTAAAAAAGGAGCTGTAGTAGGATGCTTAATAGCTACAATTGGTATGGCAGTAGTTGGAGCTGTAGTTAATAGATTTATGTTACTACCTTTTTATGCGAATATAATGCCAATAGAAAGTATTATAGCAATGGGTTCACAATTTTCTAGCAGAATAAAAGATTTAACAACAATGTCAATATACCTAATAGCTCCTTTTAACTTAATTAAAGGGTGCGTTATATCACTAGTTACAATATTGATATATAAAAAAGTTTCACCATTAATAAAAAATTAAGATTTTACTGTCCAATAATAGCTCTGGCTCTTTCAAAAAGCCAGGGCTTATTTTTTGTTTCCCAAATTAATTTTAGATTTTAGAAGGGAAATGATTTAATAAGATTAAAAGGTTTTAAGTAGGTAATGATATTGGATTATACAAAAGAAAATTTACAGAAATAAAACTTATAAAAAGCTTGTCAAAATTAGAAAATTTTGGTAAGGTGATAAATAAAAGATGGGAGAAAAGACTATGTCTAAACTAAAACTAGAAGAAGACTTTATAATTAGACCTACAAGGCCATCAGATGCAGAGGGGATTAATGAGATAAGAAGGATGAGGGGTGCTATGGAAACTGTTATGGGCATTCCTTCTGAAAGGATAAGTAGTTCAGAAAGCTTTATCGCTAGCATGGACTCTAGTATTCATCATTTTGTTGCCATAGAAAAGAATACAGGGATTATAATAGGTTGTGCAGGTCTTCATACCAGCAAACTGGGAAGAACAAGGAATAATGGGGAAATTGGAATTATGATCCATACTGCTTATCAATCAAAGGGTGTAGGAAGAGCTCTTATGGATGTTTTAATTGATGTAGCGGATAATTTTTTAATGCTCCATAGAGTAGAGTTAGATGTTTATAGCGATAATGAGAAGGCTATAAGGCTTTATAAATCTTTGGGATTTGAAATAGAAGGAGAGAAGCGTGAAGCTGTTATAAAAAATGGAAAATATTGTAATGTATATGTAATGGGAAGAATCTTAGCGAATTAATGGAGGAATAAATATGTTAATGGTATTTGATGTAGGCAATACTAATATGGTTTTTGGTACTTATAAGGGAGAGGAACTTACATCAAGTTTTAGAATAGGTACAGATAAAAGTAAAACTTCAGATGAGTATGGAGTTATTATTAAGGAGCTATTAAGTACGGAAGATATAATGTTAAAGGATATAAAAGCAGTTATAATTTCTAGTGTTGTCCCAGAGGTTATGCATTCTTTAGAGAATTTTTCGGCTAAATTTTGCAAATGTAGACCTATGATTGTAGGGGCAGGGATTAAGACGGGTATTAACATAAAGGCTGAGAATCCTCAACAAGTAGGGGCAGATAGAGTAGTGAATGCGGTTGCAGCAATGGCAAAGTATAAGCCACCTCTTATTATAATAGATTTTGGAACGGCAACGACGTTTTGTGCTGTGGATAGTGAAGGAAATTATCTAGGAGGTGCAATAGCACCAGGTGTTAAGATAGGTGCTGATGCGTTGTTTCAAAAAGCTTCTAAACTTCATAAGATAGAATTGGTTACACCTAAGTTTGCTATAGGGAAAAATACTACACTTGCTATGCAATCAGGAATAATATATGGTTACGCAGGACTTGTAGAAAAGATGGTGTCTATGATGAAGTCGGAACTTAGAGAAGAAGAAGTTACCGTAATTGCAACTGGTGGATTAGCAGGGCTTATATGTCAAGAGACAAAGGTTGTAGATGCTATAGAAAGAAATCTTACGCTAGAAGGTTTAAGAATAATTTATAATAGGAATGTGGAATAATGCTAATAGGTAATTTTGAAACTGGAGGAAATGTATATTTAGCACCGATGGCAGGGGTAACAGACCTGCCTTTTCGTGTTATGTGCAGAAGGTATGGGGCAGATATGTCTTATACAGAGATGATAAATAGTAAGGCTTTGTGCTTTCATGATATCAACACTAAGAAAATGTTGGAGGTTCATAGGGAAGAAGGACTTGTGGCAGTTCAGATATTTGGCAATGACCCTGAATACATGGCAGAAGCAACTAGAATTATATCAGGGTTAAATAGGTTTTCTGTGATAGATATAAATATGGGTTGTCCTGCACCTAAAATAGTAAAAAATAACGAAGGTTCAGCACTAATGAAAGATATAAAACTTGCCTCAAAAATAATAAAAGCAGTAAAGATTAATGCAAAAGTTCCGATAACTGTTAAATTCCGTAAGGGGTGGGATGAAAATTCCATAAATGCTGTGGATTTTGGGCTTATGGCAGAAGCTAGTGGGGCAGATGCAGTTACAGTACATGGAAGGACAAGAGAACAATATTATAGTGGAAATGCAGATTGGGATATAATAAGAAAGGTAAAAAGTAAATTAAGTATACCGGTTATAGGAAATGGAGACATATTTTCTGTAGAAAAGGCAAAAGAAATTTTTGAACAAACGGGAGTAGATGGATTCATGATAGGAAGAGGAGCTCAGGGGAACCCATTTATTTTTAGAGAGATAAAGTCATTTGAAGAAAGTGGGAAAATTCCTAAGATGCCAAGTGAATCAGAAAAAATATCTGCTTGCCTTAATCACTATGAACTTGCAATTAAATTTAAAGGTGAAGATAAAGGGGTCAAAGAAATGAGAAAACATATAGGTTGGTATCTTAAGGGGCTTCAAGGATGTGCAAAGCTTAAGGATCAGATAAATCACATGAAAACCTCTAATGAAGTAAGGTTATTACTAAAGGAGTATTTTTTACAGCTAAGTCAATGAGTAGAAAGGGTTGACAGCTAGATGATATATATGTATACTATATTAGATATAGATCTCTGACTAAACTATGATGCAAAGTGAAAATTAACTAAGATCTATTGCGTTAAAGTTAATAAATAAACGAAGAGGAGACTTTTAAGAATGGAAAGTAAAGAAATGTTGTTAACTCAAGAAGGATATACTAAGATAGAAGAGGAGTTGGACTATCTTAAATCTGTAAAACGTCATGAAATATCCGAAAGAATAAAAATAGCAATATCTTTTGGGGATTTATCAGAAAATGCTGAGTATGATGAAGCTAAAAATGAACAAGCAGAAACTGAAAATAGAATAACTAAGCTTGAAAATATATTAAGGTCAGCAGTTATAATTGATGAAAGTAAGGTGGATTCAAAACTTGTAACTGTAGGTTCAAAGGTTAAATTTGCCTATATGGAAGATGGAAAAGTTACTGACGAAGAAGAGGAGTATACAATAGTAGGCTCTGCCGAGGCAGATACATCAAAAGGTAAAATATCTAATGAATCACCTATAGGAATAGCTTTGCTAGGTAATAAGAAAGGGAAAGTAACAGAAGTTATGGCACCAAACGGAACCTACCAAATTAAAATACTAAATATTAGTAGATAAAATCAAAAATAAAAAACTAAACAGGAGGTAATTGCAATGTCCCAAGAAATGACAGTAAGTACAAATGAACTAATTCAGGTAAGGATTGATAAGCTAAAGAAGCTTCAGGCAGAAGGTAAAGATCCTTTTAAGAACGAAAAATTTGAGTTTACTAATTATAGCAAAGACTTATTAAATAACTTTGAGGAGCTGGAAGGCAAGGAAATTGCAATTGCTGGAAGAATAATGCTCATGAGAGAACATGGCAAGGCTACTTTCATAACTATCCAAGACTCTGAGGGAAGAGTACAGGTATATGTTAGAGCAGATGCCATAGGAGAAGAAGCTTATACTGACTTTGTAACCAACGATATGGGAGATATAGTTGGAGTTACAGGAACAGTATTTAAGACTCAAAAAGGAGAAATATCAGTAAGAGCAAAGGAAGTGATTTTGCTAACTAAGTCATTAAAGCCATTACCTGATAAGCATGCAGGATTGAAAGATCCTGAATTAAGATATAGACAAAGATATGTAGATCTTATTATAAATCCGGAAGTAAAAGAGAAATTCCTTGTGAGAAATAAGGCTATAAAAGCTTTAAGAGAGTATTTAGACAATAAGGGCTTTCTTGAAATAGAAACTCCTATACTAAACACCATAGCAGGAGGAGCCAATGCAAGACCTTTTGTGACTCATCACAATACCTTGGATATAGATATGTACCTAAGAATAGCAAATGAATTATATTTGAAAAGACTTATTGTAGGTGGATTTGAAAAGGTTTATGAATTAGGAAGAATGTTTAGAAATGAAGGAATGTCAGTGAAACATAATCCTGAGTATACAGCAGTAGAGATTTATCAAGCCTATGTGGACTATGAAGAAATAATGAGACTTACAGAGGGCTGTGTAGCGTATATGGCAGAAAAAGCAACAGGTTCAATGAAGGTAAACTTCCAAGGGAAAGAAATTGACTTTACACCTCCTTGGAAAAGAATGTCAATGATAGATGCAGTTAAAGAATATGCAGGAGTTGACTTTGACAAGATTAATACTGATGAAGAAGCTGTTGCTATTGCAAAAGAGCGAGGAATAGAGCTAACACCAGCAACTATGACAAGAGGTCATATAATAAGCTTATTTTTTGAAGAATATGGAGAGAAACATTTGGAACAACCTATATTCATCACAGGGCATCCGGTAGAAATTTCACCACTATCTAAGAGAAATCCAGATGATCCAAGAATAACCAATAGATTTGAAGCTTTTGCAAATACTTGGGAAATAGCTAATGCCTTCTCAGAGCTTAACGATCCAATTGATCAAAGATCAAGATTTGAGCATCAGATCAAGCAAAAAGAACTAGGAGATGATGAGGCATTTGACCTAGACGAAGACTTCCTAAATGCTATAGAGGTAGGACTTCCACCAACAGGTGGTTTGGGAATAGGTGTGGATAGAGTTATAATGCTACTATCAGATGCACCATCAATAAGAGACATAATAGCCTTCCCAACAATGAAGCCAATAAAAGATAATCAAGAATAAAGTAAATGATTATCAATTTTTCGTAACTTTTACTAAAGTTTGAAATAGATGATAAACTCTAAGAATAAAATATTTGGTGCAGATGATGAAAATGCACTGTAAAAATAACGATAGCATATATATGATGCTATCGTTATTTTTTGCTATTATGTTACTGAAATTAATATAATAGAATTTTAAATTGAAATTTGGAGTAAAGTGTTATGGGAAACAAGTTATTAGTTATTATTGATATTCAAAATGATATTATAAAAAATATAAATAAATTGTTGAAATATCAACAAAGCCATTGATTTGGGAACTGGTAAATAACAAATCTTAATTAAAGTAGTACGGTAATATTTTGGTTAAATACTAAATATCGTAAAGTGAAAAAAGAAGAAGTTTCTTTAGTGGTGTTTTTGTAAAATATTCAAAAATTTGATTAAATAGTATTTTTTGTGATATAATTATTGGGCTTATAAAATGATTTATTAATGGAGGTATTGGTTTGGTTAAGTTTGAAAATGTAAGTAAGATGTATTCAAATAGCAATAGATATGCCTTAGATAATGTGAGCTTGAATATAGAACAGGGTGAGTTTGTTTTTCTTGTGGGAAATTCTGGTGCAGGGAAATCAACGTTTATTAAAATGTTACTTATAGAAGAAGTTCCAACTTACGGTAATGTATATATTGATGGTGAAGATTTAAGTAAGATATATAAAAGAAATGTTCCAAAGCTTAGGAGAAAGATTGGGGTAGTATTTCAAGATTTTAGGCTACTTCCTAATAAGACTGTATATGAAAATATAGCATTTGCTATGGAGATAATTGGTAAAAGAGGAAGAGAGATAAGAAGGCGTGTACCAATAGTGTTAGCTTTGGTAGGACTAAGTGATAAGGCTAAGTCTTATCCAAGTCAGCTTTCTGGAGGTGAAATGCAAAGGGTAGGTATTGCAAGAGCTATAGTTAATAGCCCAACTGTTTTGATAGCAGATGAGCCAACTGGAAATTTGGATCCGGGGAACTCTAATGATATAATGAGACTTTTAGAGGATATTAATAAAAATGGAACTACTGTTATTGTAGCTACTCATGCAAAAAGTCAAGTTGATAAGATGAAAAAAAGGGTTATTAACTTAGATAGAGGAGCTTTAGTAAGAGACGAGCAAGGAGGTAACTACGAAAATGAGAGGACCGATATATAATATTACAGAGGCTTTGAAGAGTATGACACGTAATAGGGCTATGTCAATAGCATCGATAGCGTCGATAGCATGTTCGCTTTTTATATTGGGGCTTATATTGTCTATAGTGCTTAATATAAATAATATTACAGATCAAGCTAAAGATCAGTTTAATACAATACAGGCATTCGTTGAAAATACAGCCACATATGATGATGTGGAAAAGGTTAAAGAGCAGATTTCTAAAATAGATCATGTTAAGTCAGTTACTATAGAAACTAAGTCAGAGGCAATGGAAAAGTTAAAGGAAAGATGGGGAAGTAGTGCATATCTTCTGGAAGGCTTACCAAATCCTTTACAAGATTCGGTAGTGGTTGAAGTCGAGGATTTAGCTTATTCTGATCAAGTTTTTGAGAGTATGAAAAAAGTAGAGAATATAGATGATATAGTTTATCATGATGAGGTTATGAAAAAACTGCAAGATATTTCAAATTTTATAAGTACTAGTGGTTTAATACTTATGGGAGTGTTAATGGTAATCGCACTTTTTATAATTTCTACAACAATCAAATTAACGCTTTATGCAAGGCGTAAGGAGATTTTTATAATGAAGTATATAGGTGCGACAAATTGGTTTATAAGATGGCCATTTATTATAGAAGGAATGCTTTTAGGTGTGATAGGTGCTGCTGTGGCAACTTTAATAATATTTGTTTTATATGGATATGTAGAAGGTAGTGGAGTTAGAGCAAGTTTATCGATGTTTAATTATAAGTTGCTTGGGATTGATACAATATTAAAAAAGATTATTGTAATTTTTGCTTCTACAGGTATATGCATAGGGACTGTTGGGTCACTGTTTTCGCTTAGAAGATATTTAAAGGTATAGGTGAGAAAATGAAAAAAGTTGTTTCGCTGACTCTTTGTATTTGTATAATGTGTACAATGTCTGTATCTGCTTCTTCTACAATGAAAAATAAGTTAAATGACATAAAGAATAAAAGTTCAAATGTAAACAAGGATATTAAGGAAAAGAAAACCGAAGTTATTGCAATAAATGAGAGATTAGCAGAGATTGAAACTAGAATCACTGAAAGTGAGAATAGGTTAATTGAAATGGAAGAACAGATAGCTGCTTATACAGAAAGTATAAATAAGGCAGAAGATGATATAAAAGAGTTAAGAGAGAAAATAGATGTTAATACGGAGCTTTTAGGTAAGAGAATAAATGTAATGTACAAAAAGGGTGATATAGCGTATATTGAAATTTTATTAAATTCCAGTAGTTTTAGCGAGTTGCTTTCTAATATAAATATTATAACTAAGATAGTTTCTTATGACAAACAATTGCTATCAGAGTTACAATCTGTTAAAGAGACTATTGAGGTAAGAAAAAAAGAGATGGAAGTAAGTAAGGAATCTCTTGCAAAGATAAAGGCACTTGTAGAGCTTGAAAAATCAAAATTAGAAGAAAGTGAAAAAGAGCAAGAAGCATCAAAAGCTTTGATATCAAGTGATATTAAAAAGTTACAGATACAAGAGGACGAGTTTTTGAAAGAAGCAAAAGCTTTAGAGGCTAAGATTAAGGAACTTACAGCTAAAAGTTCTTTTAGTCCAACATATAATGGAGGAGTGATGGGGTGGCCTTTGGCTGTTCAAGGGAAAATAACATCATTGTTTGGATATAGAAGGCATCCAATAACAGGAGCAGGAAATACTCATACAGGTTTAGATATTGCGGCACCTAAAGGTACTAATGTTTTAGCAGCGTCAGATGGAGTTGTTATTGCTTCTGGATATGCAGGAAGTTATGGGAATAGGGTTATGATTGATCACGGCGGAGGGATTGTAACGCTTTATGGTCATAATTCAGCTCTGGTTGTTCAAAAAGGGGCTAAAGTAAAAAGAGGTACAGTGATTGCTAAGGTAGGTACTACAGGCTCATCAACAGGGAACCATCTGCATTTTGAGGTTAGGGTAAACGGAAAGTTTGTTGATCCGAGAAAATATTTGTAATTAATTTTTGGAGTAGATAACAATATGAAATTCAAGGACAATTTAGTGGCGAAACAAGTTTTTGTCTTTTTGCTAGGAGTTGCAGTTCCAATTTTATACTTTACGGATTTTGGAACAAGCAATTTTATACCAAAATCAAGTTATAGGCAATATCAGCAAATAGAGAAAATGGCGAATACTATAGAAGAGAAGTATTATAAAGAGGTAGATAAAAGTAAGTTATACGAAAAGATGAAATATAGTATTTTTTCTGACTTAGAGGATGGATACTCATATTATATGGAGCCTGAACTTTATAAGGCTGTAACCAATAACAGTGAAGGAAGGTTTTATGGATACGGATTAGGAAATATCTTGTATAAGGAAGATGAGATCCTAATAGGAGATGTTATGGATAAATCTCCAGCTGAGAAGGTAGGAATATTGCCAAATGATAAGATTGTTGAACTAAATGGCGAAAGTATAAAGGGGTTAGGAGAAAATACCGTTAAGGAAATATTTAAGGATAATAAGAATCCTACCATAAAACTGGGGATAAAAAGAGATGGAAAGCAAGAAGTTATATACTTTACATTGACTAAAGAAAATATTGAAGATAAAAGTGTTAGTCTGGAGATTGTAGGGGATACAGGGTATATAAGTATAAGTCATTTTATAGAAACAACGGGGAATGATTTTAATAAACAAGTTGATGATGCTTTGAAGAAGGGGGTAAAGTCCTTTATACTAGACTTTAGGAATAATGGTGGTGGCTTGTTGGATGAGGCGGTAAAAGTGGCTGATAGAATACTTCCTAAGGGTACTATAACCTATACTAAAGATAGATTTGGAAAGGAAGAGTTTTTTAAGTCTACCGATAAGGAGAGTTTAGATTTTCCTATGGTAGTATTAGTAAATAAGCAATCAGCTTCGGCATCTGAACTTGTAACTATAGCATTAAGGGATAATAAGAAGGTTAAGATTATCGGAGAGAAGACTTTTGGCAAAGGAATAGTTCAAGAAACATATAGCTTAAGAGATGGTTCTGGATTTAAGATTACAACTAAAGAGTATTTTTCACCATCTGGAATAAATATTCATAAGGTAGGAATTGTTCCTGATATTATAGTGTCACAAGGTGAAAATATAAAGTTAGGGACAGAGGAGGATATACAGCTGAAGAGAGCTATAGAATATATAAGTACAGTTAAATGATGACCTAGGGTATCAGATGTTATATCTATAGATATAGGAGATTGCAAAAATAATTAAGTAAGCAAAAAGAGACTACTATAAGTTGATTATTAAAATCAATATTGTAATAGTCTCTTTATTTACAAAATACTTTGGGAGGTTATTTTGCTAGATAAGTGAGAATATTGGGGAATTCTCTTGTCTTATCTATGAAATTATTATATGCTCTTAATATGGAATTGAAATGTATATAGTGTAGATTTTTTGTAAAAATTTAATATAGAGGAGGATTTATGGCTAAGATTAAATCCAGATTTGTGTGTAATAATTGTGCTTTTGAGTCACCTAAGTGGTGGGGTGTTTGTCCGGAGTGTGGGGATTACGGTTCTATGGTAGAAGAGATTATTGAAAATAAAGGTCATGAAGAGAAGGTTAAACGTGGTAAAAATCATATATCTGTGGCTGTTGATATTAAACAAGTTAAAGGAAGAGAAGAGGATAGATTTTCCACAGGAATTACAGAGTTTGATAGGGTGTTAGGTGGGGGCATAGTTAAAGGTTCTCTGGTGCTTGTGGGAGGTGAGCCGGGTATTGGGAAATCCACCATTTTGCTTCAAATGGCACAGCTTGTAAGTGAGAGAGAAAAGGTGCTTTATATTTCGGGGGAAGAGTCGAAGGAGCAAATTAAATTAAGGGCTAATAGAATGTATACAGATGGGGGAAATTTATTATTATTAACAGAAACCAATATAGATAAGATTGAAGATGAAATTATAGCACAGTCACCAAGGATTGTTATTATAGATTCGATACAGACTATGTATTCCTCAGAAATTACATCTATACCAGGTTCTGTATCTCAAATACGAGAGAGTACAGCGAGGTTGATGTCTGTTGGAAAAAAAGAAGATATAGCAATCTTTGTGGTTGGACATGTTACTAAAGAAGGCTCAATAGCAGGACCAAAGGTGTTAGAACATTTGGTTGATACTGTTATATATTTTGAAGGGGAACGATTTAATGCTTATAGGATGTTAAGGGCTATTAAAAACCGTTTCGGTTCAACTAATGAGCTAGGGGTATTTGAAATGACTGAAAAAGGACTTATGGAAATAGGAAATCCGTCTGCTATGATGTTATCTGAAAAACCTTTAAATGTTTCTGGTTCTGTTATTGTTGCAACAATGGAGGGAACAAGGCCGATGCTGACAGAGGTTCAAGCCTTAGTTTCGCCATCTAGCTTTGCGGTGCCAAGACGTACAGCAACAGGAGTAGATGGTAATAGGATGAATATGATAATAGCAGTTCTTGAAAAGCGTGCAGGACTTGCGATTCAAAATCATGATATTTATGTTAATCTTACAGGTGGGATGAGAAGTTTAGAGCCATCAATAGATTTAGGCATAGCATTAGCTATAGCATCAAGTTTTAAAAATAAGCCTGTAGATGATAAAACTGTAATATTTGGAGAAGTTGGCTTGACAGGAGAGGTAAGGTCTGTAAGCCATGGAGATAGAAGGATTAATGAGGCTATAAAACTTGGGTTTGAGAGAATTATTATGCCAAAGGGAAATGTAGGTAAGGAAATAAATATTGAAGTTAGAGGAGTTGGCAACATTATTGAGGCTATCAGAAAGGCCTATTAAATATTGAACTGAAAAGGAGAATTATGAGGTATAGGCGTAGAGACAATTACAAGGAAAAGCTAAAAGAGTTTTCAGGAGATATCGTCATAAATTTGGAAGAAGCAAGAAATAAAACTTGGTATGAAATATTTGGTAATGATAATAAGCTATCTCTTGAGATTGGTATGGGAAAAGGCAAGTTTTTAAGAAGTCTTGCTACAAAAAATCCAAATAATAATTATGTTGGAATTGAGAAGATTGAACCATTGCTTTTAAATAGCTGTGAAAAAATCAGTGAAGAGGGATTAGATAATATTAAGTTAATGGCTGTTAATGCAAATTATTTAGAAGAATATTTTGAAGAGAAGTCCGTTGAAAGTATTTACCTTAATTTTTCAGATCCGTGGCCCAAAAATAAAAATGCTAATAAAAGGCTGACTCATAAAAATATGTTAGCAAAATATAAGTATATATTGAAAAACGAGGGAATTATTGAATTTAAAACGGATAATGAGTTGTTATTTGATTTCTCTGTATTGGAGATGGAAAATTTTGGATTTGAAAGAATTGATTATTCCAGAAACCTACATTTTGAGAAATATGTTCCGGAGATAATAACAACTGAGTACGAAGAGAAGTTTAAGGATTTAGGAAAGAATATTTTTTTTGTTAGGTTTTTGGTTAAAAATCTTGAAAAAAATGAGTATTAAGGGTATTATAAATCATAAATATAAGATAGGGGGATTACAATGACCATTACTATTAAAGATGTGGCAAGGATGGCTGGGGTATCGATATCCACAGTATCAAGGGTAATAAATAGTTCAAAGCCAGTTTCATCAGATATTAAAGATCGTGTTGAAAAAATCATAGAAGAGACTGGTTATGTGCCTAATCCTGTAGCACGAAGTCTTGTTATGAAGAAAAGTCAATTCATAGGAGTTGTAGTTCCTGATATTTCAAATCCTAAAATAGCAGAAATCTTAAATGGGGTTGAGATGGTAGGAAGAATGTATGACTATGATATTTTACTTTGTAACTCGTATGGAGAGTTATTAGAAGAAGAAAGATATATAAATTTGTTGGTTTCAAAGCAAGTGGCTGCCATGATATTTGTTACATGGAAGTTGGAGGAAGATATAGTTAAATATATTAAAGATACTAAGATTCCGACAGTTTTTATAAGTAAAAATGCCAGTTTATTTGACGTTCATTCAGTGGGGATAGATCATTTTGCAGCGTCAAAGGAGCTAGGAGAGGTTTTAGGAGAGAAAGGTTATAAAAAAATAGGTTTTATAAGAACATCTGTGGATGAAGATAATGAAGGTTATGCTGTTTATGAAGGATTTAAAGATGGCCTAAATAAATATGGAATTGATATAAATAAACAGCAGCTAAAACACGGAGATGCTGGATTTGAATCAGGCTATGAAATTGCTACTGAGTGGATTAATGAAAATAAGCTACCGGAAGTGGTTTTTGCAACTAATGATGAAACTGCTATAGGTGCTATGAATGCTTTTCGTGACAAGGGGTATAATGTTCCTGATGATGTAAGTGTAATAGGGTATGATGACATAAAATTATGTGAAATGACAAGACCTAAATTAGCCACCATAAGACAGCCGTTGTATGATATTGGGGCAGTTTCCATAAGAATGGCAGTAAAGCTAATTAAAGGTGAAGAAGTTAAGGAAAATAAAGTTTATTTAAACTATCAAATTGTGGAAAGAGAAAGTTTAAAATAGTATAGGGAACAGAACAAAAAAATGCTATAATACTTAGTAAAATCATTTTCCTGTTTTTAAAAATTTTAAGAAAGTGTAGAAATTCTTGCAAAAAAATATGGATGATGTTATAATGATTTTATAAAAACCTGAGATGTGCGAGGCATCTCATTAATTCAACCGACAAACATAATATGGGAACTGACTGTATATTTATTTATGACATGCCCCCTAAGAAATTAGCTAGGGGAAGCCAGAGGTAAGAATCAAGTACCCACCTGAGTACATTCTCGGGGATGAATTATTGGGAAAACAAACGGCATTTTGGGTTATTTTTTTATATTAAGTAGTGAGTTTATAAGGTGATATTTAATTGCCTTTAAAATGTATAGATTTTATATCGTGTGACAATTTCTTTGAAAACGCTAAATCCAACCCCCTTGCGATTTAGTGTAAGGAAAAACAGCAGGTTCTTCTCCCCCGTTGAACCTGCTGTTTTATTTTTATATAAGGTTAAGTAATTCATTATAACTGCAGTTCTACCATATCTGCGGGAAGGGGGGCTTGTAAGGTTACGATACCAGATCTGGGAGTTTTAAAGCTTAATTTTGAGCAATGAAGAGCCTGTCTGTTAATTAGCTTCATATTTCCATCGTAAAGTTCATCTCCTAGAAGCTGGTGGCCAAGATGAGCAAAATGACATCTGATTTGATGAGTGCGACCTGTTTCCAAACTAATTTCTACCATAGAGTAGGGGCCAATAGGAGAATTTTTGTATTCTTTTAGGACTTTGTAATGGGTTACGGCTTTTTGGCCATTTTCAAATACATGACGTCTTATATCACCTTCTTGAACTTTTCCCATAGGGAGATTTACTGTACCTGAGTGTTCTTTCAGAATTCCAGACACAAAAGCTATATAATTTTTTTTCATATCCCACATAGAATTTTCCTTTGTTAAAAAACTATGTGCATATTGATTTTTGGCAATAATTACAAGGCCTGTAGTATCTCTATCTAAACGATTAACAAATCGCACTTTGGATTTGATGTTATTTTTCTCAAAGTATGATTTAGCATAGTTCAATAGAGTATTTTCTTGGTGAGATTTTGTTGGATGAACAACCATATTATAAGGTTTGTTAACAACAAGTAAATCTACGTCTTGATATATCAAATCTAATGAAAGTTCTTGAGATAAATATTCATTTGTTTCTTCAGAAAGGGAGAGAGTTATTATATCTCCATATATAACTTTCTCATGAAGTTTTGCAGATTTTCCATTTAACTTTATTTTTCCTATCCTTTTTAGATTACATATCATTCTAATGCTAATGCCCATATCTTCCATTAGCACAGCTTTTAAGTTATCTTTCTCAGAATGAACGGAAAAAATAAGTTCATTATAAGTTTGTCCAGTTTTTTTCCACACGGCTTTAGTCCTTTCCTTAAGGAAGTTAATTTATTATACAAAATGTCAATATCTATTATAGAAAATTAAGTGATTTATTTTTATGGATAAATTAATGATTTTTACATTATATTATATAAAGTATAGTATAATAAGTGTATATTTGCAATAATGAGAATGATTTTTAGATATAATTATATGGGGGATTTATGATAGATACAAAGGTAAGAGATAAGGCGCAACCTTTATTTAATTATTGTGCTATGGGTTTTAAAAAATTAGGAGTGTCAGCTAATAAAGTTACAATAGCGGCTTTTATAATAGGAATATTATCTGGGGTTTTTATTTCGATGGATAGATATTTTTGGGGAATTATTCTTTTGTGGATTTCAGGCTTTTTAGATGTGATAGATGGTTCTTTGGCTAGGATTACTAAAACTTCTTCAGGTTTTGGAGCGTATATGGATCTAATTTTTGATAGGTTGGTGGAATCTGGAGTAATTCTAGGGTTTTTCTTTTCTTTACCACAAAATGAATTGGCCTATCTATTATTTTTTGTTGCTGTTTTGTTTAATTTTACAACATTTATAGTGGCAGGAGCTTTGTTTGAAAATTTGGGAGAGAAAAGTATTTATTACGATGTAGGTATAGCTGAACGTACAGAAACTTTCATAGTTTTTACTATGATGATGTTGTGGCCGAAAAATAGTGGAATAATACTGTTGGTGTTTGATTTTGTTGTAGTGTTAACTGGGTTGATTAGATTTTATAAAATAGCTAAATTTTTTGGGAAAGAGGTTAAATAGTGAAAAAGTTACTGGGTTTATTATTGATATTTGCTTTTTTAATTTCAGTTTTTTCATCTTGTTCAACTGAAGAAAAGATAACTAATGTAAGTGAGTATAAAGATTGGGAACAGGTTTTAAGTGAGGGGAGGGGAAAGAGTGTAACTATATTTATGTGGGGAGGAAATGATGGAGTTAATAGATATATGGATACCTATGTAGCTAAATATATGAAAGATAATTATGATATTTTGGTGAAACGAGTGCCATTATCACCTATAGAGTATTTGCCTAAGTTGATAAACGAAAAAAAGGGAAGTGTTATTGGAACGGGAGATGTGTTATGGATAAATGCTGAAAATTTTTTGACAGCAAAGTCAGCAAATTTACTGTCAGAGCCATTTACACAGCTTCTGCCTAATCAGAGTAAGTTTTATGATGAAAGTTCTAGTGATATAAATTTTGATACGGGAGTTCCGATTGAAGGTAGAGAAGCTATATGGGGAAAAGCTCAGCTTGTATTTTCTTATGATGAAAGCTTGATGAAAAATCCACCTAAAAACTATAATGAACTACTTTTGTATGCTAAGGCTAATCCAGGAAAAATAAGTTTCCCTAAGATACCGGATGATTTTGTAGGAACGGCATTTTTTCGAAATGCTTTTTATGAGCTTGCAGAAGAAGAGTTTTCTGGTGATATGACTAAGGAAGAGTTTGTAAGTAAGGCGGAGCCTGTTGTAGAATATTTTAAAGAGTTAAAGCCTTACTTATGGAACAGAGGAGAAAGTTTTCCGTCTTCTCAAGCTCAGTTAGATGAATTGTTTAAAAATGGAGAGATTCATATGACTATGGGATTTGAGGTAGGTAAAACGGCAGGCTTGGTAAAAAGTGGAGTATATCCATCAACAGTTAAAACCTTTATATTTGAAACGGGAACCATTGGTAATGCTCATTATCTGGCTATTCCGTTTAATTCTCCTGAACCGGCTGCAGCAATGGTTTTGATAGATTTTTTACAATCACCAATGGCTCAGATTGAAAAAATGAAGCCAGAGGTTTGGGGAGATATGCCGAGTTTTGATTATACAAAGATTGATGGAGAGATTAATAAAAAAGTGGTTGAAATAGAGGGGAATAATTCTGATATAGCTTTGGAAAAGTTGTCATTAAAGAGATTGCCAGAAATGACATCAGAGCAGATAGGATGGATTAAAGAAATTTGGACTACAAAGGTATTAGGGTGATAGTGAGGGATTAATTGTGAAATGGAAAAAGCATTTTATGTGGTTCGTTCCGATATTTTTGTTATATGTTATTTTTATAGGTTTTGGGCTTGTTAGAATTTTTGTAGAAAGTCTTGGTAGTATTCCAGAATTATCCATGTATGGGTATTCTTTTGGGGTTTATGGTGAAATTTTATCAGATGCAAGGTTTATGGACTCATTTGGATATAGTGTTTATATTGCCTTAACTTCAACTTTATTTTCGACAGTTATAGGGGTTTGGATAGGATACTCACTTGTTAGAAGTAGGTATTTATTTATTAAAAAATTTGTCTCTTGTATTATGAGATATGGAATGATACTTCCCTATACTTACATGACTTTTATGGTAGTTTTATTTTTGGGACGGGCTGGGATTTTATCACGTATTTTATATTCTCTAGGCGTAATATCGGTGATAGATGAATTTCCACAGTTTTTATATAATGATTTAGCTTTTGGAATTATATTAGTTTTTATTTTAAAGGGAATTCCATTTGTTACTTTATTTGTTCTTCAGGTTATGGGAGAGATTTCGGAGGACTTGGAGAAGGTGTCTAAAACTCTAGGGGCAGAAAGTCTTGTTATTTTTAGGAAGGTTTATTTACAACTTTCAATCAATTCTATTGTCTGGAGTTCGACTGTTTTGTTTATATATTATTTAGGTTCATTTGAAGTGCCACTCTTATTATCATCAAAAAAAATACCTTTATCTACAATGTTATATGGCTTTTATATTAATCCGTATATTGAAATTATTCCAAAGGCTATGGCGATGAACGTGGTTTTATTTGTAATAGGCAGTTTAGGAGCTATGCTGTACTTTAAAATGTTAAGAAGGGTGATATTTTGGTTAGGAAGAGTTTAAATATTTTGCCAGTGCTATTTTTTATAATATTCATAGTTTCTATAACTATGACTGTACTATTATCTATGTTTTCTTATTATAAATATCCTGTTTTGATTCCTGAAAAATTTAGTATGGAATATTGGGTTAATATTATTAAGTATAATAGTCTTTTTAAAGATTCAATTTTGTATAGTTTACAGTTAGGAATTTTAAATGGAATTTTTGTAACATTAGTAGGCTTTTTAACGGGGAAAGGGATAGTTGAAGCTAGATGGAATAGAGATATAAATGTTATGATGATTTATTCTTTTCCACTGCTTATTCCGTCGACAGCGTTGTTTGTGAGTATTCATAGTTTAATGATCGATATTAGGCTTAATAATACAATATTGGGAGTGGTTTTAGCTCAAAGTTTAATTGCTATTCCATATTCAACCAATATAGCTGTTTCGTTTTTTGAAGGATTTTCTAAAGATATTATATTAATTGGTAGAACTTTAGGGGCTACAGATATAGAGTTATTTAGGCGCATATATTTTAAGGCCATGTTACCTAGTTTATCCCTTTCTTTTGGTATAAGTTTTCTTTTGTCTACATCTGAATATTTTTCTGCGTTTTTGATAGGAGGAGGAAAGATAATTACGTTGTCAACTTTATATTATCCATATATCAATAATGCAGATTATGGAAGTGCAGCAGTTTTAAGTATAGTATTTATAGTTATTAATGTGGTTGCACTTGGTATAGTGGAATTTTTTAGTAAGGCTAGAGGTCATGGAAATCCAACTATGTTTGGAGAATAGTTTTTATGATTATAGATAGGGAGAAGGTATGAGGTTAGAGATAAGAAATTTATCAAAAAAGTATGAAGAAATTGGGATATTAAATTCAATTAGTTTTAGTGTAAATCAAGGAGAAATTGTAAGCGTATTTGGTGTTTCGGGAAGTGGGAAAAGTACACTATTGAAAATAATAGCAGGTATAGAAAGTTTTGACTCTGGGGATATATTTTTGGATGGCGATAATATATCGAATTTTAGACCTCAAAAAAGGAATATAGGGCTTATATTACAAAAACCAACTTTATTTCCTCACTTAACTATTTCTGAAAATATAAGTTTCCCTATGGATATAAGAAAAAAGACTAAGGAGTATAAGACAAAGAAAATTAATGAGTTAATAAATCTTTTGAGATTAAAAGGATTAGAAGGAAAGTACCCTAATCAAATTTCGGGAGGTGAACAGCAAAGAGTTGCGTTTGGAAGGGCTTTAGCTGCTGAACCTAAAATATTATTGATGGATGAGGCTTTTTCTGGGTTAGATTATGATCTTAGAAATGAGATGTGTAAGGTTGTTAAGGATATAAGAGAAAGTCTAGGGGTAACTATTTTGTTTGTAACTCATGATATAGATGAATGTCTTAAACTTTCTGATAAAGTGGTTATCTTGGATAAGGGAAAGGTTTTACAGTTTGGGGATGTTGATAGAGTGTATTACAAGCCTAAAACTAAGGATGTTGCAAAGTTAATGGGGATTTCGAATTATATTGAAGGAAGTATCACGGATGGATGTTTTAACACGGATATAGGAAACTTTTTAGTAAGTGGCTATGATGATGGAAGGTATACTCTGATTATAAGGCCAGATCAGCTTATCTTAGATGAAAAGAATGGAATATCCGCAGAAATTAAAAAGGTTGAACGAATAGGTAAGTCATATTTGCTGGGCTGCAGTATAGGGAACAGTTTTATTCAAGTTGAAACTTGTATGGAAACTCCGTTAAAGGTTGGTATGGAATGTAAAATTAGAAGTGTTTTTAGTACTCCGTGTATAATAAAGGAGGAAGACTAGTGTGAGTAAAATGAAGCTTATAAATTTTGTGCTTTTTTTTGTGGGTGCTTGCATATGCTATTTTATTGTTAGGGTATATGGGATATCTGATAAATTGATGGATATAGAGGGGTTAAAAAATTATTTAGAACAATTGGGAATGATTGGATATGTAGTATTTATCCTTATGTATATAATTTCAGCTGTTTTTATGTTACCTGCTTCAGCTTTGGCAATTGTAGGAGGGATAGCTTTTGGAGCTGTTAAGGGTGGTTTTTTGTCATCCATAGGTGCTACTTTAGGAGCGTTAGCTGCATTTAGTATATCAAAATATTTTGCGCGTGATTTTGTGAATAAAAAGTTTGGTGATAGTAAGTTTTTCAAAAAAATTGAATATGGAGTAAGAGAGAATGGTTCCAGTTTTTTAATACTAACAAGGTTAGTTCCTTTTTTTCCATATGTTATTCAAAATTATTGTTATGGATTGACTGCTATGAAATTTTTTGACTATACAGCTATTTCTTTTATAACTATGATGCCTGCATCATTTATATATTCTTATTTATCCAGCGAAATTATTAAAGAGGGCGTATCTGTACTCTTATTAATTAAATTTTCAGTTGCAGGTATTATATTATTTTGTATGTCTTTAATTCCAAAATATATAGCGAAAAAAAACAAGATTGAGTTAGAATTTTATAAAGATGAATAAATTATAAAAAATTCAATAGTTATATGTATATATCTGTTGAGTTTTTGCGAGAATTAAGGTAAAAGAAATGTTAACCTGAGATTTTATTTTGACAAATTGGAGGTGTGGAAATATCATAGGAGATATTTTAGACCTTGAAAAAGTATAACATATATGATAAAATTTCATAACTAACTTTATTTGTAGGGGGAATAATATGCTAATTACGAGAGAATCAGATTATGCATTACGTGTTTTACGTGCTTTATCAGATGGGAAGCAGAGATCTGTGGTGGAAATTTGTGCGATTGAAGGAACACCAAGGCAATTCATGTATAAAATTATTAAGAAGTTAGAAAAATATGGATGGATTAAAATTGCAAGAGGGGTAGAAGGTGGATGTAGACTTTGTATAGAATTAGACAAGGTGAACCTATACGAACTCGTTTGTGCTATTGATAATGATCGGTTTGTAACGGCGTGTATTTCTAAGGATTACAAGTGTTCATATAAGGCGCTGGATCATGAGTGCTGTTCGATTCACAATAAATTGTGTGAAATTCAAAGGAATATTGAAAAACAAATGAAGGCGTGTAGTATTGCGGATATGTTAGTTTGATAAGATTTTTTGTATATTTATAAAAATAAGTGACTGTTGCAAGATGATTATATAATCATTTCACAACAGTCACTTATTCTATTTCATAGATTCTATTATTGAATCGGCTAGAGTGTCAAGCTCTGCTGATTTATCTTTATTTAGTGATGATGCAAGGCTTAGTCTTTCGTTTAGAACGGTCATATTTTTAAGTTCTTTATCTATATACTGTTGCATTAAATCGCCAGATTTACATGCCCATGAGCCGTTTTCTATTAGTGCCATAGTTCTCTTTTGTAGATTAAGTGCTTTCATATCCATTAGGAAATTATGCATTACAGGGTATATTCCAAGGTTGTAGGTCACAGAAGCAAGAACAATATGGGAAAGTCTAAAGCTCTCAGATATAAGTTGAGATACATGAGTATTAGAAACATCATACACCCATACATTACTCATGCCCTTTTCGCATAATTTTGAGGCTAGAGCCTGAGCAGCAGCCTCTGTATTTCCATACATGGAAGCGTAAGCTATCAGAACGCCTTTTTCTTCTGGTTCATATCTGCTCCATAGGTCATATTTTTCAATAAAGTAACCTAGATTTTCTCTCCATACTGGTCCGTGAAGAGGGCAGATAAATTTAATTTTATCAAGTATTCCGCCTGCTTTTTTGAGTAGTAGCTGAATGTGAGGTCCATATTTTCCGACGATATTTGTTAAATATCTTCTTGCATCATCTATCCAATCTCTATCGAAATTAACTTCATCAGCAAAAAGTTTTCCATCTAAAGCGCCAAATGAACCAAAAGCATCAGCTGAAAATAGTACTCCACTGGTCATGTCAAAAGTAACCATAGCTTCAGGCCAGTGTACCATAGGAGCTTCTACAAAGGTAAGCGTATGACTTCCGAAGGACATAGCATCACCTTCTTTTACTTCGATTAGTTGGTGGTCATCTATGTTAAATCCAAACTGTCGCATAAGCATAAATGATTTTTCTGTAGAAATAACTTTTACCTCTGGATAGCGAATTAATATTTCTTCTATTGAAGCTCCGTGATCTGGCTCCATGTGATTTATCAATAGGTAGTCTAATTTACGTCCGCCTAATAAATATTCCACATTTTCCAGTAATTGTCTTGATGCAGACCAATCTACTGTATCTACTAAAACAGTTTGTTCGTCAAGAAGCATATATGAATTATAACTTACACCTCTTGGGATAGGATGGATATTTTCAAAAAGATGTAGACGATGATCATTAGCTCCTACCCAATATATATCTTCTGTTACTTTTCTTACACAATACATAATTATACCTCCTTCTATGCTTCTATAAATACAGATTTTTCTTCTGCACATTCAGGGCATGTCCAATCTTCTGGTAATTTTTTGAATAGAGTACCTGCTGGTATTTCAGCATCTTCATCTCCTAGTTCTGGAACGTATTCATAGCCACAACCTGAACATACGTATATTTTTCCTATTGCCTCTGGTTTAGGAGGTTGTGGGCGTTTCATTTTTACCATTGGTGGTGCTTCTAATTTAACCTCTGAGCCTAGCTCTTCGCAAAGTATAGGGATTATAATTGCTAAATCTCCTACAATTCCATAATCACAGTTTTTAAATATAGGCGCATTTGAATTTTTGTTTATAGCAACTATGGTTGAAGCGTCTTTTATTCCTTTAAGGTGTTGAATGGCTCCAGATATTCCACAAGCGATGTATAGGTTGCCTGTAAATTTTTGACCAGACATTCCTACATAACGATTTAATGGTAGGTATTTAAGCGTTTCAGCTACTGGTCTGGAAGAACCTATAGAAGCTCCAAAAGCAACTGATAGATTTTCAATAAGTTTCATGTTTTCTTTGGATCCTACTCCTTGTCCGACGCTTACTACTCGCTCTGATTGGACGATTGGAGTATTAATGTCTATACCATAACTAAAGTCATGACCATCTTTTTTAAGGGCAGAAAGCAATGCTCTTACTTGCTCTCTTTCATCGCCGTCTTTAAATATAATTTTCTTTCTAATTCCTGTTATTGGAGCGGGTTTCTTTGCCTTTCCGTGAGATGAACCTTCCTCTTTAGGTGGCTTACCTAATAGGTGAGATGCAATAACTACTCGTTGAATCTCATTAGTACCTTCATAAATAGTTGTAATCTTAGCATCTCTATACATACGCTCTACATCCATACCTTTAAGGTAACCTGTTCCACCAAAAATTTGTAAGGCATCATTAGTAACTTCTAAAGCAATATCAGAAGCATATTGTTTTGCCATTGCAGATTCTAATCCGTAAGGTTCATGGTTTTCTTTAAGGTCTGCTGCACTATAAACTAAAAGTCTAGCTGTTCTTAATTTTGTTGCCATATCCGCCAGTTTGAAGGATATAGCTTGTTGGAATCCTATAGGCTTACCAAATTGAACACGTTCCTTTGAGTAGTCTAAAGCAGCTTGAAAAGCACCTTGGGCTATACCAAGTGCTTGAGATGCTATACCAATACGGCCACCATCTAAGGTTGCCATTGCAATATTAAATCCTTTGCCTTCTTTGCCTAAAAGGTTTTCTTTTGGAACTTTAACATCATTAAATATAAGCTCAGCTGTAGAAGAGGAACGTATACCCATTTTGTTATAATGATCGCCAAATTCAAAGCCTTTCCAACCTTTTTCTACAATGAAGGCTGATATGCCACGAACTCCAATATCAGGAGTTGTAACTGCAAAAACAATGTATGTATCAGCCTTAGGTGCATTAGTTATAAAAATTTTACTTCCGTTTAGGATATAGTAATCTCCACTTAGTATAGCTGTAGTTTCAGTGCCACCTGCATCAGAGCCGGCATTAGTTTCTGTAAGACCAAAAGCTCCAATTTTTTCACCTTTTGCTAGGGGTACTAAATACTTTTGTTTTTGCTCTTCTGTTCCATAAGCGAATATTGGCCAAGAACCAAGAGAAACATGAGCAGAAAGAATAACTCCTGTTCCGCCATCAACTCTTGAAAGTTCCTCTACAGCAATAGCATAACTAAGTATATCAAGACCTGCTCCTCCATATTCCTTAGGATAAGGAATACCCATAAGTCCCAATTCTCCCAGCTTAGCGACAGCTTCCGTAGGGAATTCATTTTCTTGATCCATAGTAAAGGCGTGAGGCTTTACTTCTGTTTCAGCGAATTCTCTTATTTTGTTTCTAAATAGCTCATGCTCATTTGTGGTTTTAAACAACATACTATGACCTCCTTTTAATTTTCAATTAAGTATACATTTAGATGTATGACTTAAGTATAAGGTTTATGACTAAAATAGTCAAGAATATATGAAAAAGTTTTCCTGATTTTTGTAATTAAGATTTAGGAGCAAATTTATGGGACTGTTCTTATGTTTAAAAGAGCTTTATTTCAAGTGTATAAGATATGTAAGAAATATAATTTTGATAAAGTTTATTTATTATTTTTAAAGCGAACAAGCCAACCTTTTACAAAAATTTTGACATAAGGTTATTTATTCGTAGAAAAATTTGCAAAGTTGCTAAATATATGTGGAAATGAAACTGTTGTGAAAAATGATAACCATATAAAATTATTAGTAAGTAAAAACCTATTCCCAGTGGTTAATTGTATTGCAGTAGTTATTTTATAGTATGGCATATGTTTATTTGTGTCCAAAGCTATATCTGTACGATTATAAGCCGTTATAGTGTTTGTAATAACCTGATGTGGAGAGAGTTTTTTATGGAAAATTCATGAAACAAAATAGGAAATAAAAGTATGAACTTTTATAAAAATGTGTTTTGCTTTTTTGGTAGACTTTAAGGATTTAATTTGGTAAAATGTAAATAGTCTTGAAGTGTTGTGGTTGAAAGTCCAAGCCAGATGCGGGCAAAAGGACCCACGTAAGCTATTTTAAAAGCGAAATAGTGAGCATGGCGCATCTTAGAGGTAAGTCCTGCCGACAAAAAGTCGAGAGAGGAAAGTAGTGATGTGATCCTGAGCGAAATCTCCAGCAGGCGAGTGTGGGGGAAAAGACCAGGTCAGCTTCAAGACCTTTATTAAAATAATTTAGATATTAAGGAGAGTAAGATGAATGTAAAACTTATTGGATTTACTCCTGAGCCAGATAGAGTAGTTTCTATGGCAGCAAAGTTGTGTTATTCACCGGTAGGGGTAGAGGAAATAGATGAAAAAATAAGTGATGATGAAGTTGAGAGGTTTTTATCTATCCTTGTTTCTTTGGGGCATGAGAGCCCTATTGAACATGTCTCCTTTACTTTTGCTGTAGAGGGGATCTCAAGAGCTTGTACTCATCAGCTTGTAAGACATAGAATAGCTTCTTATTCTCAACAATCTCAAAGATATGTAAAGTTATCTCAATTTCAGTTTATTATTCCACCTGCCATAGAAAGAATAGATGAGGCAAAGGATATATTTATAGAAGCTATGAAAAAAGACCAAGAAGCTTATGATAAAATTGTAGATTGTATTTATAATAAAGAGTATGAGAGATTATTGGCAGAGGGAAAAACTGAAAAGAAAGCTATGTCGATAGCAGAAAAAATCGCCATAGAAGATGCTAGATATGTATTCCCGAATGCTTGTGAAACAAAGATAGTTTTGACTATGAATGCAAGGTCTCTCTATAATTTTTTCGCACATAGAATTTGTGAAAGAGCTCAGTGGGAAATTAGAGAGATGGCGTATAAAATGTTGGAGGAGTGCAAAAAGGTGGCACCTGTACTGTTTAAAAAAGCTGGACCAAGTTGTTATTTTGGTGCTTGTAAAGAGGGTAGTATGAGCTGTGGACATCCTGAAATTCCAAGGGATAGAATAGGGGCGATGTAATGCAGATAGAGGGAAGAAATCCAGTTATTGAAGCTTTAAAATCCGATAGGGCTATTGATCATATCTTAATTAAAAGAGGCGATGGAGAAGGATCTATAAAGAAGATAATAGGAATGGCAAAAGATAAGTCTATACTAATAAAGTCTGTAGATAAGAAAAAGCTTGATGAAATCGCCACAAGTGATAATCATCAAGGTGTAATCGCAATCATAAATGATTATAAATATTATGAATTATCTGAGTTGGTAGCAGGGTGCAAGGATAAAAAAGATGTTCTTTTTATAATATTAGATGAGATTGAAGATCCGCATAATTTAGGGGCTATAATTAGAACGGCTAATGCTTGTAATGCAGATGGAGTTATTATACCAAAAAGAAGAGCGGCTACAATAAATTCAACTGTAGAAAAAACTTCAGCTGGGGCTATATCTTTTACAAAGGTAGCAAAGGTAAATAATATTTCGCAAGCTATAGAGACCTTAAAAAAAGAAAATATATGGATTTATGCCTTGGATATGGACGGCGAGAGGTATTCGGATACTAATATGAAGGGGAGAGTAGCTTTGGTTGTTGGTAATGAAGGCAAGGGGATATCAAGGCTTGTGAAAGAAAAAAGCGATTTTACTGTAAGTATACCACTACTTGGAGAAATAGAATCTCTCAATGCATCAGTCGCAACAAGTGTGATAATGTATGAAATTATAAGGCAGCGTGGATGTGATGGATAAAAGTAAAAAAGAGGTACTGATAGTTGATGGGTATAATGTTATAAATGCTTGGGAGCATTTAAATTCTATTGGTAAGGAGAATTTAAATGAAGCGAGAGATAAATTAAATAATATTTTAGCGGAATACTTGTCATATAAAGGTATAGATGGTTATGTGGTATATGATGCGTATAATGTGAAATCTTCTAGTTACAGGAAAGAGACTATAGGGAATCTTTATGTAGTTTATACCAAAGAAAACCAAACTGCTGATAGTTATATAGAAAAGTTTCTCAATGATTTTCAGTATAAAAGGCAACATATAATAAGAGTAGCTACAGATGACTCTTCAGTTCAAAATATCGTGTTAGGTAATGGGGGATCAAGAATATCAACAAGAGAGCTTTATCTTGAAATGAATTCAAGTTCGAAAGATATTAAAAGTAAAACTCTCAATGAGCCAGAGCTTAAAACCACATGGGATAAGGTGTTGGATAAAGAAATTTTGTTAAAGCTAGATAAAATGAGGAAAGAGTAGATGGATTATATAAAAAATGAAGACATTGAAAAAGCGAAATTTGGAAATCCACAGGCTATAGAAAAAATATTTAGAACTTATAACGGCTTGACTAAAAGTTGTGCAAGTAGATATTTTTCAGTGGGTTTAGAGAATGATGACCTTATACAAGAGGCTATGATAGGTCTTTTTAAAGCTATTCAGAGTTTTGATGTTGGGAAGAAATCTAACTTTACAGCCTTTGCTAAGATTTGCATAACAAGACAGGTTATAAGTGCGATAAAAATGGCGAACGCGCAAAAACACAGAGTTTTAAATGAAAGTGTAAGAGAAGAAAAAATGGATGTTGATGCCATAGATGTAAATAATGAAAAAATGCAAGACTCTCCAGAGGTTATAATGATGGAAAAGGAGATATTGCAAGAAATATATGATAAAATAAAAGAAAACTTAAGTCCTTTGGAGCTTAGGGTATTATTATTATATGCTCAAGGCATGGATTATAAATCTATAAATAAAAAATTGAACATAAGTAGTAAGACTGTAGATAATTCATTACAACGTGCAAGAAAGAAGCTATCAAATTTTAATATTAGAAGAATTGAGGAAGATAATTAATAAGATAAAATTTAAGGAAAACGAGAAAATCAGTTGACAATGTAAGAAAAATTTTATATTATCTATGGTGAACGCATTTGCTGCCGTGGCTCAGTAGGTAGAGCACTGCCTTGGTAAGGCAGAGGTCGGCGGTTCAAGTCCGCTCGGCAGCTCCAAAATAGTTTATAAAATAATTAATAAAATAATTAATAAAATAAGGAGGCATTTACAATGAGTAAAGCTAAATTTGAAAGAAGTAAACCACACGTTAACATCGGAACAATAGGCCACGTTGACCACGGAAAAACAACATTAACAGCAGCGATAACAAAAACATTACATGCAA
>JBOFZL010000030.1:0-63936 GCA_051655155.1 Filifactoraceae bacterium
CCAGATAGGGATGTTTTTACAGAAACTGATATTTCTGTTGAATACTATTTAGAAATTATAAAGCGTCAGGCGGTTATAAATAAAGGAATAAAATTTGTATTTACGGATGAAGAGTCTAAAGAGAATTTTGTATTTAAATATGAGGATGGAATAAAGGATTATATAAAGGAAAAGGTAAAAGATGACTTTTTAACAGAGATAAACTATTTTAGTTTTAATAGTAGTGGAAAAGATAGGGAAGATAAACCAGAATATAAGCTTAAATCAGAGTTTAGTTTTTGTTTTTCTAATAATATCAATTTGATTGAGTATTATCATAATTCAAGCTTTTTAGAGCATGGTGGGTCACCTGATAAGGCTATGAAATCAGCGTTTATTTATGTGATTGATCAGTATTTAAAAAATAATAATAAATACTTGAAATCTGAGAAGAAAATAATTTTTCAAGATATTCAGGAAAGTTTAGTTTATGTTTCTAATTCTTTTTCGACAATGACCTCTTATGAAAACCAAACTAAAAAATCTGTAACTAATAAGTTTATACAAGAGGCTATTACAGATTTTTTAAAATCTCAACTTGAGATTTATTTTATTGAGAATAAGGAAGAGGCAGAGAAAATTGCTAATCAAATTTTAATAAATAAACGTTCAAGAGAAAATGCTGAAAAAACTAGGGTGGCAATTAAAACAAGATTATTGACAGGAATGGACCCTCTTAATAAGGTTAAAAAATTTGTAGATTGTAGAACTAAAGATACAGGGAAAAGAGAGTTATATATTGTTGAAGGTGACTCTGCATTAGGGGCTTGCAAATTAGGTAGAAATGCAGATTTTCAAGCTATTATACCTATAAGAGGAAAGATATTAAATTGTCTTAAAGCTGATTACAATAAGATTTTTGCTAATGAGATAATAACGGATATAATAAAAATTCTTGGTACAGGGGTAGAGGTTAAAAGCAAATATATAAAAGATATTGCAGATTTTAATTTGAATAATTTAAGATGGGATAAAGTTATTATATGTACTGATGCAGACGTTGATGGTTATCAGATTAGAACCTTACTTTTAACTATGTTTTATACTCTTACACCAACTTTAATTCAGGAGGGTAAGATTTTTATTGCAGATTCACCTTTGTTTGAAATTACAAGTGGTAAAGATACTTTTTTTGCATATAATGAGAATGAAAAGCAAAAGATTATTAAGAAGCTAAAGGGAAAGTATCATATTCAACGTTCAAAAGGACTTGGTGAAAATGATCCTGAAATGATGTGGGAAACTACAATGAATCCGGAAAGTAGAAAACTTATCCAAGTGACTCCAAGTGAAGTTGAGGAAACAAAGACAACTTTTGAACTTTTATTGGGAGATGACTTAGCAGGAAGAAAAACTTATATTGAAACTTATGGACATATATATTTAGATCAGATAGATGAAGCATAGGAGGTGAGAAGGGTGGAAAATAAGTTGAATAATATTAAAGAAAATATTGTAGATACTCTTATGGACAACTATATGCCTTATGCAATGTCGGTTATAGTATCTAGGGCAATTCCACAAATTGATGGGTTTAAACCTTCTCATAGAAAACTTCTATATACTATGTATGAGATGGGATTATTAAAAGGAAATAGAACGAAGTCTTCAAACGTGGTAGGACAGACTATGAAGCTTAATCCTCATGGGGATATGGCAATATATGAAACCATGGTAAAGTTAGCAAAGAGTCATGAGAATCTTTTACATGCTTACGTTGATAGTAAAGGAAATTTTGGGAAGGCACATTCTCGAGATATGAAGTTTGCAGCAGCCAGATATACAGAGGTTAGACTTGAACCTATAGCGAGTGAAATTTTTAAGGATATTGATAAAAACACAGTAGATTTTGTGGATAATTATGATGCTACAATTAAAGAGCCTACACTTTTGCCGACTACATTTCCCAATATTTTAGTAAAGGCTAATAAAGGTATAGCTGTTGGGATGGCAAGTTCTATTCCAAGTTTTAATTTGAGAGAGATATGTGAGTTTACCATTGAGTATATGAAAAATAAAAAGATTGAAGTAAAAGAGTATATTAATGGTCCAGACCTTCCTACCGGAGGAGATTTAGTATATGATGAATCAATCTTAGAAGAGATATATTCCACAGGAAGAGGAAGTTTTAAGCTAAGAGGAAAGTACAGACATATCAAGAAAGAAAATATAATTGAAATATATGAAATACCATATACAACAACTGTAGAGGCAATTATTGAAAAAATTATAGAGTTGATTAAGTCTGGAAAGATAAAAGAGATAACTGATGTTAGAGATGAAACAGATTTAAATGGACTAAAAATAGCTATTGATATTAGAAGGTCAACAGATGTAGATAAACTTATGGCAAAAATTTACAAATCAACTACTTTAGAAGATAGTTTTGGTTGTAATTTTAATGTACTGATTAATAGTAGCCCTAGAGTTATGGGAATAAAAGAACTTATTGATGAGTGGTTAGTGTTTAGAAAAAATTCCATAATTAGAAAGGCTATTTTTGATAAAGATAAAAAGAGTCAAAAATTAAAATTGTTATTGGGTCTTAAAGAAATTTTGTTAGATATTGATAAGGCTATTAAGATGATTAGAGAAACTAAAAAAGAAAAAGATGTAATAGCAAATTTGATGAAAGGCTTTAGTTTGGATGAGGAACAAGCTGAGTATATAGCAGATATAAAACTTCGTAACCTTAATGAAGAATATATACTAAAAAGGATAGATGAAATCGATATTATAAGTAAAGAGATTTTAGATTTAGAGATCTTGAGTAAAGATGAAAAATCACAAAATAAATACATTATTAAGGAGCTAAAAGATGTAATACAAAAGTATTCTGCTGACAGAAAAACCACAATCATAATGCCAGAGGATATAGTTCATCATGTTAATGATAATGAAGTGGCAGATTACAAGGTTAATATCTTTCTTACAAATCAAGGTTATATTAAGAAAATAACAGATAGTTCACTTAGGGGAAATTCAGAGCATAAGTTAAAAGATGATGATTATATAATAAAAAGTATACAAGCAAATAATAAAGATACTATAGTTGCTGTATCAGATAAACAAAATTGGTATCAGATAAAGTTACATGAGTTGCCAGATACGAAGGCTTCATTGTTAGGAGAGTATATGCCTAATATTCTTAATATGGAAAGTGATGAAAAGATACTAAAGATAATTATACCTAATGATTATAAGGGGCATATGTATTATATTTTTGCTAATGGAAAAGTTGCAAAAATATCTATGAAAGCTTATGAAACAAAAGGTTTTAGAAAGAAGATGCAAAATGCTTATTCAAATAAAAGTGAACTTGTAAGTCTATTATATGGAGAAGACGAGATATTTATCAAGTTTTTATCCAGTGATGGAAGAGTGGCAATTGTTGATACGTCTATGCTAAATACAATTAACTCAAGGAATTCACTTGGGGTTCAAACTGTAAAGTTAGCGAAGAAGGTATCCATATTAAGTGTAGAAAAAATTATGAAAGAAATTAAAGAAGAGATAGAAGTTATAAAGGAAGATGGAACGGTTGAAAAAGAAATTCTTATAGTAAAAAATGATGTTTATTTTGAGCAATCAAGTAAAAAAATTCCAGCAGTTTTTAGAACAGTAGAAGAAAATCAACCAATTCAACAAAGTTTGTTTGATATTTAGGGGTATATATGTTGTATTATAGTTATGGACAATATAATAAGGACAGATATGGCGAGAAGGTTTACAAGTTACCTGTAAACCTTCCTTTAACATGCCCAAATAGAGATGGAAAAATAAGTACAGGAGGCTGTACGTTTTGTGCTGATGTAGGCACTGGATTTGAAAGTCTTAATAATACACTATCCGTATCAGAACAGCTTAGAAGGAATATGGAATATATTGGGGAAAAATATAAGGCCAAGAAGTTTATTGCATATTTTCAAAATTACACTAATACCTATATGAGTATTGAAAAATTTGAAAATTATATGAATGAAGCAGCAAGTGAGGATATCATAGGGATAACCGTGTCTACAAGACCGGATTGCATATCAAGACCTTATTTGGAATATCTTAAAAATTTAGAGAGTAAAGGATTGGAGATTGTTATTGAATTAGGTCTTCAATCAGTTAATAATGAAACCTTAATTAAGATTAACAGGGGACATAACGTAGAAGATTTTATAAAAGCTGTAGAGCTTATAAATGAATATGGATTTAAGATAATAGTTCATATGATTTTAAATCTACCTTATGATAGCGAGAAAGATGTTATAGATGGAGCAAAATTACTTTCAAGATTAAAGATTCATGGTGTAAAGTTGCATTCTCTTTATATTCCTAAAAATTCTCTAATGGGAAAAGAGTATAGGGATGGGTTATTAGATTTAGGAACAGTTGAAGATTATGTTAAACGAAGTAGCGAATTTTTAACATATTTGAACAAGGATATGGTCATTTATAGACTTGTAGGACGAGCACCTGAGAAGGATTCTTTATTTTGTAATTATGGTTACTCTTGGTGGAAAATAAAAGATATGATAGAAGAGTATATGATGGAAAACGATTTTTTGCAAGGGAGTAGGTTGTAAAATTCCATTTACTTTATAATTTAGCTATGATAAAATGTAGTTATCATATACGAAAGGAGATTTGATATGAATTTTAAAAATTTATCAGCTTTTGACAAAGAGGTATATGCTTCCTTAGAGAATGAGCTAGGAAGACAAAGACAAAATATTGAGCTTATTGCATCAGAAAATATTGTAAGTGAAAGTGTAATGGAAGCAATGGGCTCTTATTTCACCAATAAGTATGCAGAGGGCTATCCTTCAAAGCGTTACTATGGTGGTTGTGAGTATGTTGATGTTCTTGAAAATATTGCAATAGAAAGAATGAAGAAAATTTTTGGGGCAGAACATGCAAATGTTCAACCTCATTCAGGATCTCAAGCTAATATGGGTGTATATTTTGCAATGTTAGAGCATGGAGATACAGTTTTAGGTATGGATTTGTCCCAAGGGGGGCATCTTACCCATGGTTCACCAGTTAATATTTCAGGAAAGTATTTTAATTTTGTAAGTTATGGGGTTACAGATGATACTCAAGTAATAGATTATGAGGTAGTAAGGCAAAGAGCTATAGAGTGTAAACCGAAAATGATTGTTGCAGGGGCAAGTGCATATCCAAGAGCTATAGACTTTAGCAAGTTTTCTGAAATAGCTAAAGAGGTAGGAGCTTATTTAATGGTTGATATGGCACATATAGCAGGCTTAGTTGCCGCAGGGTTACATCAAAATCCTTGTAAATACGCAGATTTTGTAACTACAACGACTCATAAGACTTTAAGAGGACCTAGAGGTGGAGCGATACTTTGTAAAGCTGAATATGCACAAAAAATAGATAAGGCTATTTTTCCAGGGATTCAGGGTGGGCCACTTGAGCATATAATTGCAGGGAAAGCAGTATGTTTTAAAGAAGCACTTGAGCCAGAATTTAAGGAATACCAACTACAAGTTATAAAAAATACCCAAAGGCTTGCAAAATCATTGCTAGAAAAAGGTTTTAATCTTGTTTCAGGCGGGACGGATAATCATCTTATTTTAGTGGATCTTAGAAGCAAGAAAATTACAGGTAAAGAAGCAGAAACTCTTCTTGATGAAGCTTTTATAACAGTAAATAAAAACTCCATTCCATTTGACCCAGAGAATTTCTTGAAAACCAGTGGTATAAGAGTAGGTGCAGCTGCAGTTACCACTAGAGGTATGAAAGAAGAGGATATGGACAAAATTGTGGAAGCGATAGATAGGGTAATAACTTATAGGGATATAGAGAGAGCAAGAATTATTGTAAAAGCATTAACAGACAAATTTCCTCTTTATCCAAATCACGAAGAAGACAATAAGTAAATTTTCAAGAGTTACAACTTAAAGTTGTAGCTCTTTTTTTACAAAAAATAATAATTAATGCTTTTTTTTTATTTCTAGAGTATAATATTTAAGTAAGTTTTAAATTTGAAAACTGGATGTGAATTAAAGTGTATAGATTTTTAGAAAATATAAAATGTCCCAAGGATATAAAAAATTTAGATTATAAAGAATTGGAGTTACTTTCATTAGAAGTAAGAGATTTTTTGTTGAAGTCTGTTTCTGAAACTGGAGGTCATTTATCATCTAATTTAGGGGTAGTAGAGTTAAGTATAGCTCTTCATAGAGTATTCAATAGTCCTGAAGATAAGATAGTGTTTGATGTAGGGCATCAAGGCTATGTACACAAAATATTAACAGGAAGAAAAAATGAGTTTAGCACACTAAGGCAGTATGGTGGAATGAGTGGTTTTTTGAAAAGAACGGAAAGTGAACATGACCATTTTGATGCAGGGCACAGTTCTACATCTATATCTGTGGCGGCAGGATTTGTAAAAGGTAGAAGTTTTAACAAAAACAATAATAGTGTAGTTGCAGTTATTGGAGATGGGGCTATGACTGGAGGAATGGCTTATGAGGCTCTTAATAACCTGGGGAATAGTAAAGAACCTGTAATAGTAATACTTAATGATAATGAAATGTCGATATCAGAAAATGTTGGAGGATTATCTGAATATTTAGGACGACTTAGGACAGCACAAAACTATTCTGTAGCAAAGGATATTACTAAAACAGTGTTGTCAAAAATTCCTAAGATAGGTGGAGCAATAATAAGTGGAGCTAGACGAGCTAAAGATAGCGTAAAGTACCTGTTGGTTCCGGGAATGTTTTTTGAGGATATAGGTTTTACTTATATAGGACCTATTGATGGTCATAACATCAAAAAAATAGAGGAATCATTAGAACATTGCAAAAACTTGAAAGAACCTGTTTTGTTACATGTTATAACGCAAAAAGGTAAAGGTTACAAAAAGGCAGAAGAGAATCCTAACTTATATCATGGGGTTGGTGCTTTTGATATAAATAATGGAGTAAAAGAAAAAGTAACCAATAATTATTCAGATGCGTTTGGGAAAAGCTTATTAAAATTAGCAGAAAAGGATAAAAGGATTTATGCTATTACAGCTGCTATGCCAGATGGAACAGGGCTTAATTGTTTTAGAAAGAAATATCCAGATAGGTTTGTGGATGTGGGAATAGCTGAACAGCATGCAGTTACAATGTCAGCGGGAATGGCATTAAGTGGAATAATACCAGTATTTGCAGTGTATTCTACATTTTTACAAAGAGCTTATGACCAAATATTACATGATGTGTGTTTACAAAATCTTCACGTTATATTTGCCATTGACAGAGCGGGTGTAGTGGGGCAAGATGGAGAAACACATCATGGAGTCTTTGATATAGCATATTTGAAGCATATCCCTAATATGACGATATTAGCACCTTCTGATGGAACAGAGCTAGAAAAAATGTTAGAAAGTGCTATATATGATATTAAAGGACCTGTAGCAATAAGATATCCAAGAGGAAGTAGTGAAGCTTTAAAAAAATATTATGAACTTTTGAGTCCATATAGAAACTTAGAAAACAAGGTGTTTGAACCAGAAGTTATATATGAAACCTCAAAAAAATATAAAAATAAACTTACAATAATAGCTCTAGGAAATATGATAGAGAAAGCTCTAGGAGCAGTTGAGGCATTGGAAGAAAAAGAATATATGATTAAAATAATAAATCCCAAGATGGCAACTCCAAACAAATTAGAGGAATTAAATAGTCTTATAACCAATGATAAAAATATATTGACGCTAGAAGACGGAGGAGTTTTAGGTGGATTTGGAGAGATGGTATCTTTAGCAAATAAAGACAAGAATGTCTTAAACTTAGGGTTTCCACGAGAGTTTATACCTGCTGGGACACAAGATGAATTATTTGAGGCGTATGAGCTTGATAGTAAGGGGATAGTGAGTAAGATAGAAAAATTTTTTGAAAAGAAAAAAGGTCTATTGGAGGCATTAAATGGAAGGTAAGAAAAAGATAAGTATTTTAGGGTCTACAGGGTCAATAGGGACTCAGGCGCTGGAAGTTATTGATAAGAATTTAGAAAATTATAAAGTTAGGGCTCTAAGTTGTAATGGACAAATTGATAAGATTGAATCTCAAGTGATTAAGTATAGGCCTAAATACACCTGCATATATGATGATAATAAGTATAAGGAGGCTAAAGAGCGTCTTTCCAGCTATACCACTGTACTGTCAGGAATGGATGGGTTACTTCAAATTTCAGGTGATGAAGGAACAGATGTTGTTTTAACCTCTATGGTCGGGAATATTGGTTTGAGACCTACTATAGAGGCTATTAAACATTCTAAAAGAATAGCACTTGCTAACAAAGAAACCTTAGTGACAGCAGGAGAGATAGTTATGCCTATGGCTAAAAAATACTCTAGTGAAATAATACCTGTAGACAGCGAGCATAGTGCAATATTTCAGTCATTACAGGGCAATGACTACAACAACATCAAAAAAATTATTCTTACAGCTTCGGGAGGACCTTTTAGAAGAAATTCTTTAGAAGAGATAAGTCAGATGAAAGCAAGTTCCGCTCTTAAGCATCCTAATTGGGCAATGGGAAGGAAGATTACTATAGACTCTGCCACTTTAATGAATAAAGGTCTTGAAGTGATTGAGGCCAAATGGTTATTTGATGTGAAGGTTGATCAAATAGAAGTAGTCGTACATCCAGAAAGTATAATACATTCTATGGTTGAATATAGGGATAGTTCTATAATAGCTCAACTAGGGTTACCGGATATGAGGCTTCCTATCCACTATGCTTTCTCATATCCAGAAAGAATGCCTATTGACTTAGAAAATTTAAACTTTTTTAAACTTAAACGAATGAACTTCTTTGAACCTAATATGAAATTATTCCCTTGTTTAAGACTTGCCCTGGAAGCTATAAGTCGGGGAGGAACAATGCCTACAGTCTTAAATGCAGGAAACGAAATTTTAGTGGAAGCTTATCTAAATAATGAAATTGGCTTTTATGATATATCAGGGAAATTAGAAATCTTAATGGAGAAACATGAGAATATAAAGAACCCTAGTTTAGAGGAAATATTGGAAGTAGATGAAGATATAAGAATAAGAGCTAAAGAGGCAATTAGGTGATTTTTTATAATTTTAGTAGTTAAGGGGTTAAAGGTAAAAAAATAAAAGAAAACTTAAGTTATAATTAGCTAAGTGACAAGATAAGGAGTGTTATAGAAGAAATGCAATTGGAAGGTTTACTTTGGCTGTTTCCCGTTATTTTTATGATTCATGAAATGGAAGAAATAGTAGGACTTAGAATATGGTTAGATAGAAACTCGGATATAGTAAAAGATTATAATATACTTTCAAATCTCTATCAAAATTACAGTAATGAGGGATTTTCGTTAGCTGTTTTAGAAGAATATTTTATATGTATCATAATTACTGCGCTAAGTATATTTTATAAATTTTATATAGCTTGGATTGGAGTATCCGTAGCATTTACTTTACATTTAGTTATTCATATAATTCAGAGTATGATTGTTAAAAGGTATATCCCAGCATTAATATCTAGTATGTCACTTTTACCTTTAAGTATATTTTTGATATATAAAGTAATAAGTATGCTAAGGTACACGACTTATAGCCTGTTGGTTTCTTCAATGGTATCAGTTATATTAATGATGGTGAATTTAATTATGATTCATTGGATGATGAAAAAAATTACAGAGAACTTAAAAAATACTTTAGAAGAAGATAAGCTAATAAAACAGATATGATAATTCAAATAGACATTCCTCGCTGATATGATTTTATTATTAGGGAGGAATGTCTATTTATATGTGTAAAATAAAAGATTAATTTATCTAGACTTTAATGGTTGTATTAGTAAAAGCTAAACAGTGCTTAGAAATAAGTTGTAAATCAACTATTTATTTTCAAGACTTTCGACAAGTTCAGTTAATTTTTCCCAAAGCTCCATTTTTTCTAAAAGTTCTAGTTCAAGAATATCTTTTTCTTGGGTTAACTTATTAAGAAGTACAAAATCAGTATTTGCTTTGAGCATTTTTGTGTTTATGGTAGATATTTCTTCTTCTATTTTAAGGATTTCTTCTTCTATAGTTTCCCACTGTTTTTGCTCTTTATATGTCAATTTTCTATTTTCTAAAGTGGGTTTGGAGGTTTTATTTTTTGTTGTTTGTTTTTTGATTTCCTTTAGAACGGTTTCTTCAGGGGCTGATTTTTCTTTATAGTCAGTATAGTTACCTACTATATATTTGATCTTACTTTTAAAAGTATTGGTAGGGTCAGGTTCAAATGAGAATATTTTATTACAGATCTTATCTAAAAAGTATCTATCATGACTTACGGTAATTACAGGACCATTAAAGTCGGAAATATAATCTTCTAAAATACTTAGGGTTTCTATGTCTAAGTCGTTTGTTGGCTCATCTAAGAATAAAAGATTGGGGGAAGACATAAGTATTTTAAGAAGATATAATCTACGTTTTTCACCACCTGAGAGTTTGCCTATTAAGTTATGCTGACTTTGAGAAGAAAATAAAAAGAGTTCAAGCATTTTTTCTGCTGTAATTTTTGTACCGTCAGATTTTTCTATGAAATGTGCAGAATCTTTAATATATTCTATAACCTTTTGGTTAGGATCTAGTTTAACATCGCTATCTGCAGAAAGGTCTTGTTCTTGGGTAAAGTATCCAATTTTTACAGTGCTTCCCCATTCAATTAAGCCTTCATCTGGAACAATTTGGCCAGATAACAGATTTAAAAATGTAGTTTTTCCTGAACCGTTTTCTCCTATTATTCCAATTCTATCAGTTTTTAACACAGTATACTCGCTGCTTTTAAATAAGCTTTTTTCATTATATTTTTTGGCTAAATCATTAAATTCTAATATTTTATTTCCAAGACGACTTCCTGCAATATCAATTGTAAATTGCTCTTGTCTATCTTTATTTAAGGAATCTTCCAGTTGATAAAAGGCATCTTTTCTGTATTTTGCCTTTGTTCTTCTTGCCTCTACTCCTTTTTGCATCCATGCTAATTCTTGTTTATAAAGACTTTGCTTCTTTTCTTCTATACGTTTTTCATCATAGAGTTTTTGTGATTTAAGTTCTAAATATTTACTATAACTACCGTCATAGCGATATAATTTTCCTTTTTCCAGCTCCATTATAGTATTTGCAACTTTTTCTAGAAAGTATCTATCGTGAGTTACCATTAAAATTGCACATTTGGAAGATTGTAAATATTGTTCTAAATACTCTATTGTATCATTGTCAATATGGTTTGTAGGTTCATCTAGAATAAGGAGGTCGCAAGGTCTTATTAGGACAGCTGCTAGGGCTACTCTTTTTCTTTGTCCTCCCGAAAGGCTATTTATTTTTTGGGAAAAATCTTTAATTCCAAATCGGGTTAGGATAGCCTTTGCTTCTGACTCAATTTGCCAAGCGTTCATGGCATCCATTTCAGTATTTAACTGATGTAGAATATCAACTAGCTCTAAATTATCAGGCTGTTTTTCTATCATTTTAAGGGTACCTTCGTATTTTCCGATAAGTTTAAGTACAGGGGAGTTACCAGAGAATATATAGTCTATTATGGTATCATCATTATTTGTTTCGAAGGTTTGACTTAGATATTCTATTTTAATTCCATTTTTTGTGGTTATTGCCATTGAGTCAGGGCTATCTAAATTTGCAAGTATTTTTAGAAGAGATGTTTTTCCAGTGCCGTTTATTCCGATTAAACCAATTTTATTTCCTTCTTCAATAGAAAGAAAAATATCGTGAAAAAGTGTTTTTTCTCCATAAGTTTTTTTTAGTTTATCTATAGTTATTAAATTCATAGTTCTCCTTATTTAATATGTTAATTTAAAATTATTTTTGATACAATAAACATCTTGGTTATTTAAGTAACTCATTTATTTTATTATATTTTTAATAAGTTTGACTTTTAAGTTAAGAGTGTTTATAATTTTTATATCAATTAATAATTATTATATCATGATTTAAAAATAATAAGTTGACTTTAATAGGGATTTTATATAACTTACCTGCTATAAAAATTTTAGTTGATTAAAAATATTAGTTTTTATAGCGAAGAGGAGAGATATGGGAATAAAAAAAGAGATTATATCGTTATTTTTGGTTTATGTAGTTATATATTTTATGGGGCTGTTTGTTATACGTAAAGAAAGTGCTATTGTTAAGAGTAGGGTTATTAAAAATATTTTTAAAATATATTTTCTTGGGTATGTTTTTTTACTTTTAAAATATACTATGTTTGATGGTAATTTTGGAAGAGAGATAGGGTTAATTGAAAATTTTGGGAATTTGAAAAATGCTTTTAAGGAATATATTAATAGTAGAACTAATTTTAAGTTATTGCAGACAATAGAAAGTTATACAAAAGCTTTTGTGAATGGAAGGTTGAGTTTAAGGCTATATATTATTAATATTTTTGGTAATATTGTAGCGTTTGTGCCATTTGCATTATTTTTACCAATATTATATAAGAGGTCAAAAACGTTTTGGTTTTTCTTTATGCAAGTGTTAATTATTGGAGTTCTGATAGAAACAATACAAATATTGCTTATGACAGGCTCTTTTGATATCGATGACATATTATTAAATGTAATAGGAGCCTTAATAGCGTATAAGATTTTTCATACTAAAACTATTTATAATATATTAAGTAGAATTACTAAAAAGAATTATTAAGTTTTTTATTGAATTTTATTTATCTGCACTATAGATTGGTAATTAATTATTTTAAATTTTAGAGGTTTTTATAAATAAAAATCTTTAACAAATAGGCTTAAAATATTTGTAAAAGTGGTTAAAGATATGGTAAAATTAAAAATGGCCATTCTGCTAGATAGATAAATCTTGAAATTATATATTGGAAAAAGAAGTATCGTTACTGTTGCTTAAAAATTATGTTTAGAGTAACTTCAAAATTGGATAATTAGCAGAAAAATAGAAGTGTTTCCTTGGTCCCACTTCCAAAATAAAAAACAAGAGGAGAATTTAATTATGGAAAAAAGAACAAAACTACTTGTAATTACAGCTGTAATTGCTGGTATTTATGGGACGCTAACAATATGTTTAGCACCTATTAGTTATGGGGCGATACAATTTAGACTTTCGGAAATAATGACGCTGTTAGCATTTGTAAATCCCATATGTACGCCGGGATTGGTAATAGGGTGCATAATTGCAAACTTTTTTAGCCCTTTTGGAGTAATTGATATTATTGTAGGTACCATAGCGACATTCTTGGCAGTATATCCTATGAGATATATAAAAAATATTTATATTGCGTCATTGTTGCCAACCATATCCAATGGGATTATAGTTGGATTAGAGGTTGCTATGTTAGCTAAGCTACCGTTATTGGAAACTATAGCATATATTGCTTTAGGCGAATTTGTTGTGGTGAGTGTTTTAGGCGTAGTTACTACAAAAATGCTTTTGAAAAATAAACATTTTAATGAAATTATGGAGAATTTATATTAATAAAAGGCAGGCATATTAAATTATGCTTGCCTTTTTTGAATTGAAGTTTAACACTTTAGTTTACTATATAAGTTATTTTTTGAAATATGCAGACTTTTTATAATTTAATGTAGTTAAGATATTTTATAATTATATATAAACTAGTTATAATTCAATTAAATGAAAATAAAGTTCTATTTTATATATGACCGAATTAATAAAATTATTATTTACTTTGAAAAATTTTTATAGTAAAATTAAATAGAACTAATGTTCGGGCAAAGGAGGTAGTATGAAGTTTAATCTTGTTTCAGAATTTATGCCAACAGGAGATCAACCTACGGCTATTAATAAAATGACAAATTCCATTGAAAGTGGCAATAAGTACCAAACTCTTTTAGGCGTTACAGGTTCAGGAAAAACATTTACTATGGCTAATATAATTAAAAATACAGGTCGACCAACTCTGATAATCGCACATAATAAAACTTTAGCAGCTCAACTTTATTCTGAGTTTAAAGAATTTTTTCCGGATAATGCTGTGGAGTATTTTGTAAGTTATTATGATTATTATCAACCAGAGGCATATGTTCCTAGCAGTGATACCTATATAGAAAAGGATTCTTCGATAAATGATGAGATAGATAAACTTCGTCATAGCGCAACTGCTGCAATAATTGAACGTAATGATGTAATAATTGTTGCATCAGTATCTTGTATATATGGTTTGGGAGATCCTGAAGAATATAAACATATGATGGTATCTTTCAGGCCTGGAATGGAAAAGGATAGAGACGATGTCATTAGAGAACTTGTAGAGATTCAATATAATAGGAATGATATTAGTTTCGAGAGAGGAACTTTCAGAGTTAGAGGAGATGTTTTAGAAATTATACCAGCTTCTACCTTTGATCATGCTATTAGGTTGGAGTTTTTTGGAGATGAAATAGATAGGATAGTAGAGATAAATCCGTTGACGGGTGAGGTGTTAGGAGAAAGAACATTCGTGTCTATTTTTCCAGCTTCGCATTATGTAACAAGTAGAGAGAAGACTATCAAGGCTATTGAGGGAATAAGGGAAGAGTTAAAGGGGCAGATTGATTATTTTAAAGAAAATGAAATGCTTATTGAGGCTCAAAGAATAGATCAAAGAACAAGATATGATATAGAGATGCTTTCAGAGTTAGGTACTTGTAAGGGTATAGAAAACTATTCAAGACACCTTACAGGAAGGGAGGAAGGAGATAGGGCATTTACCCTAATGGATTTTTTTCCACAGGATTATTTAATTATAATTGATGAATCTCACGTAACTATACCACAAATAGGAGCTATGTATGCAGGTGATAGGTCAAGGAAAGAATCTCTTGTAAATTATGGGTTTAGGTTACCATCTGCAAAAGACAATAGACCTTTAAAGTTTGAAGAATTTCTGGAAGTGTCAAATCAAATTTTATTTGTTTCAGCAACACCTGCTAAGTTTGAACTGGAACATTCAGCTACTTTTGGAGAACAGATAATAAGGCCTACAGGCTTGCTAGATCCTATTATTGAAGTTAGGCCTGTCAAGTATCAAATTGATAATCTATTGGAAGAGATTCATAAAACAATAGATGATAAAGAAAGAGTTCTTATTACAACTCTTACAAAACGTATGGCAGAAGATCTTACAGAATATCTTGATGATGCAGGAATTAAGGTTAAATATTTGCATTCAGATATTGATACTTTGGAAAGAATAGAAATTATAAGGGATTTACGTTTGGGAGAGTTTGATGTACTTGTTGGCATAAACTTATTGCGAGAAGGGTTGGATATACCAGAAGTATCATTGATAGCAATTTTGGATGCGGATAAAGAAGGTTTTTTACGTTCAGAAACTTCGCTTATTCAAACTATAGGTAGAGCTGCACGAAATATAAAAGGTCGTGTTATAATGTATGCAGACTCAATTACCAAATCTATGGCTGCTGCAATAAGAGAAACTGAACGTAGAAGAGAAATTCAAGATGAATATAATAAAGAAAATGGAATAGTACCTACGAGCATTAAAAAGAATATTATGAATAAAATAAGCACTTTTAAGGTTGCTGAAGGAGAAGAGGTATATTCTGTTAGAGATACTATAGATAAGTTGGAAGTAGAGAAGGAAATTAAATCATTGTACTCTCAAATGCTTTCTTGTGCTGAAAACTTAGAGTTTGAGAAAGCGGCAAGTTTAAGAGATAAGATAAAAATATTAGAAAATAAATTATAGGAGAAAATAAATGCACGATAAGATCAAAATTAAGGGGGCAAATGAACATAATCTTAAAAATGTTGATATAGTACTTCCCAGAGACAAGTTTATTGTTTTTACAGGTTTATCAGGATCAGGAAAATCATCGTTAGCTTTTGATACCATATATGCAGAAGGTCAAAGGAGATATGTAGAGAGTTTATCATCGTATGCAAGACAGTTTATAGGGCAGATGGATAAGCCTAGCGTAGAATATATTGAGGGGCTATCTCCGGCTATTTCAATAGATCAAAAGACAACATCAAGAAATCCTAGATCAACAGTGGGTACTGTAACGGAAATATATGACTATTTAAGATTGTTATATGCCAATATTGGAATACCACATTGTGTAAAATGTGGTAAGTCAATAAAGCAAATGACAATTCAAGAAATTGTAGATATTGTTATGAAATATGAATCAGGAGCTAAAATTGTAATAATGTCTCCCGTGGTGAGAGGTAAAAAAGGTCGCCATGAAAAAGTTTTAGAGGCTATAAAAAAAGATGGCTATGTTAGATTGAGAATTAACAATGAGGATTTTGAGATTTATGATGAAATTCAATTAGATAAGAATAAAAAGCACAATATAGATGTAGTTGTTGATAGACTTGTGATAAAGGAGGGGATAGATTCACGATTAGCAGATTCCATAGAAAATGCAGTAAAGTTATCAGATGGTTTGGTAATCGTTAAAAAATTAAATGGAGAAGAACAATTACTTTCTACGAAGTTTGCTTGTCCAGAGCATGGAACAGGAATTGAAGAATTAAGTCCAAGAGTATTTTCGTTTAATGCACCTTTTGGGGCTTGCCCGACATGTAATGGGTTAGGTTCAATGAGAAACGTTGATCCTAGTCTTGTTGTCCCTAATGAAAATCTAAGCTTATCAGAAAATGCAGTAGAACCATGGTCTCCAAGTGATGGAAACGAAGACACATATTATTTTAGAATGATTAAAAAATTTGCAGAGTCTAATGATATTTCTATGGATACTCCATATAAAAACCTACCAGATTGGTTTAAAGAACAACTTATGTACGGGTCGGAGCATATTATAGAGTTTGAGTATGAGAGTAAGTTTACTGATGATATTAAAACCTACAAATCTAATTTTGAGGGGGTAATAACAAATTTAGAAAGAAGATATAAGGAGACTCCATCAGAATATATAAGAACAAAAATAGAAACATATATGACAGAGCATATATGTGCTGACTGTAAAGGTCTAAGACTAAAACCAGAAATACTTTCGGTTAAAGTAGGAAAGTTAAATATATCTGAGCTTACGCAACTATCTGTAGTTGATCACTTGAGTTATTTAGAAAAACTTAACTTAACAGAAAGAGAGTTGTTCATAGGGAAAGAGATATTAAAAGAAGTAAAAAGTAGGCTAAATTTTCTTAAAGATGTGGGACTTGAATATTTAACACTATCCAGAAAGGCTGGAACTTTGTCTGGAGGGGAATCTCAAAGAATACGTCTGGCTACGCAAATAGGCTCGGCCTTAGTTGGAGTATTATATGTGTTAGATGAACCAAGTATAGGTTTGCATCAAAAAGATAATGAAAGACTCATAAAAACACTTAGACATCTTACAGATATTGGAAATACTTTGATTGTAGTAGAGCATGACGAAGACACAATGTATGCAGCAGACTATATAGTAGATATAGGCCCTGGCGCAGGAATCCACGGGGGAGAAATCGTTGCACAGGGAAGTGTAGAAGATATTATTAGATGTGAAAAATCCATCACAGGTAAATATCTAAGTGGCGAAAAAGAAATTCTAATGCCAAATAAAAGAAGAAAAATAAATAAAGAAAAACAAATAAGTATCAGAGGAGCAAGAGAAAATAATCTTAAGAATATTGATGTAAATATACCTTTAGGTATAATGACAAGTGTCACAGGAGTATCTGGTTCAGGTAAAAGCTCTCTTATAAATGAAATTCTTTATAAAGCTGCTTCACAAAAAATAAATGGATCAAAAGAAAAATCAGGCGTATATAATGAAATTCTAGGGTTAGAAAATATAGATAAGATTGTAAATATAGATCAATCGCCAATAGGAAGGACTCCACGTTCAAATCCTGCGACTTACACAGGAGTATTTGATATGATTAGAGATGTATTTGCCATGACAATTGATGCAAAGTCGAAGGGATACGCAAAAGGTAGATTTAGCTTTAATGTTAAAGGAGGAAGATGTGAAGCTTGTAAGGGAGATGGAATAATAAAAATTGAGATGCACTTTCTTCCAGATGTATATGTTCCATGTGAAGTATGTAAAGGGGAAAGGTATAATAGAGAAACGTTGCAAGTGAAGTATAAAGGTAAGAGTATAGCTGATGTTTTGGCTATGAACGTGGAAGAAGCCTGTAAGTTTTTTGAAAATATACCACGAATAAGTAAAAAGTTAGAAACTCTTGTAAGTGTAGGTCTTTCATATATAACGTTAGGTCAGCCATCAACACAGTTATCAGGAGGAGAAGCTCAAAGAATAAAATTGGCAACAGAACTTAGCAAAAGGGCTACAGGAAAAACATTATATATTTTAGATGAACCTACTACAGGGCTGCATATTGCTGATGTTGATAAATTAACAGGAGTTTTACAAGCATTGGTAGATTCTGGGAATACAGTGGTTGTAATAGAGCATAATTTGGATGTTATAAAAGTAAGCGATCATATTATAGATTTAGGACCGGATGGTGGAGATAAAGGTGGAAAGGTTATATTTACTGGGACTCCAGAAGAAATTATGAAAACTTCCAAATCTTATACAGGTCAATTCTTAAAAAAACACCTTAAAGGAAAATAAGCCTCAAAACATTGACATTCTAGAGTAAACATTATATTATAGAGTATAATGTAAATGGATATTACATTAAATTTTCTTTAAGGAGGTGGAAAAATTTTGGAAATAAATTTATTTTTATTAATTACAATAATTATAGGAGCTATTATTATTTCATTACTCATAGGTTACTTCTTAAGGATGAGATTAGCTGAAGGCAAGTTAAGTCAAGCCGAAGATGTAGCAGCTAAAATTGTTGAAGAAGCTGAAAGAAGTTCTGAAGCTATTAAAAAAGAAAAACTTTTAGAGGTTAAAGAAGAAGCTCATAAACTAAGAAATGAGTTTGAGAAAGATAATAAAGAACGAAGATTAGAATTACAAAAATTTGAAAAAAGATTAATTCAGAAGGAAGAACTTTTGGATAAAAAATCTTCTCAGTTAGAGGAAAAGGATGTTAAAGCCTCTGATAAGCTTAAGAAGATAGAAGTAAAAGAAGCTGAAATAGAAGCTTTAAAAGATCAAGAATTAATAAAGTTAGAAGAAATATCAAATCTTACAATGGATGAGGCAAAAAAGCATATATTAGCAAATGCTGAAAAAGAAATAACTCATGAAATGGCGATTTTGGTAAAAGATCTAGAAATGCAGGCTAAGGATCAAGCTGATAAAAAGGCCAGAGAGATTGTGGCATTTGCAATTCAAAAATGTTCAGCAGATCATGTGGCAGAAACTACTGTATCTGTGGTGAATCTACCTAACGATGAAATGAAGGGTAGAATAATTGGTAGAGAAGGTAGAAACATACGAACATTGGAAACTTTAACGGGAGTAGATTTTATAATTGATGATACCCCGGAGGCAGTAGTGCTATCAGCTTTTGATCCAATCAGAAGAGAAGTGGCTAAATTAACTTTGGAAAAATTAATATCCGACGGAAGAATACATCCGGGTCGTATTGAAGAAACCGTTGAAAATGCAAGAAAAGAAGTGGATAACAGGATAAAAGAAGCTGGTGAAAAGGCAGTTTTTGAAACTGGTGTTTTTGGAGTTCATCCAGAATTGGTTAAGCTTTTAGGTAGACTGAAATACCGCACAAGTTATGGACAAAATGTGTTAAACCATTCAGTAGAAATAGCACATCTTTGTGGAATATTAGCAACTGAAATTGGAGCCGACTCTAAGTTGGCAAAAAGAGCAGGATTGTTCCATGATATTGGAAAGGCTGTTGACCATGAAATCGAGGGAACACATGTTGAGATAGGTATGGATTTATTAAGACGTTATAAAGAGTCAAAAGAAGTTATACATGCTATGTCAACTCATCATGGGGATTACGAACCAGAATCTTTGGAAGCTGTATTAGTAACAGCTGCGGATGCTATATCAGCAGCAAGACCAGGAGCTAGAGGTGAAACTTTAGATGCTTATGTAAATAGACTTAAAAAATTAGAAGAAATAACTAATTCATTCGAAGGAATTGATAAATCATTTGCAATCCAAGCAGGACGTGAAGTAAGAATAATTGTGAAACCAGAAGACGTATCGGACGATACTCTTCCGTTGTTAGCAAGACAAATTACTAAACGAATTGAGGAGGAAATGGATTATCCAGGACAAATAAAAGTTAACATTATAAGAGAAACAAGAGCTATTGATTATGCAAAATAGCAAAAATTCGTTAAATTAAAGGATGAATAGTTCTTTATAAGTGTGGTAAGAAATAACAATATTAAAATGATGAGTACTTAGTAGGTAGTTTCTAAAATAGAAGCTACCTATTTTATTTACATATAACTATAAAAGAATGTAAAATCTTTCTAAAAAAACAGTAAAGTATGGTAAAATTATAATATAAAGTATGAAGAGGGATAATTTGGAGGAGTTATGAATAAAAGGGTAAATGAGCTGAGGGAAAAAATAAATCTATATAATAAAGAATATTATGAGAATAACAACTCGTTAGTAGAGGATGAGGAGTTTGACCAACTATTAAGGGAACTACTAGAATTAGAAAAAGAACTGGATATTAAAGAGTTAGAGGGCTCACCTACTCAAAAGGTAGGAGGAAGAGTATCAGAAGGATTTGTTCAAATAAGACACAGAGAAAAGTTATTATCATTAGGGAATGTATTTTCAGAAGCTGAAATAAGAGATTTTACTTATAAAATTGAAAAAGAAGTGGGAAATGTAGATTATGTAGTAGAGTTGAAATTTGATGGACTTACAGTGGCATTAAATTACGAGAAAGGTGAATTAAAAACAGGAGCAACTAGAGGAGATGGAATTTTTGGTGAAGATGTAACTAACAATGTAAAAATGATTAGAACAGTACCACAAAAGCTTAAAACAAAAGAAAGTATTGTGGTTAGAGGTGAAGTCTTCATGAAAAAAGAAGAATTTCAAAAGCTTAATAGTACAAATGAAATAGCAGGTGGTAAAATATTTGCAAATCCGAGAAATGCAGCTTCTGGATCATTAAGACAGTTAGATAGTAATGTTACAAAAGAAAGAAAGTTAGATGTTGCTGTTTTCAATCTGGAGTATATTGAAGGCAAGACTTTTTCTAATCATTGGGAGAGTTTAAATTATTTGGAAGAATTGGGGTTTCTGGTAAGCCCAAATAGAAAAAGGTGTTCAAATGTAGATGAAATAATAGATATAGTTGAACAATGGACAACTGAAAAAGAAAACTTTGAGTTTGAAATAGATGGAATAGTTATAAAGGTAGATGATATTTTAAAGCGTGAAAAACTTTCATCTACATCAAAAATTCCTAGATGGGCAGTTGCCTATAAGTTTCCGGCAGAAAGGAAAGAAACTAAAATCTTAGATGTTGAGATTCAGGTAGGGAGAACGGGGGCGATAACTCCAACAGCAATATTAGAACCTATAAACATTAGTGGATCTATGGTAGCTAGAGCATCTCTTCATAATTTTGAATATATTAAAGAAAAAGATATAAGAATAGGTGATATGGTAGTAGTACGAAAGGCAGGAGAAATAATACCAGAGATAGTAAATGTTAATTTTGAAAAACGTGTAGGTACAGAAGAAGTAATAGAAGAGCCGGTTTTTTGTCCAAGTTGTAACGATAGATTATATAAAAATGATGATGATGTAGCAATAAGATGTGTTAATATGGATTGTTCGGGAATTAATAAAAGAAAGTTAATACATTTTGCGTCAAAGAATGCTATGGATATTGTAAATATGGGTGAAGCTGTAGTGAATGTTCTATATGACAAAAATATAATAAGAAGTTTAAGTGATATATATGAACTGGAAGAAGCTCAATTGTTAGAGGTGGAACGTTTTGGGAAAAAATCTGTAGCAAATCTCATAAAGGCTATAGAAAATTCAAAAAAACAGGACCTATATAGGTTGATATTTAGTTTAGGAATTGAGTTCATAGGGATTAATGCATCTAAATCATTAGCAAATCGATATGAAACTTTGGAAGATTTAATAGTGGCAAAAGAAGAAGAGCTATTGTTGATTGAAGATTTTGGAGTAAGAATGGCAGAATCTGTTATAAAATACTTTTCTAGAGATGAAAATATTTATATGATAAAAAAGCTAATAGATCTTGGTTTAAATACAAAAAAAATTAAGGAAGAGAAGTTTAGTGAAATTTTGGTAGGAGAAAAATTTGTTTTAACAGGAACACTTCCTAACTTAAAGAGAAAGGATGCTTCAGATTTAATAGAAAAAAATGGTGGAAGGGTACTATCATCTGTAACAAAGGAAGCTACAGTTGTTTTAAGTGGGGAAGAAAGTGGTTCTAAGTTAGATAAAGCAAAAAAGTTAGGAATTAAGATTATAGATGAGGCAGAGTTTTTAAATTGGTTAAATAAGTAGGTTTAACTTGAGTGTTAGATATTAAAATTTCTAGCACTCAAGTTTTAATGCTTGAAAATCTGCATTAAATAGTGTATGATATATTGTATCGTGCATCTGTAGCTCAGTTGGATAGAGCAGCGGCCTTCGAAGCCGCGTGGCAGGGGTTCAAGTCCCTTCAGGTGCACCAAAGTTTAATCTCAAGCAATAATATATAATTGAATTAGAAGTATAGATGAATGGTAGGTTATATGTTATGGTGTTTGCTTTATAAAAGTGTGTAAGATAAGAAAGTCTGATTAATGAGTGAGGAGTAGATTCTGTTGAATTTACTCTTTGTGTTTATTGTTAGCAATTTTTGTTCTGTGTCAATTTATTTTTGAATAAAATTGAATATAAGTCTTTATTTTTATGTATAATTTATGTTAATCTATATAAAAATACTAGGAGGTTGTATATGATTTTATCTGGTAAGGAAATTAAAAATCAGATTGGAAATAATATTATAATAGAGCCGTTTGATGAGCGTAAAATTAATCCTAATAGTTATAATTTAACACTTAACAATGAACTTCTAATATATTCTAATGATGTATTGGATATGAAAGTATTAAATCCTGTGGAAAGAGTTATTATTCCAAGGGAGGGACTTCTTTTAGAGCCTAATAAACTATATTTAGGACGTACTAATGAGTTTACTAAGACTGAGGGTTTTGTTCCTATGTTAGAGGGGAGATCTTCTATTGGAAGATTGGGCTTATTTATTCATGTAACAGCTGGTTTTGGTGATGTCGGATTTGCTGGTTATTGGACCTTGGAAATCTTTTGTGTACAACCTATAAGGATATATCCAAATGTTGAAATTTGTCAGATTTATTATCATACTATTGAAGGTGATTATGATAGATATGTTAGTGGCAAGTATCAAAATAATTCAGGAATACAACCAAGTTTGCTTTATAAAGACTTTGAAAACAATGATTAGATGTTTTTTGTGTAACTATGGCTAAATTTTAATGTTTTGTCATAGTTTTTTTGTTATATTTTTTACATAGTTTTAAGATTTTAACTGCTTCTAAAACTTGTGATTTGCAAGGATACATGATATACTTAAAAGTATATTTATTATACAAATTAATAGTTATAAACTATGGAGGTAGCAATATGTGGGAGCTTAAAGACATAATTGTGAATATAAGAATTTTTGATATTATAGATATTGCTATTGTTGCTTATGTTTTTTATAACATATATATGTTGATAAAACAGACTAGGGCAGAGCAACTTATTAAAGGGATTTTTATTTTGCTTTTTGCAACAAAAATATCTGAGGTTTTGCAGTTGCAAGTCGTAAATTGGTTTTTAAGAAATACTATGACTGTTGGACTTATAGCTTTAATGATAGTTTTTCAGCCAGAGCTTAGGAGGATATTAGAGCATCTGGGGAGAACAAAATTTTTGGTTAAGAATACAGATGAGCCTGATACTAAGATAGAAATTTTGGTTAATGAGTTGATGGGTGCGTCAAAGAGTCTTTCTGAAAGTAAGACAGGTGCTCTTATTATTTTGGAGAGAAGAACAGGGATAAATGATATAATTCAAACAGGCACATCTATGGATGCTTTAGTATCGAGACAGTTGTTAACTAATTTATTTGTTCCTAATACTCCATTGCATGATGGTGCTGTTGTTATTAGAGGGGATAGAATTTTAGCAGCAGGATGTTTTTTGCCACTTACTGAAAATAAACTTTTAGATCAGGAATTGGGAACTAGACATCGAGCGGCTATAGGGATAAGCGAAAGGTCAGATTGTATATCTCTTATTGTTTCAGAGGAAACAGGTGGAATTTCTCTGGCTAAAAATGGAAAAATATTAAAGAATCTAACTATTGAATCTTTAAGAAGGCTTCTGATGGACAGTTTAAATGAGAAGGATGAGAAATCGTTATTGCAGAAAGTAGGTGCAAAATGATGAAGAATATATTTAAAAATAATTTGAAAATTAAAATTTTATCTATTGCATTTGCATTTTTTATGTGGATTTTTGTTATGGCTGAAGTAGATCCTATTATTAGTAGGACTGTGGAGGCGGTTCCTGTTTCTAATATAACTAATCAAGCGGAAATTGATAGTCTTAGACTTGTTATATCCACAGAGAGTAATATGGTTACGCAGGTTAATGTAAGAGGAAGAAGTTCTTTAGTAAATAGCTATATTAATAAAGGGCCTGTAGTTTTAGGTACAATAAAGAACCCGCATTTAGGAAATAATCAATTGGATATGATTGTGCAACCAAAGGATAATATTGAAGTTAGTGTTAATCCGGTAAGAAAAGATGTTGTGCTTGAAGAAATTTCTAGTTTGAGAAAGGCTATTTCTCCAAGGGTTACTGGAGAGGTAGCAGAGGGGTATGAGGTTGAAAGTATTTCAATTAATCCGGATACAACTCTTATAGAAGGACCAGATTCATTAGTTTCACAGGTTAATGAGGTTATCGCTACCGTGGATGTAACTAAGGCAAATAAGGATTTCAAAAATAATGTAAAGCTTAATGCGATTGATAGCAAAGGAAATGAAGTAGCTGGTGTTAAGCTTCAGGTACGGTATGTAGAGGCAGTTATAAGTGTTAATAAAAACAAGGTTGTCCCAGTGGAACTTGTTGTAATTGATGGTGATAGACAGTTGCCTTTAAGTAATTATTATATAGATCCAAAAGAAATTCAAATTCAGGGGAAGGAGAGTGTTATAAATCAGATAACATCAATTAAAACGCAACCTATATCAATTGAGCAACTAAGGCAGATAGAGTCATTAATTGTGAAGTTAGATATGCCTGAAGGAATAAAGAGCAATATAGTTAGTGGAAAATTAAAGTATACTAATGAGTTAACTTATTTTATGTCTTTAAATTTTAATAGAGATGATATTATTATGACCGAATATACTGAGGATGACATTGCTAATATATATAGCTTTTTACCTGAAAATATCAAAGTAGATATGATTTTTGATAAAGGATTTGAAGGTAGCGTACTAAAGGATGATATTAGACTCAAAATAGATAATGAGAGAACTGATTTAAGTTCTCAAAAGTACTATTTTTTAGTGGAAAGTAAGGTGCCTTATTTAAGTGTCAATATAACACCTATCACAAATAATTAGTATTATTTAGGAGGAAGATATGAAAAATTTTGATGAAATTTTAAAGTATGCCAGATCTTGTGGACCTAAAACTATAGCAGTTGCATGTGCTCAGGATGAGGAAGTTATTTTAGCGGTGGATAATGCAAAAAAATTGGGGATAATAAATGCGATATTAGTTGGGGATGAAGAAAAATCAAAGTATATAATGGAAGAGTTAGGTATTAGTGAAGATGGATATACCTTTGTTAATATTATTGATGTTACAGAGGCTAGTAGAAAGGCTGTTCAACTTGTTTCAAGTGGTGAAGCTGATATTGTTATGAAGGGAATTGTAGATACATCTATAGTCCTCAAGGCAGTTTTAGATAAAGAAATAGGCCTTAGGAGTGGAAAGCCACTTAGCCATGTTGCAGTTTTTCAAATACCTAAATGGGATAGATTATTTTATGTAACGGATACAGCTATGACGTTAGCTCCGGATTTATTAGGCAAGAAAGGTATAATTGAGAATGCCGTTACTGTTGCGCATGCGTTAGGCAATGATGTTCCGAAGGTGGGTATTATATGTGCTAAGGAGAAAGTTGATGTAAAAATGCAGGCAACTGTAGATGCAAAGGAATTGGAAGACATGAATGTAAGAGGTGAAATTACAGGATGTATTGTTGGAGGGCCTTTTGCACTAGATAATGCAATTTCAGAAGTTGCTGCTAAGCATAAGGGTATGACACATCCTTTGGCAGGTAAGTGTGATATTCTTGTAGCTCCTTACCTAGAAGCTGGAAATATGCTTTATAAGTCTTTGGTATTTTTCTGTGAGTCAGAAAATGCAGGTATAATAGTTGGGGCAAAGGCTCCTATTGTATTGACATCAAGAGCTGATTCTGATGTGGCTAAGTTAAATTCAATAGCTTTAGCAGTTTTATGTTCTGCTAAAAGTAATGGGAGGTAAGGTTATGGATAAGTTTAATATTTTGGCAATTAATCCAGGTTCAACATCTACTAAGATTACAGTATATTCTGGTAATGATCAGGTTATGGAGAAGGTTTTAAGACATTCATCTAAAGAAATAGATGAGTATGAGAAAATTTCTGATCAAAAATCTTTTAGAAAAAATGTTATTTTAGAAGCTTTGAATGAAGCAGGTGTTAGTATAGAGACTTTAAATGCTATTGTTGGTAGAGGTGGTCTTTTGAAACCAATAACTGGTGGTACTTATAGGGTAAATAAAAAAATGATAGAAGATTTGGAGGTAGGAATTTTGGGGGAACATGCATCTAATTTAGGTGGGATAATTGCCTCGGAAATTGCTACAGAAATAGGAGCGGAAGCTTTTATTGTAGATCCTGTTGTTGTTGATGAGATGCAAGATGTTGCTAGAGTTTCTGGAATAAATGAAATTGAGAGAATATCAATTTTTCATGCCTTAAACCAAAAAGCAGTGGCACGTAGATATGCTTGTGAAAATGGTAAAAAATATCAGGAATTAAACTTAATAGTTGCTCATCTTGGTGGGGGAATATCTGTAGGTGCACATAAAAAAGGTATGGTTATTGATGTTAATAATGCTTTAGATGGAGATGGAGCTTTTTCTCCAGAAAGAGCAGGATCTCTTCCTGTAGGTCAAGTTATTAAAATGTGCTTTAGTGGAAAGTATACTCTTGATGATATGAAGAAAAAGATTAAAGGTAAGGGAGGGCTAGTTTCTTATCTGAATACCAATGATGCGAGAGATGTGGAAGTTATGATTGAAAAAGGTGACAAGAAAGCAGAACTTATATATAGGGCTATGGCTTATCAGGTCAGTAAGGATATAGGTGCTAGTGCTACTGTTTTAAAGGGTAATGTGGATGCTATAATACTAACCGGTGGGATTGCTTACTCTAAGCTTATGACATCGATGATTGCGGATATGGTTAAATTTATAGCACCTGTTGTTATATATGGTGGAGAAGATGAGATGGTAGCCTTAACGGAAGGTGCGTTGAGAGTCTTAAATGGTGAAGAGTTAGCAAAAGAATATATATAGTGGAGGAAAAGTTTTGAGAAAGTATTTTGGAACAGATGGAGTTCGAGGAATTGCTAATAGTGAATTAACTTCATCTTTAGCTTATAGATTAGGAAGGTATGGAGCTTATGTTTTATCTAAGCATTCCGATGAGAACAAACGATTAAAGGCAGTTATTGGGACTGACACAAGAGTGTCCAAGGATATGCTGAAATCAGCTCTTGCAGCAGGAATAATGAGTGTTGGGGTGGATGTTATTGATTTAGGAATAATCCCGACTCCTGCAGTTGCATACCTTACTCGAGAGTTAAAAGCTGATTTAGGGATAGTTATATCTGCTTCTCATAATCCTATGGAGTATAATGGCATAAAGTTTTTTGATGCTACAGGGTTTAAACTTCCAGATGAGGTTGAGTTGGAGATTGAAGAATATATAGATAATGGAGATGAAGATCTACCTATTAAAACTCATGAAAATGTAGGGCTTCTTGTTGAATGTTCTAATGCTAAGGAAAGATACGTGGACTATTTAGTTGAAGAGATAAAAGATAATTTTATAGGTATGAACATTACTTTGGATTGTGCAAATGGAGCAGCATATGAAGTAGCACCAATGGCATTTAGAAGGCTAGGTGCAACTGTTAATATTCTTTCAGCCTATCCAAATGGCACTAATATCAACTATAATTGTGGTTCAACACATCTGTCTAACTTGCAAAAGGCAGTTGTTGAAAATGAGTCAATCATCGGACTAGCCTTCGATGGTGATGCAGATAGAATGTTAGCTGTTGATGAAAATGGCGTAGCAGTAGACGGCGATAAAATAATGCTCATTATGGCAAAGTTTTTGAAAGAGAGAGAAAAGCTTAAGGATAATAAGCTAGTTGTCACTGTTATGAGTAATATAGGACTGCATATTGCAGCTAAGGAGCAAGGAATAGAATTAGAAGTTACATCGGTAGGAGATAGATATGTTTTAGAAAAAATGTTAGAGAAAAACCTATCTATAGGTGGAGAGCAATCAGGTCATACAATACTGCTTGATTATAATACTACTGGAGATGGTTTATTGGCTGCCTTACTCTTAACCTCTGTGCTTAAGTCAGAGTTTAAGTCAATGAGTGAATTGGCAGAGATAATGGATATATATCCACAGATTTTAATTAATGCTAAGGTTCAGCCAAAGTATAAAAATGAGTATATGAACAACCCAAAAATAAGTGAGATGATAGATTCAATAGAAGAGGAAATGCATGGACAAGGAAGGGTGTTAATTAGACCTTCTGGAACAGAACCTCTTGTAAGAGTTATGCTAGAAGGTAAGGAGCAAGAAAAAATCAAGGTACTAGCAGAAAAGCTAGCTAAGCTGATAGAAGAAGAACTAGGTTAAATTTCATAATAAAAGGGGCTGTCTATTTTTGGGCAGTCCCTTTCGTATTTTCGCCTATAGAAAGTGAAATTTTATTTTGTTTAATCAGCTTTGCAATATGAAAAAGTTTTTCTTTTTGATCTGTCTATTATTTTTGATAGATGGATAAGCTCTCTTTTGACTTCCGTAGAGTTGATTTTGTTAGCAAAATAAGTAGTTATTGTGCTAGTGAGTCACAATAAATCCAATACCAAAAAGCGTAAGATGGTTAAATCTATAAACTTAAAAAGAACCCACCTAAGTGAGTTCATATCTTATGTTTTATGAAGTACAGGTTTAGTATATGATTCTAAACATTAAATCTAAATAAAATCACATCTCCATCTTGGATTACATATTCTTTTCCTTCTGAACGTACAAGCCCTTTTTCTTTTGCACTGGTCATATTCCCACCATGAGCCAGTATATCTTTATAGGCAATGGTTTCAGCTCTGATAAAGCCTCTTTCTATGTCAGAGTGAATTTTACCCGCTGCCTGTGGAGCCTTTGTTCCCTTCTTTATTGTCCAAGCTCTCGATTCCATAGGACCTGCGGTAAGGAAAGATATAAGTCCAAGGAGACTATAACTTTCTTTTACTAGCTTGTCCAACCCAGATTGGCTAAGTCCTAAATCTTCAAGGAACATTTTCTTTTCATCATCTTCTAACTGAGATATTTCTTCTTCGATCTGTGCACAAACAACTATAACGCTAGAGTTTTCGTTTTTGGCATATGCTTTTACTTTTTGAACATGTGAATTTGATGCTGCATCATCGGCGACCTCGTTTTCAGATACATTTGTAACATATATTACTGGTTTATAACTTAGTAAGTTTATAGATTTAGTAAAAGTATGCTCGTCATCACTTAGGTCTATGGTTCTGGCAGGCTTTGAATTTTCAAGTGCTGTAAGTAATTTTTGAAGAATTTCAAGTTCAGCAGCCAATGACTTATCCTGTTTTGCCAGTTTTGAAGTTTTTTGAATCCTTTTCTCTAATAATTCTATATCTGAGAAAATAAGCTCTAAATTGATTGTTTCAATATCTCTAATTGGGTCTATGCTTCCATCTACATGGGTTATGTTAGGATCTTCAAAGCAACGTACCACATGGACTATGGCTTCAACCTCTCTTATGTGAGATAGAAATTTGTTTCCTAGACCTTCACCCTTGCTTGCGCCTCTTACAAGTCCAGCTATGTCATAAAATTCTATATAGGTTGGCACTGTTTTTTTCGATTCATATATTTTTGCAAGTTCATCAAGTCTTTCATCTGGTACAGATACGACACCAACATTTGGTTCTATAGTACAAAATGGATAGTTTGCAGATTCTGCTCCAGCTTGTGTTATTGCGTTAAAGAGTGTACTTTTTCCTACGTTGGGTAATCCAACAATTCCTAATTTCATTTTATCATATACCTGTCTAAAAACCCATTATTTATAAGGGCTTTCGCCTTTCTCTAAATTTATTTTACGCCTTTTTTGAAACTGGAAGCGTATTCTGTTGAATTTGGCGTATTACATACTCTTAATAATTGCGTATTGCGTTTAGGTAAAGTATGTCTTCAATCAAATAAGTAAATCATTTGTCTACTTTCATATCTAAAAAAAGAGCCCAACACAATAATACAATTTTATCATACAACATCCTTTTTTTCAATCAAATTCAATCCGAATAAGACAAGAAGAATAAATTTATTGGGACTACAAAAAACTAGAAGGTAAACAAATAAGAATTTATAGTTTATTTAGAGCTTTGGTCAAGTGGTTTAAGATGTTATTATTCTCTGAGAATTAACTATTATTTGAAAATTAATTTGGATTGTTATACTCTATATAGATCGTAATTTAAATTAACTGTACGCAGGACATCGCTTTGTACAAGCTTATTCTGTGGTGCTAGTATATAAGTATGGACACGAAAAGTTAAACACGTTATAATTAATCTACATGAAATTATATGACTTTAAGTTTAACTTTATGGTTGTGATTTTTAGGTATAATTTTTAAGAGTAGATGCACTATGAGTTTAGTGAGTCTACATGAAGGTAAATAGATTTATAAAAAAGGCTAATATATTATTATTCTTAATTTCATTAATAATCTTTCAGGTTAAGTTATTAAATTAATATTATGGAATAAAATATAAATTTTATAAGCTTTTTAAAACTTTGACTAAGTTTTCTATGATAAGTGCAGTGAATCCCCAAATAACATTTTCTCCATATTCATAGAATAATGCTCTGTTTTTAGGTGTATATTTATTAGCGTTAGATCCATTTGGTGTTTTTTCTATAGGAAAGTCTTCTCCGTACTTTAGGCTGATTTCTCCTATAACTTCTAAGGGAGTATTGTCTAAAAAGTATTGAAGTGGTACTGTAAAAATATAATCAACTTCATCTTCGTTAATAGCTATATCATTTATATTTTTAATTACACCTAAGTAATTATATATAATTATATTAAATGGTGTAATAAGTGTATCCATTTCTGTTATAATATCTATATCAGTTGGGTTTAGTCCCAACTCTTCACAACTTTCTCTGATTGCTGTATCCTTAAGGGTTTTATCTGATTGTTCATATTTTCCGCCAGGAAATGATACTTCCCCTGGCTGAGTTTTTATTTTTCTTGAACGTCTTTGAAAAAGCAAGTGAGTCTGATTGTTAATAGTTACAAGTGGGATAAGTACTGCAGAAATTAATTTTTTATCTTTATCAATAATATTGTGGTCATAGTTGGATAGTTTGATTTTTATGTTATTAAGATTCATTGTTAGCTCCTTTCGAAAGAGGTGATATTTTGAGTAAGAAACTAAATAAGTTTAAGTTTATTTCAAATTTAATATACTTTAAAGAATTTTTTTCTGATAGTTCTGTTAGTTTATTTTTAAAAGCAAAGACGTTTGTTGCTATTCTGATTTCAGTTATATATTTTTTTGTACCAATTGATATTATTCCTGATGTATTTTTAGGTTTTGGGTTGATAGAGGATGCGTGTATTATATTTGCTGTGATGGTTTATATAAACAATATAATATTAAAGTATAAAACCTCTAAACACAAGGAGTATAGCAATATAATCGATGTAGATTTTGAAGAGATTAAAAAATAAGAATAGTTGTAAAATTAGAGTCTAACTATTTAGTTAGACTCTAATTGATTAATTTGAATTTAGAAGCAAGTTATTATATATTTCATCTATATTTCCTGCACCTATAGTAAAACAAAGGTCATTTTCTTCAAGATTATTTTTTAGATAGTTTTCTACGTCTTGAAAACCACTTAAATATATTGTTTTTGTTTTGTCCATTTTTTTTACAAGGTCCAAAGAGTGAACGATTCCTGTGTCAAGTTCTCTAGAAGGATATATATCTGTTATAATTGTTAAATCAGCATTATTAAAAGATGTTGAAAATTCATCAAGAAGTTCTTTTGTCCTGGTGAATGTATGTGGCTGAAAAATAGCTATCAATCTATTTTTATCAAGTTTAGATGCTGTTTCAAGAGTAGCTTTTATCTCTGTAGGATGATGTGCATAGTCATCATATATCCTTGCACCTTTAAAATCACCTTTATATTCAAATCTTCTTTTGACTCCATTATATTTAGAAATACCATTTTGAATTACATCTTGAGAGATGTTATTTTTATATGAGGCCATTATTGCAGCAACTGAGTTATATACATTATGGATTCCAGGGATATTAATTGTAAATGGACCTAATTTCTTGTTTTCATAAAGTATAAAATAACTACTGGATTCTTGATTTTGTTTTAGTTCTAGAATTTGTGCTTGATTTCTTTCGTTAAAGCCAAAGAATATAGGCCTTTTTGATTTAAGAGCAAAATACACATTGTCATTATCTCCATTAGCGATTATTGTCCCTTCTTTTTTTGTATTGTCTGCAAACTTATAGAAGGAGTCTTTAATTTGTTCTATATCGGTAAAATAGTCTAAATGATCTTCTTCAATATTAAGTATTATTGAAGTTTTTGGATAAAATTCCAGAAAGCTATCTACATATTCACAAGCTTCTGCTACAAAATTTTCACTATTTCCAACTCTAACATTTCCATTTATAATCGGAAGGTAACCTCCGACTAATATTGTGGGATCACTTTTTGCTTCAAGTAGTATACTAGAGAGCATAGAGGTGGTAGATGTCTTTCCATGGGTTCCAGCTATGGCGTAAGATTTATTATAATTTTCCATTATATGTCCAAGAAATTCAGAGCGTTCTTGCGTTTTTATTCCAAGATTTTTTGCTTGCAAAAGTTCCGGATTATCTTTTTTTATAGCGGCAGTATATACAACCAGATCTATTTTATTGTCTATATTGTCGATGGAGTGCCCTTTTTTTATTATTGCTCCTTTTTTCTGAAGGTCAGCTAAAATATTATTTGTGGCATTGTCTGATCCAGATACCTTATGTCCTTGGTTTAATGATATGGCTGCAAGGCCACTCATACTTATGCCACCTATTCCAATAAAATGTATATTCATAAATTTATCTCCTATATTTTTTATCTTATTTATTTTACCACAATTATTTGAAATATGTATTTTTTTTAAAATTTTAAAGAAAATAAATGTATTTTTCTTGAAAGAAAAGAGTAAGTATGATAAATTCAAGATAGGTATGGAGGTATTTGTATGCGAATGAAAAAGAGTGAAAGGGTTAGTGCTATTGCTAAAATAGTTAGTGATAATCCAAATAGGATTTTTACGTTAGGTTATTTTGCTGATATGTTTAGTGCAGCTAAATCCACTATAAGTGAAGATATTTTATCTGTAAAAAATTCATTTGAAAAATTGGGATTAGGCAAGATAATAACTTTATCAGGAGCTGCTGGGGGGATGAAATATATTCCTTTAAAAGAAAAAGATTCTGCATTAATTTCCTTGAATAAGTTGTGCGATAAGATTAATGAAAAAGATAGGACTTTAATTGGGGGATTTTTATACATGATAGATATTACTTATGACCCACAAATTACTGCAACTATAGGTGAGTTGTTAGCAACGGCTATAGACTATTCTGCTGCTGATTATGTAGTTACTATTGAAACTAAAGGGATTCCTATGGCATTAATGACAGCTAGAGCTATGAATCTTCCTTTGTTAACTATAAGGAAGAATGCACGAATTTCAGAAGGACCTTCTTTGGGGATAAATTATGTTACGGAAAATAATAGAAATATTCAAAGCATGAGTCTTCCAAGGAAAAGTTTAAAATCAGGAGCAAAAGTTATACTAATAGATGATTTTATGCGTGGCGGAGGAACTTTTAAAGGAATGATAAATTTGATGAAGGAGTTTGAGGCGACTGTTGTTGCTAAGGCAGTTTTAGTGGAAACTCAGAGTGATATTTCAACTATAGAAGATTATATTTCACTTATAACAATTAGAGAAGGTGATGGGATAAATTTGGCATTTCCAAGCCAAAAATTCATAAAAAGTCTACAAAATAAATAAATTTTTATAAAAAATGTAGAATATTTTTTAAAAATATGGTATTTTAAGATTGTTCGGCACTATAAAATTTGTCAAAGGAGGTTTTATCTATGGATATTACTGACGTAAGAATTAGAAAATTGTCTGATGATGGTAAGATGAGAGGTATTGTTTCTGTTACATTTGGGGGTGCTTTTGTTGTCCATGACATCAAAATTATTGAAGGTCAGAATGGACTATTTATAGCTATGCCAAGTCGTAAGGTGGGAGAAGGCGAATTTAGAGATATAGCTCATCCTATTAATGCAGAGATGCGAGGAGAACTTCAAGATAGAATCTTAAGTGCTTATGAAGAGGCTAAAGATGCTACTATTGAAGAAGAGTAGGTATAATTAAAGACAGGCTGTGTTGAAAGTTTATTCATTTAACATGGATTGTTAAATGTCAATGAACTTGTAAATTTCTTACATATTTAGGTATTTGCAGGTTTTTATTGAAGATTTAAATTTTTTAAACAGCTGGAGCTAGGACTTAAAAGTCAAAGCTCCTTTTTTTGTACTTTGAGGTTAGTATTAACTATAAAATAACTTTTGGGATTTGTCGCATATATTTTATGTTATTAACAGAAATATTGAAAATGGAAACAGTAGATATTATAATTAGATAAATTTTATAATTTGGAAGGGTGATATGTTGAATAATGTTAAAAAAGGTATTCTCGGTGAAAATATTGGAAGTGATTATCTTTTAAAAAATGGACACTGCATTTTAGATAGAAATTTTAGAACCAAACATGGAGAGATAGATATAATTACAAAAAAAAGGTGTAATATCCATTTTATTGAAGTTAAACTAAGGAAGAATAGAGATTATGGAAATGCTTCCGATGCTGTAAATTATATAAAACAAAAGAAAATAAGAATAGTCGCAGGAGAGTTTTTACGAGAGAAGAAAATATTTTATAATGAAATTAATTTTGATGTATTGGAAATTTACACAGATGAAAAATTTATAAATTACATTGAAAATGCATTTTAGGGGTGAGATATGTTTTATAAAACGTTGAGTTGTGCAGTTGAAGGTATTGAGGGTTACATAGTTACAGTGGAATCTGATGTTGCAAAGGGCATGAATTCTTTTGCGACAGTAGGGCTTCCTGATGTCACGGTTAAAGAATCAAAGGATAGGATTAAATCGGCTATAATAAATAGCGATTTAAAATTTCCTAATAAAAAAATAGTTATAAATCTTTCTCCATCTGATGTGAAAAAGGAGGGATCTCATTTTGATCTTCCTATTGCACTTAGCATTCTTAATAGTGAATATAATTTTTTGGCTGAACGCTATGAAAATACAGCATTTTTTGGAGAGTTATCTTTAAATGGCAAAATAAAGAAGGTAAGTGGAATGATACCATTTATGATTGCTTGTTACGAGTCTGATGATATAAGGCGTGTAATGGTTCCTGTAGATAATTATGAAGAGGCTAGAGTTATTCAGAATATAGAAATTATACCAGTGGAAAATATTAAGGATGTGGTATATTATCTTGTAGGTCGTAGTGACAAGGTTTTAAAAGTAAGTGAAGAGCCTTGTAAAAAAATACTCTCTAATGATTATGATTTCAAAGATGTAAAGGGAAATTTGATGGCGGTAAGGGCTGCTGAAATTTCTGCAAGTGGATTCCATAACTTTTTTATGATTGGACCACCTGGATCAGGGAAATCGATGATAGCGAAACGGATGAGTAGTATAATGGAGCCATTAAATGATCAAGAGTATATAGAGGTTAGTAGAATTTATAGTACGGTAGGGAAATTTAATGATGATATATTAGCGAGGAAAAGACCTTTTAGATCACCTCATCATACGGCGACTTCCAAGTCTATTATTGGAGGCGGGCAAAACTCAACTCCTGGGGAGGTTGTATATTCCCATAAGGGTATTTTATTTTTAGATGAGCTTTTGGAGTTTGATAAAAAGGTTTTAGAGGCGATGAGGCAACCTATTGAAGATAAGTATGTAAATATATCAAGGGTAAGAAATAGCTATAAATATCCCTGTGATTTTTTGTTGGTGGCAGCAACAAACCCATGTCCATGTGGTCATTATCTTAACCCATTTAGGGAATGTGTGTGTCAAGAGTTTAAAATTAATAATTATTTAAGTAGAGCCTCTGCACCCTTTTTGGATCGATTTGACGTTTTTGTTGAAATGGTTCCTATTGAGTTTAGCCAACTTAACGAAATAAACATTTGTGAAAGTAGCGAAGTTATAAGAGGAAGAGTAAAGATGGCCATAGAAACTCAAGCTATGAGATTTTCAAAAAAAAGTTATAAGTATAATAGCTTAATTCCACCTTCTGAAATAAGTATGTTTTGTGTTTTGACAAAAGATGCTCAGGAGTTAGTTGAAATAGCATATACGAAGTATAATTATTCTATAAGGGGTTATCATAAATTATTGAAAATAGCAAGAACAATAGCAGATTTAGACGGAAAGGATATTATTGATATAAGCCATATATCAGAAGCAATTTCCTATAGAAAGCCATTACAAAAGTACTGGAGGTAGTTATGGAGGAACTTTGTTTATTTCTGGATTTTTTAGGTTTGTCTTTTAATGATACGATGGAATTTATTTCCAAGGTAGAAAAGATTGACGGGATTTCAAATTTATGTGATGAAAAGTTTAAAGAGCTTTTTTCTGAGGATAAGGGTAGGCTAGATAAATTTTTAGAAAGAAGAAAATTTTTTAATGATTTTAAAGTTGAAATGCATGAAAAGGAGATAGGGTATCTATGTTTTTTTGATGAAAAATATCCCAAAAAATTAAAGAGTATTGATAATCCTCCACTTGTTTTATATTATAAGGGGAATATTGAGCTTATGGATACTTTTGGGATAGGAGTAATAGGAAGCAGGAAACCAAGTGTATATGGATCTTATATAGCAAAAGATTTGTCAGAAAAGTTAGCTAATGCAGGAGTTACTATAATAAGTGGAATGGCTATGGGAATAGATGGAATAGCTCATAGATCGGCGATAGATTCTAATGGGAACACTATAGCAGTGCTTGGCACTGGTTTTAACTATATATATCCCAAAACAAATAAAAGGTTATATGAAGATATATTAGATAAAGGTGGATTGGTTATTTCTGAGAATCATCATAAGAAATCGATTTTACCACAGATGTTTATGTTTAGAAATAGAATTATAAGTGGTATAGGAGATGGATTATTGGTAGTAGAAGCGGGATTAAAAAGTGGTACTATGACAACGGTTGATTTTGGATTGAATCAGGGGAAAGTCATATTTGCAGTGCCAGGCAATATAAATTCTCCGTTAAGTATAGGAACAAATACTTTGATAAAAAATGGAGGGGTTATAGTTACTAATGTTAAGGATATATTTGACGAGTTTCCAAATGTGAAGTTCAATGATAAAAAGATTAAAACAATTGATCATAGATTATCTGAAATTGAGTTAACAATAGTGTCTGTACTAAAAGAAAAAGGAAGTGTTTATATAGAGTCACTGGCTTACATCACAAATATTAACATAAAAGATTTAAGTGGGGTATTGAACATTTTGGAAATTAAGGGTATAGTAAGTGAATTGGGTAATAAATTATACACCTATATAGAATAAAATTGATATTTTATTTATGGAGGAATTAATGGAAGATATTGTTGAAAAGGTAATTAAGCCTAAAAGAAAAAGTGATACTAAGAGGATTAGCGTTAAGAAATCTACTTCGAAAGATGAGAAGAAGAGTCTAGTAATTGTGGAATCACCAGCAAAAGCAAAAACTATAGAAAAGTTTTTGGGAAGTAAAAAATATACAGTTGTAGCCTCAGTGGGCCATATTAGAGACTTACCTAAGAGTAAGATGGGGATTAACGTTGAAAATGACTATGAGCCAGAGTATATAACTATTAGAGGTAAAGGTGGTTTAGCAACTTCTTTAAAAAAAGAAGCTAAGAAGGCAAATCACATTTTTCTGGCAACTGACCCTGATAGAGAGGGTGAAGCTATATCTTGGCATTTAGCTAATATTCTTAATATTGATATAAATGAGAAAAACAGGATAGAGTTCAATGAAATAACAAAGGATGCTGTAACTAAGGCTATTAAAAGTCCTAGGGCTATAGATATTAATCTGGTTAATGCACAGCAGGCACGAAGAGTAATAGATAGACTCGTAGGATATAAGATTAGTCCAATACTTTGGGCTAAGGTAAGGAGAGGTTTAAGTGCAGGGAGAGTTCAATCTGTTGCTACGAAACTTATAGTTGATAGAGAGAAGGAAATAAATAAATTTGAACCTGTTGAGTTTTGGGATTTAGATATTAAGGTTGCGTATGATGAGAAAAATACTTTTAGTTTTCCACTTTACAGCATAGATAATAAAAAGATAAATGATAATTTGAAAGAAAAAAATGAGAGTATAATTTCTAAACAAGATGAAATAGAAAAAATCGTTGATGAAATTAAGAATAAAGAAGTGATAATTAAATCCGTTGATAAGAAGACTCGAAAAAGGTATTCTCCTAAACCGTTTACAACAAGTACACTTCAACAGGATGCAGCCACTAAGCTTAATTTTTCAACGAAGAGAACCATGATAGCTGCACAACAGCTTTATGAAGGTATAGATGTTAAGAGAGGAAAAACAGAGGGTTTAATAACATATATAAGGACAGATTCTCAAAGAATATCGGAAGAAGCTATGAAGTCTATAAAGGAATATATTGTAGAAGAATTTGGAGAAAAAAATTATAAGCCATATGAGGTAAAAAACAATAAGAAAAAAATTCAAGATGCTCACGAGTGCATAAGGCCTTCTGATATAAGAAAGGTGCCATCAAGTATAGCTTCATATTTAAAACCTGATCAACTAAAACTGTATACACTTATTTGGCAACGAACTGTAGCGGCACTTATGGCGGATGCAGAGTTCGAAGTAAAAACAATAATAGCTGATATAGAAAAATATTCATTTAAAACTAGCGGGAGTAAGCTTATAAAACAAGGATTTTTGCAGGCATATGAAGAGTTTCAAAGTAAAGAGGTTGATATACCGGACTTTCTAGTGGGATATTCATATAAGGTAAAAAAAGTAAAAGAGTATCAGCATTTTACTCAACCACCTAATAGATATAATGAGGCTAGTTTAGTCAAGTCCCTTGAGGAGTTAGGAATAGGTCGACCTAGTACTTATGCTCCCACTATATCAACGATACTTCAGAGAGGGTATGTTATAAAAAAAACAAGTGTATTGCACCCTACTGAATTAGGAGAAATTGTTACCACAATAATGGAGGAAAATTTTCAGAAATTTATTGATCTTGATTTTACTGCAAAGGTTGAATCAGAGCTAGATGCAGTGGAAGAAGGGGATGTAGTATGGAAAAATATTATTAGAGAGTTATATCCAACTTTAGATAGACTTGTTAAAGAGGCTGGAGAGTCAGTTGAAAAAGTTTTATTTGAAGAAGAGACTGACGAGGAATGTGAAATTTGTGGTGCTGTTATGGTAATAAAGCATGGGAGATTCGGGAAATTTATGGCCTGCAAGAATTATCCTGAGTGTAAGAACACAAAACCTTTGTTAGAAAGAATAGGAGTCAAGTGTCCTGTGTGTAATGAAGGTGATGTTATTATACGGAAAACAAAGAAAAACAGGATATTTTATGGATGTTCAACATATCCTAAATGTAAGTTTGTTTCTTGGGACAGGCCTACTGGGGAGTTGTGTAAAATTTGCAGTGAGCATTTAGTTGAAAAAAAGGGGAAAAATGACGAAAAGGTTGTTTGTAGCAATCGAAGTTGTGGAAAAGACTAATAATTTAACAATTTTAATTGAACAATTATAAATTTTATGATATTGTATTTTCTATAAATGTTAAATTATAATTTAATTATAGAGGAGACGATATGAGTATTTTATTAGAAAAAACCAGAAAGGTAAATGGAATATTGCAAAAAGCAGGGAGTGAGCCTGTCGATTTTGAATTGCTTGCAAGAGTTTTATCAGAAGTTTCTAATTCTAATATATATATTATCAATGTTAAGGGTGTTGTTTTAGGATCTGAGTTTACTCATGAGAAGGATAGTTTGGTAATAATTGATAGTAATAGTGGAGAGAGCAAATTATCTTGGGAGTACACTCAGGGAATAAATAAAATAACAGAGACTAAAGCAAATCTTTGTGAAGAAGCTTTCATGGACATTTTTAAAGATGATATTGAAGGATCAAAGAAGCTGACAGTTTTAGTACCTATCCTAGGTGGAGGACAACGTTTAGGAACATTAATTTTGGCTAGGTATGATAATAGATTTAGCGATAACGATTTAGTTTTAGCGGAGTATAGTGCAACAGTTATTGGTTTAGAGATATTAAGGGCATTAAGTGAAGAACTTGAAGTGGAGTCTCGCAAACTATCTATGGTACAAATGGCGATAGGAACGTTGTCATATTCTGAGAAAGAGGCCGTAGATCATATTTTTAATGAATTAAATGGTAATGAGGGATTGTTGGTTGCGAGTAAGATTGCTGATAGGGCTGGAATTACACGTTCGGTTATAGTAAATGCTCTAAGAAAGTTTGAGAGTGCTGGTGTTATAGAATCAAGATCTCTTGGGATGAAAGGAACACATATAAAAATTTTAAATGATAAATTATTGCCAGAACTTATGAAGAATAGAAAATATTAGCTAAAAGGTTGTGACAAATGTCACAACCTTTTTTGAGGTGAAGAATGAAAGTTAATTTATCAGAAAAGTTTAGACCAGAAAATGTAGATGAGGTAGTAGGTCAAAAACATATACTTGGTGAAGGGAAACTGCTCAGGGCATTAATTGAAAAGAAAAGTTTAACTAATATAATATTTTATGGACCTCCAGGAACAGGAAAGACAACCTTAGTAAAAGTAATTACTAAAAATATTGATAAAAAAATTTATTATTTAAATGCGACTTATTCAAAAACACAAGATATAAGAATTGTGGAGGAAGAATTAAATACACTTATGGGTATCAATGGTGTAGTTGTTGTAATAGATGAAATTCACAATTTTACAAAGAAGCAACAGCAACTACTTTTAGAGCATGTAGAAAAAGGCAGTATAACTTTACTAGCCATGACTACTGAGAACCCTTATCATAATGTATATAAATCGTTGATAAGTAGATGTACCGTTTTAGAGTTATTTCCATTAAAAAGAGAAGATATAAGAGAGTCTATAGAGAAAACAATAATTAAACTTAAAAAAGAAAATTGTGAGATAAAAATAAGTGAAAAAGGAATGGTAGCTCTAATAGAAGCAGGTGGGGGAGATTTGCGAAAATCTCTTAATATTATGGGTTTAGCTTTTGAGCTTTATGGGATAGATGATAAGATTTTAATTGATGAAAATTTAATTCAAACCGTTTCGGGGGAGAAGGCTATTCTTTATGATAGAAATGGTGATGAGCATTATGACGTGCTTAGTGCTTTTCAGAAATCAATAAGAGGAAGTGATGTTGATGCAGCGCTTCATTATCTTGCTCGTTTAGTAAAGTCAGGGGATATGACATCTATCAACAGAAGATTATTGGTTATAGCGTCAGAAGATATAGGTTTGGCATATCCTAATGCAATTACTATAGTTAAAAGCTGTATTGATGCTGCTTTGATGCTTGGATTTCCAGAAGCTAGAATCCCTCTGTCCCAAGCAGTGATTTTATTGGCAACATCTCCAAAGTCAAATTCGGCAGTTATGGCAATAAATAAGGCTATGTTAGAGTTAGAAAATTCGATAGGTATTGATATACCGCAATACTTAAAAGATGCACATTATCAAGGGGCAAAGGAGCTAAATAGAGGTGATGGATATAAATATCCACATGATTATGAGAATAGTTATGTAGAACAGCAATATTTACCAGAAAAAATTAAAAATTCAAAGTATTACTTTTATGGAGAAAATAAGTTTGAACAGCTATCAAAAGAATATATTTTAAAAATAAAAAATAAATGAAATTTGTAATAGATATGCTTGACATAGCATATCTATTATTATATACTTAATTCATACTAAAATAGTAGGGATTGAAAAATATGAAGATGTCAACAAAAGGGCGTTACGGACTAAAGGCAATTTCTGAGTTGGTAATGCAAGAAAATAGTGGGATTCCGTTACCAATAGCGTCAATAGCGGAACGTACAGAGCTATCAGAATTATATTTAGAACAAATATTTTCGAAGCTTAAGAAGGCGGGTTTAGTTGAAAGTGTCAGAGGTGCTCAAGGTGGTTATCTTCTTGGACGAAACTCGGATACAATAACAGTGGGGGAAGTTTTAAGGGTTTTAGAAGGAAGTATATCACCAACTGTTTGCGCTGAGAACTCTAGGTGTGAAAAGGAGAAACCTTGCGTTTCACTTTTTGTTTGGAAGAAGATTAAAAATAGTATTGATGATGTAATTGATTCTATAACTTTGTATGACATTGTTAATGAGAGTAAAAAAGATGACAATATATAAAATATAGTATAAGGAGATGTATTCATAATGAGAGTTTATATGGATAATTCAGCAACAACACCAGTAAAAGAGGAAGTTATAAAGGCTATGCTTCCATGTTATGGAGAGTATTTTGGAAATCCATCAAGTGTGCATGGGTTTGGAAGAGATGTTAAGGCAATTATGGAAAGTGCTAGGGAAACTGTAGCGAATGTTATAGGCGCAGATGCTAGTGAGATATATTTTACTTCGGGAGGAAGTGAAGCGGATAACTGGGCTATAAAAGGAGTTGCAGAAAAGTTATCTGGAAAAGGAAATCATATAATAACTACAAAAATAGAGCATCATGCAGTTCTGCACACTTGTGAGTATCTTGAAAATAAGGGGTATGAGATAACGTACCTTGATGTAGATAAAGATGGACTCATAAATTTGGTGGATTTGGAGTCTAAGATAACTGATAAGACTATATTGATAAGCATAATGTATGCCAATAATGAGATAGGAACAATTGAGCCTATAGAGGAAATTGGAAAGATTGCTAAAAAATATAATATATTATTCCATACAGATGCAGTTCAGGCTTTAGGCAAGGTGGAGATAGATGTTAAAAAGCTAGGGGTAGATATGATGTCTATTTCAGGCCATAAGATTCATGCTCCTAAAGGAACAGGTGCACTTTATATTAGAAAAGGATTAATTGTTGAAAATTTAATTCATGGTGGTGGACAAGAGAGAAAAAGACGTGCTGGTACAGAAAATATTGCGGGTATTGTTGCTTTTGCGAAGGCTTGTGAAATTTCAAAGAGAGATTTTATAGAACATAATAAAAAGTTGGTTAAATTAAGAGATAGTTTGATAGAGAAAATTATAACCCAAATTCCTCATACAATAGTAACTGGAAGTAGAGAAAGTAGACTTTCTTCTGTGGCGAGTTTTTGTTTTGAGTTTATTGAAGGTGAGTCACTTCTTTTAATGCTAGATATGAATGGGATTGCAGGATCAAGTGGATCTGCATGTACTTCAGGGTCATTAGATCCGTCACATGTTTTAATGGCAATAGGCTTAAAACATGAAGTAGCTCATGGTTCATTAAGACTAAGTTTATCAGATTTAAACACGGAAGAGGAAGTTGATTATGTTGTAGAAAAATTATCAGCTATTGTGGAGAGATTGAGAAGTATGTCACCACTATATGAAGATTTTATAAAAGGAGGAAAGTAATGTATACAAAAGAGGTAATGGAGCATTTTGCTAATCCTAAAAATGTAGGGGAGATAGAAAATCCAGATGGAGTTGGAGAAGTAGGTAATCCTAAATGTGGAGATATAATGAAAATTTATCTAAAGATAGAAGATAATATTATAAAGGATGTAAAGTTTAAAACTTATGGCTGTGGTTCAGCAATAGCTAGTTCAAGTATGGCAACAGAAATGATTAAAGGAAAGACAATTGAAGAAGCGTTAAGCCTTTCAAATAAAAATGTAGCTTCAGCTTTAGGTGGGCTTCCTCCAGTAAAAATGCATTGTTCTGTTTTAGCAGAACAAGCTATAAAGAAGGCGGTTCAAGATTATGCTAATAAAAAAAATATATATATTGAAGGATTAACGGGTGTAGAGTTTGATGATGCTCATGATCACGGTCATGACGAGGAATAAAAATATCTTGAAATATTTATAAATATGATATATTATCTTAATAATAATAATTTTATAAAAAAACTTGGAAAAACCTAAGTAGGCATAGTTTTGTTTTTTAGAGAGAAAGGGGTTGGTGAAACCTTTCATCAAAAAATGCTGAAGCTAGTTTGGAGTTCTCTTTAATAAAGAGCGTTGGTTGCGTTAAGACTTAAGAAGATGTTCGGTTGAACAAGTAAGGTGGTACCGCGATAAAACGCCCTTATAATAGAAATTTTATTATAGGGGTGTGTTTTTTTATTTATTTAAAAATCAGGAGGGTGAAATATGCAAAATATAAAATATATGAGTGTTACAGAAATTAGAAATGAATTTTTAAATTTTTTTAAGTCTAAAGAACATTATGTTGTTAATAGTTATCCTTTAGTTCCAATAAATGATAAGAGCTTACTATTGATTGGAGCAGGAATGGCTCCGCTTAAAAATTATTTTATAGGGAAAGAGATACCTCCTTCTAAAAGAATGTCAACTTGTCAAAAATGTATAAGAACAGGTGATATAGAGAATGTAGGAAGAACAGCACGTCATGCAACTTTTTTTGAAATGCTCGGAAATTTTTCTTTTGGTGATTATTTTAAAAAAGAGGCAACAGCATGGGCTTGGGAATTTGTAACGGAAAAGTTAGAGATAGATCCAAAATATTTGTGGGTTACTGTATATGAGGAAGATGATGAGGCTTTAGAGATATGGAGAGATAAGGTTGGGGTTAAACCAGAAAGGATTGTTAAACTAGGAAAAGAAGATAATTTTTGGGAAATTGGAAATGGAACGGGACCTTGTGGACCTTGTTCGGAAATATATATTGATAGAGGAGAAAAGTTTGGTTGCAATTGTCCGGATTGTAAACCAGGATGTGATTGTGATAGATTTCTTGAATTTTGGAATTTAGTGTTTACACAGTTTGATAAGGATGAAGCTGGAAATTATAATTCTCTTTCAGCACCAAATATTGATACTGGAATGGGGTTAGAAAGAATAGCTTGTATTATGCAAGGCGTAGATAATATATTTGATATTGATACTATGGTTAAGATTCGTAATCATATTTGTAATATGGCGAATTATGATTATAATTCTGATAATGATAAGGATGTGTCAATAAGAATAATCACAGATCATATACGGGCTATAAGCTTTATGATTTGTGATGGGGTACTTCCATCTAATGAAGGTAGAGGTTATATTCTTAGGAGATTATTGAGAAGGGCTGCTAGGCATGGAAAGATGGTTGGAATTACAAGTGAGTTTTTATTTTTGATTTGTGATACTGTAATTAAAGAATATGCACCTTCATATAAAGAATTACTAGATAAAGAGGGACTAATAAAGAAGATTATAAAAATTGAAGAAGAAAAGTTTATAGAAACATTGGAACAAGGGATGAGTATTTTGATGGATTATATTGATGAGGTTAAAGTTAGAAATGGTAATAAACTTTCGGGAGAGCAGGCTTTTAAGTTATATGATACTTATGGTTTCCCTTTGGAATTAACATTGGAGATATTGAACGAGAATGGTCTTAGTGTTGATGAGGACTCATTTAAGATTAATATGGAAGAGCAACGGAACAAAGCTCGTAAAGCTAGAGAGAATATGAATTTAGCAGGGTGGAAAGAGGATGAGTTAGAAGGTTTGGACAATATTGAACCTACTGTTTTCGAAGGATATGAAAATTATATTTCAGAATCTAGAGTTTTATATATTAAAAACGATAATGGAGAAGAAAAGCTAGGTGAAGGTGAATCTGGTATTATCCTATTAGATAGGACGCCTTTTTATCCTGAAGGAGGAGGTCAAATTGGTGATATAGGTGAAATAAAGGGAGAAAGTTTTTTAGCTATTGTTAGAAATACAAAGAAAGGTCCGAAAGGAAAAATAATTCATCAAGTTGAAATTGAAAGTGGAGAAGTTGGATTGGGAGATTGTGTTACTGGGATTATAAATTTAAGTGTCAGAAGGAAGATAGAAAGTAATCATACAGCAACCCATATAATGCATAAAGTCTTAAAGAATGTAATAGGAAACCATGTTAATCAAGCTGGTTCTCTTGTAGATAATGAGAAGCTAAGATTTGATTTTTCTCACTTTGAAGCAGTTAAGCATGAGGAATTATTAGAAATTGAAAGTAAAGTGAATAATATTATTTCAAAGGCTTATCCTGTTAAGTATGAGTATATGACATTGGAAGAAGCAAAGATTAAAGGGGCTACAGCGTTATTTGATGAGAAATATGGAGATAAGGTAAGGGTTCTTTCTATTGGAGACTTTTCAAAAGAACTTTGTGGTGGAGCTCATGTTAAAAATTCATCAGAAATTAATATGTTTAAGATTATTTCAGAAAGTGGAGTGGCTGCAGGGATAAGAAGGATTGAGGCTATTACAGGTGAAGCTGTATATCAATATATTCTTAAGAAGGAAGAGCTGTTAAGGAATATATCTAATACGTTAAAAACTAAGGAAGATAGTTTGTTGTCAAAAATAGAGGGGATTTCTATTGATAATAGAGATTTAAAACGTGAAATAATCGAGTTGAAAGGAAAACTTATAAGATCAACTCTAAGTGATATATCTAATGATGTAACAGATGTGAAAGGCGTTAAGATTTATGCTAAAATATATGAAGCGATGAGTTCAGTTGATTTAAAAGACACTATTCAAATTATAAGAGATAAAGAATTAGCTGATGTAATAGTTATTTCTTCTGTTGAAAGTGAAAAGATTAATTTTGTGGCATTTGCATCTGAGGAAGCTATAAAACAAGGTGTTCATGCAGGAAACATAGTTAAGGAGATAGCTACTATAGCAGGAGGCAGTGGTGGTGGAAAACCAAACCAAGCTCAAGCTGGTGGAAAAGATATTAGTAAAATTAAACAGGCTATGGATGAAGTTTATTCTGTTATAGAAAAACAACTTTTGTAAATTAGTTGAATAATATTTAATGATGGTTTATGATGGTAGAGAGAGGAGTGATATTATGACAAATCATGAGTACACAATGAAGTTTGAGGGGAAATTTGAAAAAAAGATAAGTGAAAAAGAGGTACTTGAACTTGTAACGAATGCTTTGATTGAAAAGGGATATAATCCTGTTAATCAGTTGGTGGGATATTTACTATCAGGTGATCCAAGTTATATAACAAGTCATAATGATGCAAGGACTATTATTCATAAGTTTGAGAGAGATGAGCTGTTAGAAGAGATTATGAATAGCTATCTAAAGCAAGTTTAAATGGAATATAAAGTTTTAGGTAAAACGGGGTTTTTAGCATCAAGACTTTGTTTCGGATCGTTGACATTAGGGCCTTTGCAAAGAAATATGTCAGTAGAGGCGGGAGCAAAACTTATTGTGGAAGCTTATAATCAAGGGATAAATATAATTGATACTGCAGAGCTTTATGACACATATAAATATATAAATAAAGCTCTGAGGTATATTCCACGAGAAAAATATTTTATAATTGCCAAATCATATGCATATGATAGAAAAACTGCGGAATTTTCTCTAAATAAGGCGCTTAGAGAAATAGGGGTTAATTATTTAGATGGATTTTTGCTTCACGAACAAGAAGGTGAGTTTACGCTTAAAGGCCATAAAGGGGCTATTGATTATTTTTTGGAGCAAAAGAAAAAAGGAGTAATTAAAAATTTCGGAATATCAACTCATTATGTAGCTGGGGTTATGGCTTGCGTGAAACGAAACGATATAGATATTATCCATCCATTAGTGAATATGGATTCTATCGGAATTCAAGATGGTAATGTTCAAGATATGATGAAAGCTATAGGAATGGCAAAAGATAAAGATATAGGAATATATTCTATGAAAGCTTTAGGCGGTGGAAATTTAATAAGTAAGTATAAAGAGGCTTTAAATTTTGTTTTAAACTTAGAGGAAATAGATAGTATAGCAATAGGTATGCAGTCTGTGGAAGAAATAGAGGCTAATGTATCTATGCTAAGTTCTAGAATTGTGCCATATGAATTAGAAAAAAAATTAAGTAAGATTAATAGGAAAGTCGTCATTGATAGTTGGTGTATAGGTTGTGGTAACTGTGAAAGAAAATGTGCCTATAACGCTATAAAACTAGTTAATGGTAAGGCTATGGTAGATAGGTCAAAATGCTTAGTGTGCTCATATTGTGCTGGGTATTGTCCAGAATTTTGTATAAAAGTTATTTAGGAGATAAATTTGAGAATATTAGGATTAGATGTAGGGAATAAAAGGATAGGTATGGCTATAAGTGATGAACTTGGCTTAATGGCTCAGCCATTATTTACATTGAAGCGAAAAGGCATTGACAAAGATGTTGATGAAATTAAGACTATAATTCTTGAAAATAAAGTGGATAAGATTGTCATTGGTGAACCCAAAAATATGGATGGAACAAATGGCTTTCAATGGGATAAGGTTAAATATTTTTCGGATAAACTAAGTGTCTATCTAATGGATTCAGAAATCGAAGTAGATATTAGTTTTGTTGATGAACGATTAACTACTGTGTCAGCAAACAGAATTATGTTTGAAAATTCAGTGAAAGAAAAAAAACGTAAAGAGTTAGTAGATACGATAGCAGCAGTTGTTATATTAGATACTTTTTTAAGTATGACAAAGAAGGAGTTAGAAAATGGATAATATGAATGATGAGGTAATAGTTTTAGTAGATGAAGATGGGAATGAAGTGGAGTTTGAGTTGGTTATGTCTCTTGAGGCACAAGGAAATCAGTATGCAATATTACTCCCCGTTGAAGAGCTAGAGGATGAAGAGGAAGAGGCTTATATATTTAGAATGGAAGAGGATGAAGAAGGGGAAATAGCATTAAGTGCAATTGAGGATGATGAAGAGTATGAAATGGTGGTTAGCGTATATGAAAATCTAGTACTTGAGTAGGTGAAAGGTTTGAATAAAACTAATGATATTAAATTAATGCTTCATAGTCGAGGGAAGAAAGTGACGCCTCAAAGACTTTGCGTAGTTAAAATTATGGAGGAGCTTGCAGGTAAGCATCTTTCTTGTGAAGAGATACATGAGCAGGTGAAGCAAAGAACACCTTCTATTGGGATTGCTACAATATACAGAACTGTACAAATGTTAGATGAGATAGGGGTAGTAACTAAACTAAACTTAGATGATGGAAAGATACGTTATGAAATTTCACAAGAAGAAGTTCATAACCATCATCATTTGGTATGTAAAAATTGTGGAAAAATAATAGAAGTTAAGATTGATTTGTTGGAAGATTTGGAAAAAACTATAGAATCTAAATATAATTTCATTATTTTAAACCATGATTTAAAGTTTTTTGGAAAATGTGAGAATTGTATATAAGAAAATTAAATTATTTGATAGAATAGTCTTATAAAGCAAAGTGCTTATTAAGACTATTTTTTTGGAGGTTAAAAGTGGCTGAAAGTAAATTTCTTATAAAGGATGATTATTTTCAAAGGGAATTATTCGGGAATTTTGATAAAAATGTAAAGCTTATTGAAGATAAGTTTAATGTTAATCTTATTCTAAGGGAAAATAATGTTATTATAATGGGTAGTGAGGATATGGTTTTTCTTACTATAAATATATTAAAAGAATTGGAGAAGTTAGTAGATAAAGGTGAGCATTTAGATATGCAGAATATAAATTATTTATTGGGGACTCTTGATGAAAATAAAAATGAAAAAATGTATGACAAAAATGATGGAACAGTAATTATTAGTGCTTCTGGAAATCTTATAAAACCTAAGACTACAGGACAAGTAAGTTATGTACACACTATAAAGAATAATGATATAACTATGTGCATAGGACCTGCAGGGACAGGAAAGACATTTTTAGCGGTTGCTTTAGCTGTTAAGGCTTTAAAGAGGGAAGAGGTAAGTAAAATTATATTGACACGACCAGCAATTGAGGCAGGTGAAAGTTTAGGGTTTTTGCCTGGAGATCTTAAAGAAAAGGTGGATCCATATTTAAGACCATTATATGATTCTTTATTTAATATTTTAGGTGCAGAAAAGTTTCAAAAGTTTGTTGAAAATGAGGTGATAGAAGTTGCACCTTTAGCTTATATGAGAGGGCGAACTTTGGATAATTCATTTATAATATTAGATGAGGCGCAAAATACAACAAAAGAGCAAATGAAAATGTTTTTGACTCGGCTAGGATACGGATCAAAGGCTGTAATAACAGGAGATATAACACAAATAGACCTTCCTTCTAACAAAAAAAGTGGATTATTACATGCTACAGAAGTATTGAAAGATATAAGAGGGATAGGGATATCTAAGTTAGATGAGAAGGATGTTGTTAGGCACGAATTGGTTCAAAAAATAATAAAAGCATATGAAAAAGCAGAGTTAGAAGAAGCTCAAAAGCATGAAAAAAAGCAAATTGGAAAGAAAATGGATTGGAGAGTCTAGGTATGGTTGAGTTACTATGTGATATAGAGGGCTATGAAGCACAGGTTAATGAAGGCTTTACATTAATGGCAGTTAAAGTTTGCGAAAAAGCATTGGAAATAGATAATTTTATGCATGATGCGGAAGTCTCACTTTCATTTGTTTCTAATGACGAAATAAAAAAAATAAATAAGAAGTTTAGAAAAAAAGACACAAAGACAGACGTATTATCATTTCCACTAAATGTAAGATCTGAAATTGTAGAATTTTCAAAAAAGAGGGAAATAGAGTATGTACCTCTAGGAGATATTATAATATCACTAGAACAAGCACAAGAACAGTCTATAGAGTATAATCATTCTTTGGATAGAGAGCTATTATATTTAGTTTGTCATTCTATGTTACATCTTTTAGGTTATGACCATATGACAATAGAAGATAGAGAGTTGATGAGAGAGAAAGAAGATGTTATTTTAGATAGCTTAGGGATTACAAGAGATTTTTAGGAGGATGTTATGGATAATAAAGAGTTAGTTATAAAGGCAAAAGAGGCCATGGGTAAGGCGTACGCACCATATTCAAAGTTTTATGTAGGAGCAGCGATTTTAGCTGAGGATGGAAAGATATATACCGGAAATAATATTGAAAATTCATCGTTTGGAGCTACTATTTGTGGCGAAAGGGTGGCTCTGGTTAAAGCTATATCAGAAGGGAATAGAAAATTTTCTAAAATAGCGTTAATAACTAGTAGCAATAAGTTGGAGTATCCGTGTGGAATATGTAGGCAAATGCTAAGTGAGTTTCAGGATGATAGTTTATTAATAATATCCAATAGCGATATGAGTGAAATTAAAGAGTATAAATTTGCAGAGATATTTCCTTATTCATTTGATTTATGGGAGGCAAAGCAGTGAATATAAAAAGTATAAAATCAGGTTTTATAAGTATAATAGGAAGACCAAATGTTGGGAAATCAACCTTAATTAATAGAATAATAGGTGAAAAGGTTGCAATTATCAGTGACAAACCTCAAACAACAAGAACTCAAATTAAAGCAATATATAACGATGAGGAAACTCAGATGGTATTTATAGATACACCAGGAATGCAAAGTCCTAGAAATAAATTAGGAAAACATATGCAACGTTCTTCAGAGTCGGCAATGCGAGATATAGATGTAATTTTATATGTAGTCGATGACTCAACTTTTGTAGGGGCGAAAGATTCATTAATAATCGAAAATATAAGGTTTAAAAAAGCAGCAAAAATTTTAGCTATAAATAAAATTGATAAACTTAATAATGAAGAGTTAATGAAGGTTATTTTAATGTATGATAAATATAAGATTTTTGATGAGATTGTTCCAATTTCAGCTCATAAAGGAATAAATGTAGAACGACTTATAGATGTGTTAAAAAGGTACATGGTTTATGGACCAAGATTTTATCCTCAAGATATGCTGACAGATCAACCTGAAAAAACAATGGTATCAGAAATAATTAGAGAAAAGATATTGCATTATACTGATGAAGAAATACCTCATGGAACTATTGTACAAATCGATAGAATGAAGAATAGGAAAAATAGACATGAAGAGGACATAGTTGACATAGATTCAATTATATTTTGTGAGAGAGAGGCTCATAAAAAGATACTAATAGGAAGCGGAGGCAGAAAATTGAAGGGTATTGGTTCTGCTGCTAGAAAAGATTTAGAGAAATTGCTTCAAAGTAAGGTTAATCTAAAAATTTGGGTTAAAGCAAAAGAAAACTGGAGAGATAATGAAAATTATATTAAAGGTTTTGGATTATCAGGTAGTGAGGATGAATAGTAATGATAATTTCTGCAGAAGGAATAGTGTTAAAGACATATAATTATGGTGAAGCTGATTTAATGATGTTTATTTTCACTGATAAACTAGGGAAATTAAGTGTTTACGGAAAGAATGCAAGAAAAATAAAAAGTAAAATAATCCAAAATTCGCAAGTATTAGCATATTCTAAGATGAATTTAGATTGTAGCGGAGGAATGTATAAGCTTCATAGTTGTGAATTGATAGATAATTTTTATAATCTTAGTTTAGATATGGAAAAGTATTATTTTTCTTTTTACATGTTGGATGTAATAAATAATTTAATACCAGAAAATCAAGGAAACTCTCGAGCTTTTAAGTTGTTGATAGATATTTTAAATTTACTAAAATATAATGAAAATATTAGACTTTTAAAGTTAATATTTAGAGTAAAACTGTTAATATATCTTGGAGTAAAACCAAAGGCAATAAATTGTATAGAATGTAATAAAGGAATCGAGAATGAAGGTAGCTTTTCATATGAAGTTGGAGGTATGATTTGTAGCAAATGTAGAAAAAAAGAAAATATTAGAGCTGATATATATGATAATACAACATTTTTGCTATTAGATTATATGTTGGAGAATAAAATAGAAGATTGCTTAAAAGCTAAAATTTCTATACTTATTGTAGAAGAATTAGAAATTTTATTAGATAAATATTATACGCAAAACTTTGGTTAGGAGGAAATATGGTAAATATTGAAGATATAGATAAGGTGGTAGAAAGAACTAATGTTGGATATGAAAAGGCGAGAGATGCATTAGAGAAGTCAAATAATGATGTTATAGCAGCGATAATTATGCTAGAACAAGAAAAAGAGGATAAAGGCGTGAAAATAAATATAAGTAGCATAATAGAAGCTATAAAAGAGCTTTTGAAAGATGGAACGGCAAGTCATATACAGATAAAGAAACATGGAAGATCTGTAATAGAGTTTCCTGTTATATTAGGTGGAATATTGGTTATATATCCAATCATAGCTCTTTTAGGAGCAGGAGCAATATTTATTTGTGATTACGAAATTTATATTTTGAAAGAAGATGGAGCGACAGTAGATGTTATTAAATACACTAGAGATAAATTGGATGAAGTGAAAGCAAGAGTGAATAAAAATTAATCAAATATATCATAAAATTTATTGATAATTATGTTTATAAGTGTTATTCTATTAATGTATGAGTAATACAGACAGTCGCATGCTAAGGCATGAGGAAAGTCCGAGCTTCATAAGGCAAGGGTGCTAGGTAACACCTAGTGAAGGTGACTTCAAGGCTAGTGCAACAGAAATAAACCGCCAGCAATGGTAAGGATGGAAAGGTGAGGTAAGAGCTCACCAGAGGCTAGGAGACTAGTCTGCTATGTAAACCCCACTCGAAGCAAGACCAAGTAGAGATTAAAATATGGATAGCCTGTCCATTCTCGTAGGTAGGTCGCTTGAGGTCTTTGGTGACAAAGATCCTAGATAGATGGCTGTCAGATACAGAACTCGGCTTATAGTATTACTCATAAAATTATAGTTTAATTAACTTAATTATAAAATTTTATAAAAAAGGAGGAAATGGAGAATGAAATTACCTATAGCGCTTTCAAATAGACATTTACATCTTTCTCAAGAAGATATAAATATTTTGTTCGGAAAAGATTATGAACTAAAGATTGCAAAGCCACTTTCACAACCAGGGCAGTATGCATGTGAAGAAAAAGTAGATATTGTAGGGCCGAAAGGTTTGCTTAAAGGTGTAAGAGTTTTGGGACCAGCAAGATTAGAAACTCAAATTGAAGTGAGTGTTGCTGATGCAAGATTGTTAGGCGTACAAGCTGTCATTAAAGAGTCAGGAGACTTGGAAGGTTCACCAGGGGCTAAGGTTATTGGACCAGTAGGAGAAATTGAATTGTCAAAAGGTGTGATAGTAGCAGCTAGACATATTCATATGCACACTGATGATGCAATGAAGTTCGATGTTAAAGACAAAGAAGTTGTAAATATAGAAACGTTTGGAGAAAGATCTATGATTTTTAAAAACGTTATGGTTAGGGTAAGTCCTAATTATATTCTTGAGATGCATGTAGATGTTGAAGAAGGAAATGCAGGAAGTATAAAAAATGGCGATTTAGTAGAACTTATAAAAATCTGTTAATTATTATAATCATAATTATATATATTAATATTTAGGAGGATTACAATGGCAAAAATGATGAAAACAATGGATGGAAATACTGCAGCAGCATATGTATCATATGCATTTACTGATGTAGCAGCAATATTTCCTATCACACCATCTTCACCAATGGCTGAACTTACAGACGAGTGGGCAGCTAATGGAAAGAAAAATATCTTTGGACAAGAGGTAAGAGTTACAGAAATGCAGTCAGAAGCAGGGGCAGCTGGAGCAGTGCATGGTTCACTAGCGGCAGGAGCACTTACAACTACTTATACAGCGTCGCAAGGTTTATTACTGATGATTCCCAATATGTATAAAATTGCAGGAGAACTTCTTCCAACAGTTTTCCATGTAACTGCAAGAGCTATTGCAGGTCATGCACTTTCAATATTTGGAGATCACTCAGATGTTATGGCTACTAGACAAACTGGATTTGCTATGTTAGCATCTGGTTCAGTACAAGAGGTTGTTGATTTAGGGGGAGTGGCACATTTATCTACTATTAAATCCCATATACCGTTCACTCACTTCTTTGATGGTTTTAGAACTTCTCATGAAGTTCAAAAAGTAGAGCTTATAGATTACTCAGTGTTCTCTAAGTTAGTGGATAGAGAAGCTTTAGCGGCATATAGAGCAAAATGTCTAAGCCCAGAGCATCCTGTTACAAAGGGAACAGCACAAAATCCTGATATTTTCTTCCAGGCTAAAGAAGCTTCAAATAGATTCTATGATTCAGTGCCTGATATAGTAAATGACTATATGAAGGAAATCAATAAAGTAACAGGTAGAGAGTACAAACCATTTAACTACTACGGAGCACCAGATGCTAAACATGTGATAATAGCAATGGGTTCTGTAACAGAATCTTTGGAAGAGACAGTAGATTACCTAATAGAAAAAGGAGAAAAAGTAGGTATAATCAAGGTTCATTTATACAGACCATTCTCTTCTAAGTATTTCTTTGATGTGCTTCCGAAAACAGTTGAAAAAATTGCAGTTTTAGATAGAACAAAAGAGCCAGGAGCAATTGGAGAGCCACTATATCTAGATGTTAGAAGTATGTTCTATGGACATGAACTTCAACCAGTTATAGTTGGAGGAAGATATGGTTTAGGTTCTAAGGATGTAACTCCTACAGACCTTCTAACTGTATTCCAAAACCTTGACAAGTCAGAACCAAAAAATAATTTTACAATCTCAATTGTAGATGACGTTACAAACTTATCACTTCCAGTGGTTGAGCAATTAAAAATAGCATCGCCAGGAACAACTAGATGTAAGTTCTGGGGACTTGGTTCAGATGGAACAGTTGGAGCTAACAAAACAGCTATTAAAATGATAGGTGACGGTACAGATATGTATGCACAAGGTTACTTCTCATATGACTCTAAAAAATCTGGGGGAGTAACTATATCTCACTTAAGATTTGGAACAAAACCAATTAGATCAACATATTTAATAGATGAAGCTGACTTCATAGCTTGTCATAATCAAGCATATGTAACTCAATATGATGTAGTTAGAGGACTTAAAAAAGGTGGTACATTTGTTCTTAACTGTCAATGGTCAGATGAAGAATTAGACGCACAACTACCAGCTTCTATGAAAAAATATATAGCTGAAAATAATATTGAGATGTATACTATAGATGCTACTTCAATAGCTGTCGAAATAGGTCTTGGAAACAGAATTAATATGATAATGCAAAGTGCATTCTTTAAACTTGCACAAGTAATGCCAATAGAAGCTGCAATCAGTGAGCTAAAAGCTTCAATCGTTAAATCCTATGGTAAAAAAGGACAAAAGATTGTTGATATGAATAATCTAGCAGTAGATAAGGGTCAAGATGCACTTCACAAGGTTGAAGTTCCAGCTAGTTGGAAAGATGTTGTAGTAGAAAAAGCAGTAGCTGCTGCAGCTGAAGAACCAGAGTTCATTACAAATGTTGTTAAACCAATGAATGCTCAAGATGGTGATTCACTGCCAGTTTCAACATTTGTAGGAATAGAGGATGGGGCCTTCCCTCATGGAACATCTGCATACGAGAAGAGAGGAATAGCTGTAACAGTGCCTAAGTGGGTTCCAGAAAACTGTATTCAGTGTAACCAATGTTCATTTGTATGTCCTCATGCTGCAATAAGACCATTCTTATTGTCTGAAGAAGAAAAAACTAAAGTTGGAAACCCAGCAACAATAAAAGCTATGGGTAAGGGACTAGAAGGCTTAGACTATAAGATGCAAGTTACTCCTTTAGACTGTGCTGGCTGTGGAAACTGTGCAGATATATGTCCAGGAAGAAAGGGAGAAAAGGCTCTAGTAATGACACCTCTTGCAGAAGAGATGCCAGAACAAGAACTATATGCAAAGCTTAATACAATGGTAGGCTATAAAGAGAATCTTATGGATAAAAAATCAGTTAAAGGTTCTCAGTTTGCACAACCACTTCTTGAGTTCTCAGGAGCTTGTTCAGGTTGTGGAGAAACACCTTACGCTAAAGTAATAACTCAATTATTTGGGGATAGAATGTTTATCTCAAATGCAACAGGATGTTCATCAATTTGGGGAGCATCTGCACCTTCAACTCCATACACTAAGAATGCCGAAGGGAAAGGACCAGCTTGGGCGAACTCACTGTTTGAAGACAACGCTGAACATGGATATGGAATGGCATTAGCTGTTAAAGCAATGCGTGAAAGACTTACAACTATAATGGCAGAAGCTTTAACTATGAATATTAGCGCTGATGCTAAAGCTGCATTTGAAGCTTGGTTAGCAGCAGGAAATGATGCTGAAGCAAGTAAGATAGCATCTGCAAAAGTATTAGAAGTACTTCCAACAATCACTGGGGAAGGAAAGGAAATTGCTGAAGAGATCGCTGAGAAAAAAGATTATCTAATCAAAAAATCAGTATGGGTATTCGGTGGAGATGGTTGGGCATATGACATCGGATACGGTGGATTAGACCATGTAATTGCTTCAGGTGAGAATATCAACATCTTTGTCTTCGATACAGAGGTTTACTCAAATACAGGAGGACAGTCTTCAAAAGCAACTCCAACAGGAGCAGTAGCTAAGTTTGCTGCATCAGGAAAGAGAATTAAAAAGAAAGATCTTGGAATGATAGCAACAACTTACGGGTATGTATATGTAGCACAGGTTGGAATGGGTTCAGATAAAAATCAATTTATGAAGGCTATCATTGAAGCAGAGCAGTATGATGGACCATCCCTAATAATTGCTTATGCACCATGTATCAATCATGGTTTAAAAGAGGGCATGGGAAGAACTCAAGAAAATACTAAGCAAGCAGTTGACTGTGGATACTGGCATTTATATAGATACAATCCTATGCTTAAAGCAGAAGGAAAGAATCCATTTACACTAGATTCTAAAGAGCCAACAGCAAGTTTTAGAGACTTCTTAGAGAAGCAAGTAAGATACACATCTTTAAAAGCAAGTTTCCCTGATATAGCTGAAGAATTATTTGAAGCAGCAGAAGAAAATGCAAAAGAAAGATATGAAATATATAAAAAAATGGCAGAACAATAAGATTAATAATATAGTGTGATATAAAATACACTTTAAAAATCGCTGAAGGTAGTAGCCTTCAGCGATTTTTATTATTTTAGAAAAATTGATATACATAAAAATATATAGATGAATTTAAATTTGAGAGAAAGTCATAAAGTATAAAATATTAAAATTATTATAAATTCAATGATTGTAATGATATTGTAAAAATTAATCTTAATTTGGTTACAATTAAATGACATTTCAGTAAGTTTTGTTGAAATATTGTACTTCAGAGTGTAACCTAGTGTTATAGGAAATGGAGGAAATAATGAAGTATATATATAAATATATTGTAAGTAGCATCATAGTAGTATTATGTTTTAGTACAACAATCTTTGGAGAAATGAATATTTATGAGTTAGACGGGATGAAAGTTAAATTACCCTTAGCAAACATTTATGTTGACGGAAAGTTATATACAGGGAGTAGTGGAGTCAAACCACTAATAATAAATAATAGAATGTATATTGCAGTGACAGATTTAGGGGTTATTGGTGATGCAAAAGTAAGTTGGGATTCAAAAACAGAATCTGTGAAGATAGATAGTTCTGCAGGTTCTATTAATTATTTCAAGGGGGGAACTTCATATACCTTAAATGGAGAGATATTTTCATTAGGTGGAAACACAAAATTCTATATAGTCAATAAAAAATCCATGATACCAGTATCTATATTGCCAACATTTAGTAATTTGTCAGTAACTTATGATGCTAATACAAATTCTACTGCAATAAAACAAGAAGGAGTTCATAAAGATTTATTTGAAAATGTGGATAACTCTGTAGAATCAGGTACTTCAGAAAATAAAGAAACGATAGAGCCATTACCAGAAGTTAAGCCATTACCAGAAGTTAAGCCATTACCAGAAGTTAAGCCATTACCAAAGACTACAATAGAAGAGGTAGAAGCTTGTGAAGTTTACTTTAAAAAATTTGACAATAAGGAGCAAGTTGAAATACTTGCAGGAAAATCTATTGAGTTTGAGACATCATATTTGACATCTCCAAACAGGATAGTTATAGATATTAAAGATTATAATACTAAATTGTTTAAGGGTGCTGAAGGGATAAATAGTGAGGTTGTTTCAAAAATTGATACTTATTTTCACGGTGATAAGGGGAGATATAGAATTACACTCACTTTAAAAGAGGGCATTATAAGTCAAGATGTGAAAATTGAAAAGACAGATAAGGGTTTAAATTTAGTCTATAGTATACCTTCTAAAAAATTCAAGTATAATTCAGACAGAACTAATTCTAATTTAATGATAAATCTGGATAGACAATCAGTAATATCCAGTAATGTAAATGGAAATAAGTTAATTTTAACAATTCCTAGGAACAGTATTGTTATGAATACAGGTAGTATTGAGTATAATGATAGAATATTAAGTACAATAGATACATCATTGGTTGGAGATAATTATATTACAACAATAACAATGAAAGATAGGGTTTACGGTACATTAGTAGCAGATGGAAGTTCAGGAAGTGTATCTATAAGGTTTGTAAAAGCGAATAATGAAGTGCCATCAATTATAATTGATGCAGGGCATGGAGGAAAAGATCCAGGAGCGTTAAATAATAATTTAGGATTAAATGAAAAAAATTTAAACTTAACTGCAACAACAAATTTGGCTAGCAAGTTAAGAGCAACTGGTTATAATGTAATAGAAACTAGAGATTCTGATTTTTTTGTAGAACTAAAAGATAGAGCAAATATTGCTAATACGAAGGATGTAGATTTGTTTATTTCTATTCACCATAATTCAGGAAATTCTGCTTCATCGGGGATAGAAACTTTATATTATCCAACTGAAGATAATAAAGCTGTAGCTTTAATTATGCAAAAAAATTTAATTAACGCAACAAATGCAATTGACAGAAAAATTCAATCTAGGCCAAATTTAGTAGTTTTAAATTCTACAAGGATGCCAGCAGTACTTTTAGAATTGGGTTTTGTATCTAACGATACTGAAGCTTTGAATCTAACAAGTAATGAATATGTAAATATATTGACAGATGCTATTGTGAAATCGGTAAATGAATATTTTGGGAAATAGGAGATTATATTAAGGTGAATAATGAAGAAAAAAGACTAAGAGATATTAAAATAATTCCAAATTTTATAAAACATCCAGCAGGTTCTGTATTAATTGAGTTTGGGGACACGAAGGTTATATGTACAGCTTCAATCGAAGAAAAAGTGCCTCCTTTCTTAAAAAATACAGGAACAGGGTGGGTCAGTGCTGAGTATTCTATGATACCAGGTTCAACAGAGCAAAGAAAAGTTAGAGATGCAACAAGAGGGAAGATAGACGGCAGAGCTCATGAGATTCAAAGATTAATAGGACGTTCTTTAAGAGCTGTAGTAGATTTTAAAAAGTTAGGAGAGCGTACTATATGGATTGATTGTGATGTTATACAAGCTGATGGTGGAACTAGGACAGCTTCAATAACAGGCGCCTATGTTGCATTAGCTTTGGCGTGTAATAAGTTGCTTCAGAAAAAGATTATAAAAAAGTTTCCGTTAAATGGGTTTGTAGCGGCAGTTAGCGTAGGGATTGTAAATGATACGAGTGTACTAGATCTTTGTTATAAGGAAGATTCTATAGCTCAGGTAGACATGAATGTGGTTATGACTGATAAAAATGAGTTTATAGAAATTCAAGGAACTGGAGAAGAAAGACCCTATACAAAAATAGAATTAGATGATATGATTGAGCTAGCTAAAAATGGATGTAATGAAATATTCAAGTTACAAGAAGATGTTTTGGGAGAAGATATTACTAATTTAATCAAATTAGGGGAATTAAAAGAAACACGACCTAAGGAAGCAAAAGAAATTTTTGACAACAGTGTTTATAGGGATAATTATGGAAGGTTGGAAGTTGTTGTAGCTTCATCTAACATACACAAGATACAGGAAATTCAGAAAATATTAGAAAAAATTAATATAAAATTAATTTCTTTAAAAGATGTGGGACTAGAAGGAATAGAGATAATTGAAGATGGAAATTCATTTGAAGAGAACGCACTTATTAAGTCTCGAGAAATATCAAAAAGAACAGGTAAGATTGCTTTATCAGATGATTCAGGGTTGGTAGTGAATGCTTTAGGAGGTCAGCCTGGAATATATTCAGCCAGATTTGCTGGTAAAAATGCTACGGACTTTGCAAATAATAATAAATTATTAGAGTTAATGAAGAATGAAGCTGATAGAAGTGCACACTTTGTATCAGTTATAGGAATAACATTTCCAGATGGAAGAGAGCAAACTTATAAAGGTATAACTCATGGGGAAATAGGGTATGAAGAAGTGGGTAATAAAGGTTTTGGATACGATCCTCTATTTATTGTAAAAGATAAAGATAAAACATATGCAGAGATGACTGAAGAGGAAAAAAATACAATAAGTCATAGAGCTAGGGCGCTTAGGGTACTTCAAAAAAATTTTAGTAAAATTTTATCTGAAGAATAGGAGGTTTAGATGAAGTGGTTTAGAGTGGCAACTGTATCATTAATAATGCCGTGTTTGTTTACGACAATTTCATTTGCTGAGTTACAAGCTTTTGTTAAAACAGAAAAGGCATATGTAAGAGAAGGTGAAGATTATTCATCAAAAATTGCAACGGAGTTAAAAAGTGGCGATCGAATTGAAGTTTTAGAAACGACAGCACCATTACTTGTAAATCCTAATGGAAAAAAAGGTTATATGACAAATAGCCAAGTGAGTTTGTATAGTATTAAGAAGTCTGGGGATGTAGTTCTCGGAAAAGATATAAAGATTAATACTAATAAGGGTGTTGAAGTTATAAAAAAAGGGGTATCTTTGCCAGTATATGATTATTCTAATGAACATTACATGATAAAGAAAAATGGATTTTATTATTTTATTCACGAAACTACGGTTGATAAAAAACCTACAGGAATAATTGAGAAACCGATACTTTTAACAGAGGAAATTTTTGGAAAGAATGAAAGTTCTGAAAATGGATTAGGAGACCTATTCAATGAAATGGATACCACATTATCAGAATATCAGAATCAGGTGAAGACTGAAGAAGTAGCTGCAGAAGTTTCTTTATTGGAAAAAGTGGCGACAGAAAAAATTGAAAAAAAACAAGTTAAAAAAGAAGCTGATGCAACAACGACAGCAAAATTAACGACAAAGCCAGTTGGTATGACAAATGCAAATATAGATGCATATAAGAATATACCAATAATAGAAAAGGGGCTAAACGAGTTAGGAAAACCTTATGTATGGGGAGCAATAGGTCCTAGTTCATATGATTGTTCTGGATTTACGTACTCAATACATCAGGCTATGGGAGTTAAAATACCAAGAGTATCTGCTGATCAATCTAAATCAGGAATTTTGGTTGAAAAAGAAAATTTAAAGGCCGGAGATCTAATATTTTTTGATACACGAGCAGTAAATAATTTGGAAGATATAACTGATAATCCAAATGTATCTAATGTTGTTGGAGATGTTAATGTGTCAATTGATAATAAATCAGAATCATCAAACATTAAGAAATTTGTACCTACAAAAGTAACTCATGTAGGTATGTATATAGGGGATGGGTATTTTATACATGCATCGTCAGGTGAAGGGAAAGTTGTAATTCAGAGTTTAGATATAAGTTATTATAATGACAGATATCTGTTAGCTAGGAGATATATATAGAGGTGCAGGATGAAGGTATTATTGGGAACGTTAAATGCTAAATTTGTTCATACAAATTTAGCATTGCGATACTTAGAAGAGGCTATAAAATCAGAAACGATAGTTGACCGTAAGGAATTTACTATAAATGAAGATCAAGATGGGATTTTATATAGAATATTGCATGGGGGCTACGATATAGTGGCCTTTTCTTGTTATATATGGAATATAAACAAAATATTAGAATTAGCTTCTAATATAAAGAAAGTAGAGCCAAGAATTAAGATAATTCTTGGTGGACCTGAGGTAAGTTATGAAAGTAAAGAGTTGATGGAAAAAAATGAATTTATAGATTATATAATTTCTGGGGAAGGTGAAGAATCTTTAAGGGAATTAATTAAAGCTTTAAAATTTAATGGATCTTATACAGAGGTTTCTGGTCTTAGATATAGAAAAGAAGAAAAAATTATATTGAATGAGATAAATGTATTAGAAGATTTATCAGAATCTGTAGCTGCATATAGGTCGGTAGAGTATAAGGAAATTGAAAATAAAATAGTATATTATGAAACATCAAGAGGATGTGGTTATAACTGCGCCTATTGTCTTTCTTCATTGGATAAGTCTATAAGGGCATATCCGATG
>JBOFZL010000031.1:0-151440 GCA_051655155.1 Filifactoraceae bacterium
ATATCTCGCTGCATCTTCTTTAAATTCCTTTGTAAACTGTCTACTCATGTTAAATCCCTCCATCTTTCTTTAACTTTATTATATCTTTTATTTGGGATTTTTCCACTTTCAACTTGTACTATTTATATTCTACCACTAATATGAAAGAGTTAGGATTAAAATCAATAACAAGACAAAGATATATTTATAAAAAAGGTCAAGCTCATAAAATTTTTGCTAATCTATTAAATGGATGTTTTACTGCATCAAAACCTAATGAAAAATGGTGTGTTGACTTTACATATCTTTTTCTTTCAACAGGTGAAAAAACCGTATAATTGTAGCATTTTAGACCTTTATGATAGAAGTATTGTAGCTAGTTTTAATTCAAGTAAAATCGATTCAAATTTAGCTGTAAAAACACTAAAAAAAGCTCTAGAATCGGTAAAAACTAAAAACAATATAATATTTCATTCAGATCAAGGCAGTCAATTTACTTCTAAACTTTTTACTGAGTTTTGCAAGAAAAACAATATAATACAGAGTATGTCAAAAGCTGGATGTCCCTATGATAATGCCCCAATGGAACGATTTTTTAATACTTTAAAAGTTGAATTTTATTATTTATTTTCTTTCATAAATGATTTTGTTTTGAATAATTGTATTTATGATTTTATTTTTACCAGATATAATTATTCAAGACCTCATTCTTTTAATGATGGTTTGTCTCCTATGCAAAAAAGAATGACTTTTAAAGTTGCTTAATTGCGAAATGCCGTTACAACTTTGCTTGACTAGAACACCCTTTATGATTGTTTTTATATTAGGTGGATTGATGGCAGTACTTAAAAATAGACTTTACCCCTCATTGCAATAATTAACAATGGTCGTTAAAGCAAATGAAGCTTTAACTATAGTCATTCTTCTGGGCATATGGATGCTATCCATTGGAGTTTCGCTGAGTTTATCTGTTAAATGGTATAAGCAACGTGAGTTCTAAATAAATTTGGTGTAAAAATTTATAAGTAAGAATAATCCAGCCAGTTTTTGACAATATAAAAATATCTACTCTTCTATTAGGCTGGATTTATTCTATACTTAACTACCTCTTCTTAAAATCCACTGCTTGTATACTTTTTCAAACATAACATCCATATTTTACAACTTATTAAAAAGAAAGTAATGCTAAATAAAATAGCTAGTATCATCAATGATATATTCGTTAATGATATATTCCTAATAAAAATAAGACTTGGATAATATGCAGTAAATCCTATCGGTAAAATTATAGTAAAAATAGTTTTCAGTGTAAAATCATAAATTGTTAATGGATACTTGGAAAATTCATTGAGTTGCATTGTTAAATCTGTTATATCCATATTGTCAATTGTAAAAAAAGAAATAGTCGATAGTAAAATTGATATTCCAGCATAGACTAAGGCTGCTGCCATCCATAAAATAGGCAATAACAAAAGTAACGGAGTATATAATTTAAGCCTAATAATTGCTATTATATTTATAATCAACCCTAAAATAAGTTCTCCCCACCCATCATCATCAAAAGCCTCAATAATAATTAAGAAAAGTGGATTATATGGTTTTGTTAGAAATCGGTCAAATTCTCCAGTTTTAATGTATGTTGGTATTGTTATGGTATCTATAAAGAAACAATGCCAAATAGCAAATGCTACGGTACTAAAACCATATAAAAATAGCATTTCATTGAAATTCCAACCTGATATATTAGTAATTAAGTTAAATAGTATCAATATAATTGAAAAGTTAATTCCAGATTTTATGACCATGGCAATAACTCCCACAATAAAATCTATATCATATATCATTAATGATTTTATATTTATTTTAAATGTTGATTTATATAGATTAATATAGTTTTTAACTGTTTGGCTATTCACACTAACCTCCTTGTATTGTCAATCTTCTTATTGCTTTATTAAAAGTTGCTTTATATATTATAAAAAATATCGCAAGATAAACTATCTGGATTATAATAGTATTGAAAAAATTTATTTCTTTGCCAATAAATATTAATATTGGCGTATTATACATATATTTAAAGGGTAAGAAATCGAATATTTTTCTAAGTACAGAGGGATAGAAGTCTATTGGAATAGCCCTCCCAGATAATAGCATTATTGTTGCGTACTTTAAACTCTGTAATCCCCATTGACTGGTGGTATAAAAGGATAAAACTCCAAATATAAGTTCAAACATAAAGTATAGTACATAACTTAAAGAAAAAATCCCAATAAATTGTAAGAATTGTACCATGGAAATATTAATACCAATTAAAACTATATATAGTATGTATATTGGTATATTTAATATTATAAGTTTAAAAAAACTAGAACCTACACTCTCAAAAAAAAGTTGTTCAATATATGAATATGGATTTAATAGTGTTAAGGATATATTCCCCGTTCTTATTGAGCTCCCTATTTGACTAGACACATTCATAGGATATATATTAGCTATTATTTGTGCCAATATAATATATGTAAACATACTTTTAAAAGATAATATATCGATGCTATTTGTTGAGTAAATTGATTTCCATACATAATATTGCATAATTATAAATATAAAACTGCTTAGTCCTTTAAATATTATGGATTCCTTATAAATTTGATTTACTAGAAATCCTATTTTTATTAATCGTTTTCTTATTTTAAAATTTTTAATTAATTTATTTTTATAACTATCAGAATCTATATTTTGGTGTTTTTCATTCATTTGCTATCCCCCATAAACTCACTCTGCTCCTTTAAAAAATGTTTTAATGTGTCTTTAAAATTAATTTTCTTCACTTGTACATACTCAATGATATCTTCGTGATAGCTATATATTTCTTTAATTAATTCAGAAGTATTTGGTGCTAATGATAAATCTATTTTCAATGTTCTACCTTCAAAAGTATAATTGTATTTTTTTAAATTCATATTAATTTCTGATATGTCTATTTCTTTTCTTAATATTACTTCTAAAATTTTAGTATTATAAATGCTTGAAATATCATCAGTTTTGCTATCATGAATTACTTCACCTTCATTTAATACAATAACCCTATCACATAAATTTTCAATATCATCAAAATCGTGGGTTGTTAAAATAATAGTGGTACTGCCTTTTATTGATTTAAGAAAATTATATATGGAATCTTTAGTTATTATATCAAGCCCTATTGTAGGCTCATCTAAAAATATTATTTCCGGATTATATAAAAAAGCACTCCCCAGCTCTGCCCTCATTTTTTGACCTAAGCTTAATGTTCTAACTGGATTATTTATAAATTTTTCTAACCCTAATACTGATGAAAAATATTCTATCTTATCTTCAAATTCTTTATTTTCTACATCATACATATCCTTTATTAATTTATATGATTCCATCGGTGATATGTCCCATCTTAACCTGCATCTTTGACCAAATACCGTGGATATTTTAAAATTATTAGTCATTCTATCATCAAAAGGATTATTACCTAATACACTTATACTTCCAGATGTAGGTGCAAGTATCCCTGTCATCATTTTTATAAGAGTACTTTTCCCTGCTCCATTTAATCCTATTAATCCTATAGTTTCCCCTTTTTCAATATTTAAATTTAAATTCTTTATAGACTCTACTTTTTTCTTACTTTTTCCAAATCTAAAGTAATCTTTAAAACTTTTATTTTCGCTAACATAAAATGTTTTATTTAAATTATTAATATTTATAATGCCCATCACTATTCACCTCAACCTTTTCAATAAATCCGTTTCTTGTTGTAAAAATTATTCACTTTACTGTTATTTTATAACCAAAATAACAGTAAGTACAGTATAAATTTTGAACTTTTCCAATCTTCATAGATATTATATTCTAGTTTTTTAATTAATTTAAAAAATATGTTGACAGAATTAAAAAAAATATATACCCTTTATGTAATACATATTTTTATCATATTTGTATGATTTTATATTTTGTAATGGTAGTTATTATGATTGGCATATATGCTTAAATGAAATAGATTGTTCTGTTTACTAATAATAAGGATGGTATAATGTATGTTTAATTTAACTAAAGCAATTAAGGTGCAAGCTAATCTACAGGTAATAGCAATAATAATAAACATGTCTGCTGATTTTGTTGCAAAAAGTAATGGCGCAGATATTAACACAAAAAAGTTTTTTTATATTGTGCTTGGAGTGTTTACTGTTTTTCAAATTTTGTTAACTTTATGGATTAGACGTAGGGTTAAGCGGGAAGCTGAATATCCAATTAAGGGTACTTCCTCTCTATCTCATTGGGTCACTTTTATTAATTTGCTATTTTTAGTTACAATTTATTTAAGATGGATATTTATTGAGTAGAAGATTTAAGTTCATGTATTCAAAAGTATAACATACATATTGACATTCAAGATTTTTTGGATAAACTTTTATTTAACATATAAAAGTGGCACTATAAATATGATTATGGCTATTTTATCCATAATAAAATAACAACTTGGAAGGAGAAGAAATGAAGTTCAATCTACCTTTGTTGAGTTTATTTTCATAGGGATTGAATAAATTTCGGTAAAGTCTATGAAGCAATCATACAAGAGTTTTGTAAAAACTATGTTTGTCATGATATTTGTCAGCTCCATTACTTCTTTAATAGTACCTATTATGTTTTCTTATTGGAGTTTCAAGAATCAGCCTATATCATCGAAGGCTCTAGTTATTATTTTGGTGGTAATGTTATTGAGCATAGGTATTGAAATTCTTCTTTCTGTTTTCAGAGAGGTATTTTCACGGGAGTACAACAAAAATAATTTTTTTAGTGTGTTAGATAAGTTTCTTAACCTAAAGTATGACTACATTATTGAACAAGGTTGCCCAAACTTGATGGAAAGAATGGTTATGTATGTAAATAACATATATACCTATATGACAGGTGATTATATAAATATTCTTTCTACAACAGTTATAACAGTATCAATATTAGTAATATCAGCCATACACAATATAAAAGTTTTTTTGGTACTTTTGTTAATGTTACCGATAAATTATTTTGGATATAGTATTTTAAGAAAAAAGTTAGCAGAAAAATCAAAGGAGTTACAAACTGTAAGTGCAACTAATTGGCAAGCGGTTCTTTCAATTATGAACCAAACGGACTACATAAAACAATTGGGAGATTATAAAAATATAAAAGGAAAGGTAGAGCCTTTAGTTAAAGAAGTTTATACTACCATGTCCAAGGTTAATATAGTGGCACAGTCTGCCTCTACCTTATTAAGAGGAGTAAATACCCTAGCACAGACCATTGTAATGATACTTATAATTTTTGGATACATTAATAATAAAGGGTCAGCCTTCGTTATAGTGTTAATGAGTTTGCTTATTCCAATGTATTTTGCTAATCTAAAGACCATAACTAGCCTCGGACTAAATAAGAGAAATCTAAATGCTTCGGTGGATTTTTTTGATAACTGTAATGAGTTTTTTGAACAAACAGGCTCAAAAGAGCTATCAAGTGTAGAGAATATAGAGTTGAATATTAAAAATTTAAGTATGAATGACAAGATACTAAGTTCAGATATTTTCGGGAAATTTGTTAAAGGGGATGTGGTATGGGTAAAGGGTAAAAGTGGTGCAGGAAAAAGTACCTTGCTAAAACTCATTCCAAAGTTTAGAACTATGGATGGGGTATCTATAAATGGGATAGATATTAGAGATTATGATACTCCAAGTCTTAGAAACAAGGTTTGTTATCTATCACAAGAAGTACCTATTATCAATGGAACTTTAAGAGATAATCTGTTTTTAAACCTAGATTATGATGCTCAAATAGAAGAAAAGATGTCTAAAGATATAATGATGAGCAGTATCTTAAAAAATAAGAATTTTGATAGTGTTATTGATGCTAAAGGTTCAAACCTTTCAGGAGGAGAAAAACAGAAAATAGCTATCTTGCGTGGAATATATGATAAAAATGAAGTTTTAATTCTTGATGAGATAACTTCTAGCATAGACCAAGAAAGCTCCATAGAAATATATAATAGGTTGTTGGAGTTAAGAGATGATAAGATAATCTTCATTATTTCCCATGATGATACGCCTGCTACTATGGCAAATAAAATCATTGACTTATAATAGTCAGGAGGTCTGTATTATATATCTTTACAGTAAATTATAAAAGGAGGTGAGATTAAATTTTCTTCTACTATTAGTTTAAATCTACTATCCCATTCTTTATATACTTTCCTTCACATAAAAATGAGCCAGAATTATCTTCTGACCCACCTTATCAACCAATATTTCTCATACGTTCTATTCAAAATATCATATTTTTAAAAATAGTGTTATTCTTTATTGCTTATTTTTAAATTCCAAATTATGACAACGCTTGAAATGAGAATATAAAATATAACCAAGCTAATGGTTTCCCAATTTATTTTAAAATCATAATATTTTTTTAGGACAATAATTAATACCGGCAACCCAGTAAGTGGTCTAAAAAATACTCTCCATTTCAAAAAAAATTGTTTTATATTGCTCATTTTTACCTCTTTTCATAAATCAGTTTAAAAAAATAATTATAGTATGGATTATTTTTTCACCACTCTACTTATATACCAACATGATATCACTATATTATATCGCCCATTCTCCAGCTTTAAATATCTGAATTTTTTCTCCATCTTTTGTTGTTCCTATGATGTTCATATCTTGTGAACCTATCATAAAGTCTTCATGGTTTAATGAGGTATTAACGCCCATCTCTTCCAGTTCTTCATCAGATTTTCCCATTGCTCCTTCTACGCAAGTTACGTAGGCTGCCCCTAGTGCTAGGTGGCAGGAAGCATTTTCATCAAATAGGGTATTGTAATAAACTATCTCTGATTGAGAAATTGGTGAGCTATTAGGCACTAAGGCAATTTCCCCAAAGTAAGATGAACCTTTATCAGTTTTAAGAAGAGTTTCAAGCACAGCTTTTCCAACTTCTGCATCAAAGTCCACTACCTGTCCATCTTTTACTGTAAGTGTGAATTTATCTATCAAGCTTCCGTTATATACCAATGGTTTTGTACTTCCTACCACTCCATTTATTCCATATTTTGCAGGTGCTGTAAATACTTCTTCTGTAGGTATATTAGCTAGGAAGTAGGTGCCGTTTCCACTTTTTCCTCCTCCGCCTTCCCAAATATGGTTTTCAGGTAGTTTTACTTCTAGGTCGGTTATTGCTGATTTTAGGTTTAGTTTTGCAAATTGCATCTTATTTAGATAGTCTGCCTTGCTTTGAAGATTGTTATCATGCTCTTTCCAAGCTTGATTTACATCTTCTGCATCAACTCTACAAGCCTTTAGTATAGCGTCCCAAAGTTTTTCAACTCCCTGCTCTTCACTTAGATCTGGAAAAACTTTTTTTGCCCAAGATGGCGTTGCCACTCCGGCTACACACCATTCCACCTTGCTGGACATAGTGTACTCCATCGGCTTTTTCATTGCTATGCTTCTTGTTTTATTGGCATTTGCCATTCTTTTAGGATCAACATCTTTTAGTAAGTCTGGATTTCCTCCTGTTAGACCTATGGTACAAGCTCCATTTTTGTATAGCTCTTCTACATATTCTGCCTTGAATTTAGGAAACTCCAAAAAGGCTTCATCAGGTGCTTCGTTAAACTTTATCAGCGATAGTTGAGCATCTGAGTATTCTACTATTACATTTTTTGCGCCATTTTCATAGGCTGACTTTGCTACCATTCTTGCAAACTCTGCTGCTTCTATGTCTGCCCCTATCATTACTGTTTGATTTTTCTTTACATTTACGCCAGTTCTAACAATTAGGTCTGCATATTTTTTTAATCTTTCTTTCATTTAAATCTTCCTTTCTCTTAGTTTTATTAAATTTTTAATAGTTTATTACTTTTTATTTTAAAGGTTATAAAAGTTACTGTTGCTGCTACTAAGTCTGATATTGCTTCCGCTAAAAGCACAGCTGTCAACTGATTTTCTTTAAATATAGGAAGCGACGGCAATATATATATTAAAGGTATTAGTAATATGATTTTTCTTAACAATGCCAATATTAGGGATATTTTTGCCTCTCCTAAGGATAGAAAGGTTTGTTGACAGGCGATTTGCGCTCCAAAGGCAAATATTCCTGCAAAATATATCTTCATAAAAGTTGAAGTTACCTTTATTAGCTCCCCATTGTTAGTAAACATTCGAGCAAATATTCCTGGAACTGTAACTACTGCCACTCCCATTAGTATAGAAAATCCTAATGAAACTTTTAGGAATAACTTAAATGTATTTTTTACTCTATCCATGTTTTTTGCCCCATAATTAAAGCTTATTATAGGTTGTGCTCCTTGAGCAACCCCCTGTATCGGAAGAACTATCAGCTGCATTATTGAACTCATTATAGTCATAGCGCTTACCGCCAAGTCCCCTCCAAAATTTGCTAACTGGGTATTAAAACTTATTAACACCAAGCTTTCTGTGGACTGCATTATAAATGGCGATATTCCTAGCGAAATAATATTTTTTGTAACCTTAACTTCTGGTTTTAGATATTTTTTTCTTAAAGAAAGTTTCCCCTTTTTGCTTAGGAAAAATTTCATTACCCAAAGAGCTGATATTCCCTGAGCGGTAATGGTTGCTATGGCGGCTCCCCTTACCCCCATATTAAGTCCAAATATCAAGATAGGATCAAGTACTATATTGGTTATTGCACCAATTATTACCGTTATCATGCCTGTTTTTGCAAAACCTTGAGTATTTATGAAAGGATTCATCCCCAAGGCTATTTGTACGAATACTGTTCCTAAGACATATATACCTATATAGTCTAAGGCGTATCCTATGGTATCTTGGGAAGCTCCAAAAGCCCAAAGTAAAGGTTCTTTAAATACAGTAAATACCACTGTTAAGATTATGGCTGTTATTAAAAGTAAGCTAAAGCTGTTAGTCATTATTTTTTCAGCACCATCTTTGTCTGCTTTTCCCATTTGAATTGCCACAAGAGGAGCTCCACCCATACCTATCATACAGCTAAAGGCAGAGATTAGTATGATTATAGGAAAAGCTACTCCTACTCCTGCCATTGCCAATTCTCCACCTGCCATCTGCCCTATAAATATCCTATCTACAATATTATAGAGAATATTTACAAGTTGGGCTACAATAGCTGGTATTGCTAACTTAGCTAAAAGAGTGCTTATCTTATCCCTTCCTAAGTCATTGGTCTTACTTTGCATCTTTGCTTCTATTTCTTTTGCCATTATATGTCTTTCTCCTAACTGCTATTCTTCTTGTTCCTCATCTTCTGCAGCAATTTTTTCAAAAGATATTATACTACTATCTTGAGTCTTCATTAATCTTACTCCTGAAGTTACTCTGCTTAATCTTGAAATCTCTGCTACCTTCATTCTTATGAGGGTTCCATCGGTATTAATTATCATAATTTCTTCATCTTCTGCTACAATTTTTGCGCCTGCTAACGCTCCAGTTTTTTCAGATATCTTATAGGTTTTTGAACCTTTTCCACCTCTAGATTGTACTCTGTATTCTTCTACAGCTGTTCTTTTCCCATATCCTTTTTCCGATATTACTAGCATATCCTTACCATCTTCTGCTACTTCCATAGCTACTACCCTATCCTCATCGTTCAATCTAACTGCACGGACTCCCATAGAGGTTCTTCCTGATGTTCTTATATCTTTTTCATCAAAAGTTATACATTTACCTTCTCTAGTAACTACAATCAAAGGATTATTTCCATCAGTTATCTGTACAGAAACCAATTTATCATCCTCTCTTAATGATATAGCCTTTAGTCCATTTCTATTAGACTTTCTAAACTCTCCAAGGTACGTCTTTTTAATTATTCCATGCTCTGTACACATTACAAGCATTTCATCATCTGCTCTATCTGATACAGATATCATAGAAGTAACTTTTTCATCTTTTTCAATTGGAATTAAATTTATTAAATTTGTACCCTTTGCTGTTCTTGAAGACTGTGGTATTTCGTAAGCATTTAATCTATATACTCTACCCATATTTGTAAGTAGTACTATTTTTTGGTGATTGGAGGTTAAAGTTATTTTTTCTACGAAATCTTCATCTCTTGTAGTAATGGAACTTACTCCTTTTCCTCCCCTTTTTTGCGCCTTATAGGTATCAATAGGCACACGCTTAATATAGCCCAAGTGGGTAAGGGTTATTGCCACCTCTTCGTCCTCAATAAGTTCCAGAATATCTATTTCATCTTCTGATTCCAATATTTGAGTTCTTCTTGGGCTATTATATTTTTCTTTAACCTCTATGATTTCTTCTCTAACAACTTTAAGCTGTTCATCTCTTGACTCTAGGATAGATTTTAAATATTCTATCGTAAGTTTAAGGTCATTATATTCCGCTTCTAACTTTTCTCCTTCAAGACCTTGAAGTCTTCTTAGTTGCATATCAAGAATTGCCTTTGCTTGTATTTCTGTAAAGCCAAAGGTTTCCATCAACTTTTCTCCTGCATCTTGATAGGACTCTCTAATAATCTTTATAACCCTATCAATATTATTTATTGCCAAAAGCAAACCTTCTAAAATATGAGCTCTGTCCTCTGCCTTTTTAAGATCAAATTCTGTTCTTCGTTTTATTACTTCTACCTGATGTTCCAAGTAATAACTTAACATCTCTTTAAGGTTTAGTATTTTTGGCTCTCCATTTACAATAGAAAGCATTATAATAGAAAATACCTGTTGAAGCTGTGAATACTTATATAGGTTATTAAGTAACACATTGGCATTTACATCTTTTCTAAGCTCAATTACTATTCTAATTCCATTTCTATCAGACTCATCTCTAAGGTCGGTAATCCCATCTATACGTTTTTCTTTTACTAGGTCGGCTATTTTCTCCACAAGTCTTGCCTTATTTACCTGATATGGAATCTCCGTGATTATAATCTGTGGCTTTCCATTTGGCAACTCATCGATTTCTGCTACAGCCCTTTGAACCACCTTGCCTCTACCGGTTCTATATGCCTGCATCATCCCTGCCTTGCCTAGGATGGTTGCTCCTGTAGGAAAGTCCGGTCCTTTAATATGACTTATTATTTCCTCCAAGTCAGCCTCTTTATTATCTATCATTTCCACTACTGCATCTATCACTTCTCCAAGATTATGAGGAGGGATTGAAGTTGCCATACCTACTGCAATACCATTACTACCATTTACCAATAAGTTAGGGTATCTTGCAGGTAAGACTATCGGTTCTTTCTCTCTTTCATCAAAGTTTGGCATCATATCTACAGTATTTTTCTCAATATCCTTTAGCATTTCAAGGGCAAGTTTACTCATCCTCGCCTCTGTATAACGCATTGCTGCAGCCTCATCACCATCTATAGAACCAAAGTTTCCATGGCCATCTACCAAAGGATTACGCATAGAAAAATCTTGAGCCATCTTAGTCATAGCGTCATAAACAGATACATCTCCATGGGGATGATACTTACCTAAAACTTCTCCAACCACTGTAGCAGACTTTCTGTAGCCCTTATCTGGCGTAAGTCCCATCTTTCCCATGGCAAAAAGAATCCTTCTATGAACAGGTTTAAGCCCATCTCTAATATCCGGAAGAGCTCTACCAGCAATTACGCTCATAGCATAGTCTATATAAGACTCTTCCATCTCTTTTTTTATCTCTCTATCTAATATTTTATCAATAATCTGATCCATTCTTAACCTCCTTTATAAAATTTTATAGGTTTAATATCTTATATATCCAAATTCTTAACATATTTAGCATTTTCAACTATAAAATCTCTTCTTGGTTCTACCTTATCTCCCATAAGCATAGAAAAAGTATCATCACTCGCAGACATATCATCCACTGTAACCTTTAACAAAGTTCTAGTAGCAGGATCCATAGTAGTGTCCCAAAGCTGCTCAGCATTCATCTCCCCTAGTCCTTTGTAACGTTGTATGCTCGGATTATTAGATCTTCCAAACTCCTCAAGAACCCTATTTAACTCTACATCATTATAAGCATAAACTTCCTTCTTCCCCTTAGAAACCTTATAAAGAGGTGGTTGAGCAATATAAACAAAACCTCTCTCTATAAGTGGTCTCATATATCTGAACATAAAGGTCAATAGCAAGGTTCTAATATGCGCACCGTCAACGTCCGCATCGGTCATTATTACTATCTTGTGATAACGAAGCTTCTCCTCATTAAACTCATCACCTATACCACAACCAAAGGCTGTTATCATATTTCTTATCTCTTCAGAAGAAAGAATCTTATCAAGCCTTGATTTCTCCACATTAAGAATCTTTCCTCTAAGTGGCAATATAGCCTGAGTCTTTCTATCACGACCACTCTTCGCAGTACCTCCCGCAGAGTTTCCCTCTACTATATAAACTTCGGACTTTGCCGGATCTTTCTCTGAACAGTCTGCCAACTTTCCTGGAAGTGCAGTGGATTCTAGCACAGACTTTCTTCTAGTCAACTCCCTTGCCTTCTTAGCTGCCTCCCTTGCTCTTTGAGCCCTAAGACATTTATCAATAATAATCCTTGCACTTGCAGGATTCTCTTCAACAAAGGCAGACATATACTCGCTACAAGCCTGTTCAACAATAGACCTAACAGGTGGATTTCCAAGCTTAGTCTTTGTCTGTCCCTCATACTGTGGATCAGGAAGCTTAACGGAAATTATAGCCGTTAAACCCTCTCTAATATCCTCACCTGTAAGAGAATCTTCCTGCTTCTTAATAAAATTTTGTTTCTTAGCATACTCATTTATAGTCTTGGTTATAGCATTTTTAAACCCAGTAAGGTGCATACCACCTTCAATGGTGTTAATATTATTAGCATAAGAATATATATTTTCCACATATGAATCTGTATACTGCATAGCTATCTCTACCTTATATTCTTCTATATTTTTCTCAAAATATATGATATCCTCTTGAATCTTAGACTTATTCTTATTAAGATACTTTACAAACTCAATAAGACCTCCTGTATAGTAAAACTCCTTAGTCTTTTCATGCCCTTCCCTTTGATCCTCAAGACTTATCCTTATACCCTTATTTAAGAAAGCCAACTCCCTAAGCCTATATTCCAAAGTATCATACTTAAATACAACCTCTTCAAATATATCAGGATCCGGTTGAAACTCAATTATAGTACCTGTGTCTTCAGTGTCTGCAACTACTCTTAAATCACCCTGAGCATTTCCATAAGCAAAAGTAATCTCGTGAACCTTACCATCACGCTTTACAGTAGCCTTTAGTTTAGTCGAAAGAGCATTAACAACAGATACCCCTACTCCATGTAGTCCTCCGGAAACCTTATATCCACCTGCCCCAAATTTTCCACCTGCATGAAGCACAGTAAGTACTGTTTCAACAGTAGATTTTCCTGTTTTAGGGTGTATCTCTACAGGTATACCTCGACCATTATCAATAACCCTAATGCCATTTCCTTCAAGGATATACACCTGAATATCTGTACAATGCCCTGCCAAAGCCTCGTCAATAGCGTTATCCACAACCTCATAAACCAAGTGGTGCAGTCCCTTAGGTCCTGTAGAACCGATATACATACCAGGTCTTTTACGAACAGGTTCTAAACCTTCAAGCACCTGAATTTGATCTGCCCCATACTCGTGCATATTTTTCTCTTCACGCACTTGCTCTCCATCAAGATGAACCTCTTCCTCATAATCCCCAAGTTCGATAATCTCCATCTCTTCCTTAACATCCTTATCCAAAATCTCTTCTATAATCTGGTCTCTCTCATCATTTTGCATTACAAAACTCCCTCCTGATTCATAATTTTACCATCATCTATATAAATCCTATTGTAATCCATATCAAAAGGCAATTCCTCTGCTGTTGAAATAAAAGTCTGTGCCTTTCCAATAGTTTCCAAAAGACGTTTTTGTCTATTTTGATCTAACTCCGAAAAAATATCATCAAGCAAAACCACTGGATATTCTTGCCTTTCCCTAAAAATCAGTTCAATCTCCGACAGTTTCATAGCAATAGCAGCCGAACGCTTCTGTCCTTGAGAGCCATAATCTCTAAGCTCCATATTATTTATAGTTAAGCTCAAATCATCTCTGTGTATTCCCTTAGAACTAGCTCCCCTAAAAATATCCTCACGCCTATACTTTTTTAAAATCATAAAATACTCATCCATACTATTAGCTTTTATATTCTTATCATACAAAATGCTAAGTTCCTCCCTATTAGATGAAATCTCTTTATGATATTCCCTGCTAATCTGAGAAACTTTATCCACAAAATCAGCTCTAATTGTTGATATCTTGAATCCAAACCTGCTAAGATTCTCATCATAGACCTCTAACAAAGCCTCATCCACAGCCCCCTGCTTTAAATAAGCATTTCGCTGCAACAAAACCTTATGGTAGTCCCTAAGCAAATTATAATAACTAGGTTTAATCTGGGCAATTCCTCTGTCCAAAAAACTTCTCCTCTCCTTAGGAGAACCCTTAACCAAGTTAAGATCTTCAGGACTAAAAACTACCACATTAAATATCCCTAGCAACTCGTCCAAACTGGAAATAGGCACTTCATTAACCTTTATAGCCTTCTTAAGCTCATGACCTACCCTTAGTTGAATTTTATAGTCCCTATCATTAGAAACAATCTGCCCTGCAACCTCAAAACTCCCCTTAGAAAACCCTATCATCTCCTTATCCCTTAACGTCCTAAAAGAACGAGCCATCGACAATAGGTAAATAGCTTCCAAAAGATTTGTCTTGCCCTGACCATTATCTCCTACTATAATATTTATCCCCTTAGAGAACCTTACACTTTCAAGACCATAATTCCTAAAAGAACCTAAATCAAGTTGCTGGATATACATATTTTCTCTCCATCCACTTCAACCATATCTCCATGTCTGAGTTTCTTGCCTCTACGAGTTTCAATAACCCCATTAACCATAACATCCTCGGACATTATCATTATCTTTGCCTGCCCACCACTGCCTGCCACATTAGCAAGCTTAAGTAGCTGATCTAACTTAATATATTCCGTATCTATCTTAACAGTTTTCATACATATCCCTCCTTATATATAATACCATAAAACCTATAAAATACACAGTAAAAAATTAATAGCTTCATTAAAAGAAGCAAAAAAACCTATAAAAAATACAATTACCCCCTCAAACTATGGGGGTATATTAGATTTAATACAAATAAACACAACCCAATAAAAAATAAATATTACAAAAAAATAATATCAACTAAACAACTACCGTAAATAACTTCCCAAAATTTTATTTTCTAGACGAAACATAACTAAATATTTCCTTATCCTAAAATTTTAAATTTCCCAAGCAATATGAAATCATTCTAAAAAGGTCAATTATTACAAAAAAGAAAACAAAAAGTAACAAAAAACAAAAAAATTAATTACAAAAAATTGACAAAAGCAAAAAAATAGGTTACACTAAGTTTTGTCCACTAAAATTCAAGGAGGAAAATATGAAAAGAATATTAGGCGTTATGCTTATAATGACAGTAGTATTAACAATAGGAACTATAGGCGTTTTTGGAGATTACACAGCACAATTTGGTGCTATGAATGATAATATAAGCAAATTAGAATTAAAGGTTCAAAACTTAGATGATCTTTTAGCTACAAATACTCTTTCAGATGATGAAATTATAGCTACGAAACTTGAAATCGAAAAAGCTAATGAAGAGATAGAAATCTATCAAACATCAATGGAAACACTAGAAAGTTTATCAAAACCAGTATCAGAAAAAACCAACTCAACAGAAAAAACTACAGGCAATTCAAAAGAAATGACTTATGTAGGTAACTTTAAACTGACAGGCTACTGCCCTTGTCAATCATGTAGTGAAGGTTGGGGAACACAAACCTCATCAGGACGAAAAGCAACTGCTGGTGTTACAGTAGCTGCATCAAAACAATTTCCAATAGGAACAAAGCTTTATATTGAAGGCGTAGGTTATAGAACTGTTGATGATAGAGGCGGTGCTATTAAAGGAAATAAGATAGACGTATTTGTAAACTCTCACTCAGAGTGTTATAATCCAGCATATAACGCAACTACAAAAGTTTATATCGTCAAGTAAAAGATAAACAGTATATTTATCAACAAAATAAAATCCCCAAAGTAGATTGAATGTTTCACATATCTACTTTGGGGGTTATTTAAGTATTGGAGGAAATGTAATGAAAATTGATCACCTTGTGGTAAATATTGATAAAAAATACCAAAATGATGATAAAGTTATTGAAAGCATAAGGAGTGCTGGATTCCCATATATGCCTAAGTGGGGAAAGCAAACATCTGGCTTTAAAGTATCCAACATTTGGATAGGTAAAGAATATTTTGAACTAGTCTATGTTAAAAAGAAAAATAACTGCGATTGGAAAATGGACTGGGCTAAAATGTATAACGAAAATCATCGTGGATTGATTTGTTTGATGCTTGACGTTGAAGATATTGAAAAACTGTATAGCGAGTTAAATAATCGTGGCATTGCTGTTACAAAACCAGAGTTTCTCAAATTTAAATGGTTTTTTAAACTTTTTACAAAAGTAATGCCATGGAAAAACTGCTATATTCCATTTTTTGAAAAAACATCATTTCAAATTGGATTTCAGCAAATGAAAGATGATGCTGCACGTAATTTTATGGAACAATATATGGTACCTAATTCATCAGATAATGGAATCGAAAAAATATCAAAAATTATTTGTAACGGAACATTTACCGAAAATGATATTACACTACTGGAAATCCTATTTGATAAAAGACTTAATAAAATTGATAAAGATATTATCATTAACCTTGATGCTGACCAAACATTAGTATTTCGAGAAGCAGACAAAACATATTTTGAGTTAATAACAACTCGTAATGCTGATTATACTAAGGTTAATATAGAAAATATACAACTTTCATAAGCCTATTATTTTATAATTATAATAACTGTCCAACAGCAAAAAACATCTCAGCTTTTTTAAAGGTTGAGATGTTTTTTTATTCAAAGATTTTTTTACACATTACACAATACCAGCTCAGTCGTTTTTTCTCTCATTTTTTCTATTACTATAAATACCCATCAACAATATCCCTATCATAAGTCCGTTTGTTGCTCCGCTTACAAAATCTATATAATTATTATTAACAGAAATTTTATTTAAAACTATTGAAATAATCAAAAACCACATTGCTATAGGCACATACTTATTTTTCATATGACAGTTCTCTCTCTTTAAGCCTTTACATAATTTCATTTTCCCATCTCCCTTTTTATTTTTATTAACTTTAGCCCTACATGTAGAAAAATATATATATAAATAACAGCAAATAGACCAAAAAATCCCGTCATCCAAATATTATCAATTCTAAGTATAGTAAGCTGTGGAATAATACAAGTACAAAAAATTATCACCAAAGGAAGAATCCTTGTTTTTAATACCTTCTCAATCATAGATGCCTTTGATTGAGCATCAGAAAATATTTCCTTTTCTTTCTCATTTTCCATCTCTCTTACAGGTTTTCTAAAATAGTTCCATCCTATACAAGAACCACAGTATTCCCAACCATAATCTTTAAATATTTGTACATACTCTTCTGTTACTTTTTCGTTCTCGTAATCCAGTTGATAAATGACATCCTCCGACTGGCATTTTTCAAAGGTAAAAAAACAAGGTGCAGTCATTTTCTTTAATTTCCATCCATCATTGTGCTGTTTTCTAAGCCAATCAGCTTCCTCATTATAATCAGCAACTGTAAAAAATTTAATTTTTCTTTTCATATCAACCATTATACTTTCCTCCCATACTGTTTTCATATATACGTTTAATTCGTCTTAATTCTAACTGCAGAATTTCATTTCCAAGCTCTGTAATTTCATAAATCTTTCTTTTTTCTATCTCCTGAACAAACCTTATAAGTCCATCCTTCTCCATCTTTGCCAAAGTTCCGTACATAGTTCCGGGACTTATAATGACTTCCCCCTTGGTAATTGCTTCCACCTGTTGCCCAATACCATAACCATGTTGAGGTTCTTGCAAGCAAAATAAGATGTAAAATGCAGTTTCAGACATTGGCACATATATTCTTTTTAACTTTCCATCCATAACTATCTCCTTAACAGAAAAATATATCGAAGTGCGATATATGTATTATATCGTAGTTCGATATATTTGTAAATAACTTTAATAAAATTTAATTTCTTCATATATTAAGCGAACTACTTCTTTATGTGTTTTTTTAACCTACTATAAATAAAAACTAGGGAAGTAAATTCCATTGAACCTACTCCCCTAGTATTGATAAAGTCTTCTCCTTCTTATCTTTGATTCTCCCTTAGCTCCTATCAATACTATGAATTTAAGCGTAAGGCTTTATTCACCATAGTAGCAGGAGTATCATCATGAGAAATAATGAAGATTATCTTATATATGATATTTTTTCTCTTGTTGTCCTTATATTTAATAAATTTTATTAAAATGATTTTGATTATGCTATAATATACATTAGACTTACAAACATAGACAGTGCCATATCTATAATTTCTGGCTTATCAAATTTAAATTTTTTTCGATAAAAAATTAAAGTTAACATAAATATGTTGTAAATAATACACAGAACCAATTTAAAACGATATAAATCAATATCATATTTAAGGTTCGCAAGACTGATGCTCGCAAATATTAAAAATACTAAAACTGTAGGCCATACATAATATTTTTTCATAATAACGCTCTTTTCATTTTAATCATAATACACCTCCGCCTAATTAAAAAATAAAAGTGATACCATAAAAAACACATTTTTTTTATGGTATCACTTTTACTGAGAACTGTCAAATATACATTCTAATAGTTTTATTTCCACTTTTACATAAAAATTTGTGGTAATTTCCATTTATATGTGCTAATATATATGTGAACAGTTTTAATAATAATAATTTTTTCTTTTTCCTTTTGATGCAATAAAAACAAAAAAACCTTCACTGTGGTGAAGTGGGCATTATGTATCGGCAGACGGTGAATATTCACTGTCTGCCGATTGCCGTTTATACTACTTCTATTGATATTTAAGGTATCTCTTGTTCTTCCAGCTGCTCGACGATATTATCTAACAAGCCAATATCCCGGTAATAGATATTGATTTCCATAGAGACATGGATGGATATCGGTTCTCAATAGAAGGACAATCACCCGTCAATGAAATTTTAAAAATTGCGAAATCTGTCGAAAAAAAGATTTAGGAAATCAAAAAATATTTGATATCAATATTTCATAATTTATTGTTGAAACTCTATTAATCATACAAATCCTACGTTAAAACATAAATAATCCACACCCACCAGTAAATAAAAACACTACTATAAAAGGGGTGATACTTCCAAATAGAATCCCAAGCGCAATAGAACGATTTTTTTTTCTTAAAATTGCCCAAATAACTAAGCCTACTAAAATATAAGGTATACAGATTATAAAAATCATCATAAGCCATACGTTCATATTAGTTGTAATAGCTATTGCTACTGGTGTTAATACTGTAATCACATAAGCAATATAGAATTTCATTTCCTTAAACGGATTTTTTTTAGGTTTTTCGCTAATATCATCATTCCAATTGTTTTCGCTCATTTTTCTTCACCTTCCACAAAATTATTGTTATATAAATCAATCCTAGCAAACATATTAACTGATAGATTGTTAAACCACAAAAAACAACAGGATTTTCCCTTATAAATTCTATCAAAAATCTAAATATAAAATAACCTAACAAGTAAGTTTTGAAAAGTATACCAGGAGTTTTCACTTTGTTTTTAAAATATACAAGTAAAATGAATGCAGTTATATGAAAGACTGATTCGAAAAGCTGATTTGGTAAACGTAAAAATCCGTCCCCAAAATTAAAACCCCAAGGGGCAACTACCCCATAACAGCAACCGTTAAAAAAACAACCTAATCTACCAATTGCCATTCCAATGGCTACAGATGGTGCAATAACGTTTCCAAGTTTTAATTTTATCCCAAGAACTTTTTTTACAGCAATTACTCCAAACATTCCTCCTAAAAGACCCCCAATAATTGATTTTCCATAAAGAACTTCTATTAAAGATTGTCCTTCTAATAATAAAGGTACTTTTGAACCTATAATACCAAAAATAATTCCTGAAAAAACAATTTTCACTGCTCCTTCGCTTACACTTCCTTCTTTTTTTAGTGTTAAAAAGTAATATAACAACCCAACAATTATTCCTAAACCAACAAAAAATGAATAGGCTGGAATTCCTAATATATAAATTGATTCACTCCCATACAATCTATTATGAATGTCTAGCACTTATCTTTCACCTTCTTTGCAAATTTCCCTACACGACAACAATTTCCACTGGTCATACAAGTGTATAACTTTAACGCAGAACAAAAACCAAAGGCGGCAGAAGTTTGTAGTATTGCAAACAAACCTGAAATAATCCATGCTGTTACTGAATTCCCAAAGTAAAGGAGAACAACACATATTAAAGAAAATATCGCCCCAACTAAGTGTGAGACAAAAATACCTTTTTCATCAACAATTACATTTTCACTATTAATTATTTTATCAATAGTATATTTATAAAGTAAAATTAATGGTGCTTTTTCTACTTTTAAAATTGCTGAAAATAACATAATTAGGAACACAATTATTACAAGCCACTTTAATTGCAAAAGTATACTAAGCCATAAAAGCCCTGCTACAACTATTCTGCAAAATGCAAAACCACCTTTAGATATTGTTGCTGGTTTAAATTGTGCCATTTAATCACCCCCTATCCCTTATTATAAACTTAGGAAAAAACATTCCAACCGTTCTTTTATATTCTTTATATTCTTCAAATTCTTCTTCTAATAACATTTCTTCTTGCTTTGCACGGTAATACATAAACGGAATAAAAATAAATAGAATTAATAAAAAACTTACCCAGTTTCTATAAGCAATACTTCCTCCAAAAAGCATAAGCATAATTGAAGCATACAGAGGGTGGCGAACTAATTTATAAATTCCATAATTGACAAGGCTATGTTCTTCATATATTTTAATATGATTAGCCCAGTTTTCTTTTAATTGTAATCGCCCTAATATATTAATGGCCGCCCCAACCGCTATCATTAAAGTGCCTATCAATCCCAAAAATATTGCGGTACTTTCCATTACCATTGGCCCAAAAATAAAAATACTACCGTCAATATTAGGATTATATACACGAACAGTTCCAAATTGTAAAATTAAAATCAAATAATATATTAAAAAAAACATAGTCATCGTTCCTGTTGCAACTATTGAGCGTTTACTTTTTTTAAATGTTTTTACTCCATTGTATTTAATAAAATCAACCGCAATTGCTACAAATACAGAAACAACAGATAATGTAATAATCCTAGACAAAATACTACTTAAAGATAAGGAGATCATATCAAACTCTCCTATGTATCATATTATAAGCAGAAAATGGAATTCTCTTTAAATCAGGTGTAATTATGTGCACACATTCTTTTTGAATAGACTTCATATCAAAATTATATTTGTCCACAAAGGAGCTAACACTTATTCTGAAAGTATTTTCATCTACAAATTTCATTTTTTCTTCTTTGGACTTTAATATAAAATTTGCTGGAAGAAATTTTTTAATATCACTTATAAAATCGCAACAGCCTTGAACGTTAAATATTTTACTATTTTCATTAAATTCTTTTAAAGTGTCCTCAACTGTAAAAGCAAATGTGCTTCCAATTAAATCTTTAAACTTAGTTAAGTCATTGTTGCGAGTAATAGGAATAAATCCTTTTTTATCCTTAAACAAATAAGTAATAGCAACCCTTTCTACGTTACATGGTAAAGGAATAAAATCAGAAATATTAATTAACTTATTGGTTTGCTTTTCTATTTTTTTTAGTATTCCTGAAAGAGTAACTCGTTCAAGATTAGGTTTTTCATCTCCATAGTAACTAATAGGCTGAAAATTAACACCACGAACACATTTTTGTTTCATACCATAAACCAAAATTTCACCACATAAGTTATCGTTAATTCCATCTTCAATTGTTGCAACAAGAGTAGTTGGTATATTAAATTTGTTCAAGTTGAAAATCGCCTGTTTTTTTATTTCTGTCAAATCATTATTACGCAATTTTGAATGTACTTTACTGTCAAAGCCATCAAACTGTAAATATACCTCAAAACCACCTCTAAAATTTGAGAGTTGCTTAACAAAGTCCTCATCATTAGCAATCCTAATACCATTAGTGTTCAACATAACATACTTAAAACCTTTATTAACAGCCATTTCAATAATTTTAACTACATCTTTATGTAATGTAGGCTCGCCACCACTAATTTGCAATATTTCTGCTTTTCCGTTTTCTGCTTCCATATAAAAATCCATCATTTTTTCTATTATATCAAGTTCTAAATCAAACAACTCTCCACTTTTAGCGTAACACATCGGGCAATTTAAATTACAACGTTTTGTTATTTCAATCAAGCCGATACAAGTATGTTGATCGTGATTTTCACATAAGCCACAATCATAGGGGCAACCTTTACTTTGCTCATTTTGAATAGTGCATATTGTTCCTTGTTTATCATACCGAAATTTTTGAAGGTGATAGTTATAATCTTCCTCTAGTATTTCAATATGTTCCCCACAATTACAGCAATTTTTTAAAATAAAAACGCCCTTATCATTATATATAATTTTACCATCAATCAATTTCCCACAGTTTGAGCATAAAGTTCTTGTAAAACTATGGTATATATAATCTCTATTCATTTATGACCTCCATAAACTATTTTTTAATTATCCTATGGTAAAAATCCAAGCAAATTCATCTATCTTTGATTATCTAAAATTCTATACTACTCTATTGTATTTTTTATAAAAAACTAACTATATCTTCAACAGGTTTTCTTGGTGGAGATTTTGGATCTCCTTCTATCTTTCCTAATGCCAATAACGCTCCCATATAATATCCTTCTTTTTCAAAGCCATACTCTTCTTTTAGGAGAGCTTCTATCTCTTTACAAGCATAATTTGCAGATGTCAGCCAACAACTTCCATAGCCCATATCCACTGCTGCCAGACTAAAATTTTCCATAGCTGCTCCAAGATTTTGCATCCCTGGATTACGCTTTTCCATTTCTTTTATTACAGATTCTCCCTTGTCAAACATCTCTAATTCAAAAGTTCCTGAAGAACGATAGTCCGTAGTATATACCACTGCCAAAACAGGTGCTTTTGTAAAAAATAAGGTAAAGTTATTCACAAACTTAATAAACTTTTCTCCTTTTTCTTTATCTATCTTTGCAGCATTTTCTCCTATCCAAGTAGCCTTTTCTATTATTGTTTTTGCAATTTTATCCTTCTTTTCTTGGTCTTCTACAAACACAAAGTGCCAGTTTTGAATATTTTTACCAGAAGGGGCTTTCCCTGCCAGCTCTGCCATCTTTAATAAATCCTCTCTTGGAACTTTGTCCTCCTTAAATTTTCTTACGCTCTGTCTTAAACTTACTACCTTTTCAAATTCCATAGTACCCTCCTTATATTTTATGCCAAACTAATTAAATCATATTTTAAGTAGTCCTTCTCTTTACTTTTCCGTACTTATCTACTATTATATACCTATATAAAAATTTAATAAAGAGGTGAAATATGAAATTTATTTCTTGGAATGTAAACGGACTACGTGCTGTTTTAGATAAAAACTTTTTAGAATTTATGGAAGCTGAAACTCCTGACTTCATGTGTTTACAAGAAACCAAACTACAAAAAGAACAAATCCCTGAAAAACTTACAGATTTTCTTAAGGAAAAAGGCTATCACCACTATTGGGATTGCGCTGTGAAAAAAGGATATTCCGGCACTGCCCTATTCACTAAAGAAGAGCCCCTATCTATAAGCTATGGTATAGGCCTTGATGAGCATGATCAAGAGGGAAGGGTTATAACTGCTGAGTATAAGGATTTTTATCTTGTTACTGTATATACTCCTAATTCAAAGTCCGAATTGGAAAGACTTGATTATAGAATGACTTGGGAGGACGAATTTAGAGCTTACCTTCTTAAATTAGATTCTAATAAACCTGTTATTGTCTGCGGAGATTTAAATGTTGCTCACAAAGAAATCGATCTTAAAAATCCTAAGACAAATACCAAAAATGCAGGTTTTACTATAGAGGAAAGAAACAAATTTACAGAGCTTTTGGCGTCAGGTTTTACTGACAGCTTTAGGTTTTTTTATCCGGATTTAGAACAGGTTTACTCTTGGTGGTCCTATAGATTTAGAGCCCGAGAAAAGAACACAGGCTGGAGAATTGACTATTTTGTAGTATCTAACAGGCTAGAAGGAAAGCTCAAAGGTGCTAAGATTCACATGGATGTACTTGGTTCAGATCACTGTCCGGTGGAACTTGTTATATGAATATAAGGCTAATAACCGTAGGTAAGCTAAAGGAAGACTATTTAAGAGCTGCTCAAAAAGAGTATGAAAAAAGGCTTAATCGCTTTATTAAGCTTGAAATCTTAGAACTGCCTGAGGCTAAATTAAAAGAAAATCCCTCAGAAAAAGAAGAGGAAAAAGCAAGAGAACTTGAAGGACAAAGCATCCTTGCTAAAATTAAATCTACAGATACTGTAATAGTGCTGGACTTAGATGGCAAGAGCCTTAACTCTGTGGAATTAAGTAAGCTAATAGATGGTTATGGCCTTGAAGGCAAAAGTAGTCTGGTCTTTATTATAGGCGGAAGCACTGGTCTATCTCCACAGGTTAAGTCTAGAGGAGATTTTAAACTTGCTTTTAGTAAGTTGACCTTTCCCCACCAACTTTTTCGGATAATGGTTTTGGAACAGATCTACAGAGCTTTCAAGATAAAAAATAATGAAGCCTACCATAAATAAACTCATACGACAGTTTATAAATCTAATGCTAAAATTTATATAGAAACAATTTTTAGTTAAAGGTAGAGTGGGATATAAAACCCTCTACCTCTTTTTATTATATATTCTAGTATCCTTCTCCTTAAAATATTTATTTTAACTTTAAAAATATACATATGGCTAAATATCTATGATATGATAGTATATATATATTTAAGTATAATTTAAAGGAGAAGTTAGTATGAATATAGGTTTTATTGGTTGTGGAAATATGGCAAAGGCTATGATAGGAGGGATTATTAATTCTAACCTTATATCTGCTGATAATATTATTGCCAGCGATGATTATCTTCCTACCTTAGAGTCCGCAAAAACTATCTATAATATAAATATAAGTCAGGATAATAAGGAGGTAGCTACTAAGGGTGATGTGATTTTTTTGTCTATTAAACCTAATATGTATGAAAAAGTTATTAGAGAAATCTCTTCTGTTGTAGATGAAAATACAATAATTGTAACCATAGCACCTGGGAAAACCATAGAACATATAGAATCCCTTTTCAATAAAAAGGTTAAGATACTTAGAACTATGCCTAATACCCCTGCCTTAGTTGGGGCAGGTATTACTGCTATTTGTCCTAACGATTATATAACTGAAGAAGAACTATCAAAACTTATTAAAATAATAGAAACCTTTAGTTTAGTTGAAAAAATTGATGAATATTTATTTGATGCTGTAGTTTCTGTAAGCGGTTCATCTCCTGCTTATGTATTTATGTTTATAGAGGCTATGGCGGATGCTGGTGTACTTCAAGGACTTCCAAGGGATAAGGCTTATAGGTTTGCTGCTCAGGCAGTGCTTGGAAGCGCTAAGCTTTTAATGGATACAGGTAAGCATCCAGGAGAGCTTAAAGATATGGTTTGCTCTCCTGGGGGTACAACCATCGAAGCTGTTGCTAAGCTGGAAGAGAAAGGCTTTAGGTCAGCAATTATGGAAGCCATGAAAGTTTGTGGAGAAAAATCATCTAAAATGTAATTTTTTACTCGATTAAACTTTCACTTATTTTTGTATAATAGATAGCTTTAAAAATAGCAAGCTCTTCTATTTGAAGACTTGCTATTTAAGTTTATATAAGTATTAGGATATTTTAATATTACATAACATTCAGTTACTCCATCCCTTTTTTTACTTCAATTATTATTTCCGTGACAAAATTATCTGTATTTTTTGTGGTCCAATAGTCTGTAACATATCTTTCTATGCTATAGTCCCCTAGTCTATAACCCTTTTCTTTTACCCATTTTGTGATTTTTTCATAGGCCTTGTTTATGCTTTCATGAGATCCTATATGATAGCAGGATACTACCAAGTTACCTCCAAGTTTAATAGTGTTTTTTTCACCATGATTTTCTATGGTTTTTTGAACCATTTTTATAGATTTGGCTCTTCCTTCTATCCTATCCTTATATGATGGAAAATATATCATTACAGGTCCGGTAACTGCATTATTTTTTTTCTCTATAAAGTTTGTAAATTCAATATTTACTATAGAACTTATATAATTATTGTTGAATTCTTGATTCATAAACGTAAACTCTTCTTGATTTTGAAACTTTACAGATACTTCTTCTATCCCGTTTTCTATTACACTTCTTGCCTCTAATATAAGTTCATACCAATCTTTAACTGATTTGTATTTAATAAATAACTCTCTTTCTTCTGCTTTCAACTCTTTTATCTTATATCTAAATACTTTTTCTAAGGTACTGTAAGTACTACCTTCAACTAAGCTTTTCATCTCATCTAATTTAAAGCCCATCTGCTTGTAATATTTTATTACCGGTACTGATAATAATGTAGGCATACTATAAAACCTATACTGATTATCTTCTACTTTATCCGGTGATATTAAGCCTATTTTGTCATAATATCTTAAGGCTTTGGTTGATAGGTTTGCAATTTTACTTACTTGTCCTATTGAATAATAATCTTCTTGTTTCATATAAGCCTCCTTTTTTTAATTTTACCTTTTTTTTAGATGATTTTCTGCTTCTTTAACACTTTTGTAACCGTAAAAAATTGCTGTTTGATTTTGTATTTTTTCTACTATTGGTTTATTTTCATATCTAGCTTCCATCAAATCCTTCTTATATAAAGTCAAGGTTTCGAAGGAATATGTTTTAAGTTCTCCTATATTATATATATTGATAGTAGCTACATTAGATTCTGTATTTTCTGGTCTCCCCTTCTTTGCAAAGAACGGGTATCTTTGCTTAAACCATTCAAAGTCTTCATCTAAAATCTTTACTATTTCATTAACTAACTGAAGTTTTTCAATGCTATGGCTTGGGAGAGAATTTTTTAAAATATCTTGGTAGTAAAAAGGGTCTGTAAATTCCATCATATAAGCATATTTTTCTGTGATAAGGTTTCTACCTTCATATTCTGCTTTATGTAGGTCTTTTAGGTAGCTTTTTAGAGTAGCTTCGCTAAATGAGTTATGTTGGCTGTACCTCATGACAAAAAAAGATTTTAGGTCATCTTGGCAAGGAGCTCTGCCTTCTAGTCCTCTTACCTTGTTGAACATTTCATATTCTTTGGCTATTATCTCTTTTATTAGTTCATTTTTTACATTAACTTCCATCTTAATACACTTCCTTTTAATCAAAGTCAGCCATTATGTGCAAGGCTCTTATCCTTGGGTCTTCAATACTTTTCATAAGTTCTATTGCGTGACTTTCCAAAAAACTATTTGTAGTTTTACAGAATGATTGGAGTCTTAATTCCTTTGCTATCTCATAACATATATATTCTATCATTTCAAATTTCTTTGAAGTATTTTCATATTCATCTGGTATTAAAGTTAATTTTTTAAGAGTTTCTACAGGCTCTTTTAAGAACCTCAGCTCTTCTGCTCCTCTAAACGCCCACTTATAAAAAGGCATATATCGTCTGTTTAATAAAAATATTGCTGATAGAGCATTTTTTATAAATTCATTACAAGCAAAGTATGAAGCTTGTAAATCATGTCTTTTAGCAGATCTTAAGTAGTTGTATTGCCCTGCTTGAGCCATTATTGCCGTTTTTGATGCCAGTTTTTTCTTTAAAACATCATCAGGATAAAAATTTAAAAGATTTTCTCTTGCTTTGGTAAATTCTCCATTTCCATCAAAAAAGACTTGTCCGTTGGTTGCTGTTGCTAAAAAGCGTTCTGGTATCTTCATCCATTCAACTATATTTCTTGGTGTAGATCCACAGTTTGTGTATTTGTGATAAAAACTTTCAATCTCGAATACTCCCATCCTACCTTCTGCCAGTTGCATATTATTATCATACCCCATAAAATTTTTAGGTAGAGCCTCATATTCTCTTTTTAGGCTTGTGGCTATCTCATTATAAATCAGACCTGAAACCCACATACAAAATCCAGGTTCAAAGTCATGATCTTGAGAGTATACGTCATCAAACCCAAAACATTGTGAACCTTCTCCTACTAAACCAATGGCAATATGATTTTTGTATTGATAAAACTTAGATTCTATCATAGGCTTACCATAGGCTTCATAATATAATTTTGAAAGCTCCATTCCCTTCATTTTTTACCTCCTAATTTGTCAACAAGCCATTTACTTATGTTATAAAATCTTATTTTATAATTATATATGTTTTAATAGGTTTTGCCTATGTTAAGTATAGTACAAAAGCAGGTTATGTAAAACCTGCTTTTGTAGATATAAACTAGCTTGTTATTTCTTATAATCTCTCTTTAAAGAATTTTTAGTCTTCTTTTCTTTTTGGGATTATATCTTCTATTTCTGTGTGTGGTCTTGGAATAACATGAACAGATAGAAGTTCTCCTACTCTTTGTGCTGCTGCTGCCCCTGCATCTGTAGCTGCTTTTACTGCTCCTACATCTCCTCTTACCATTACAGTTACCAAACCACCACCAACGTGCTCTTTACCTATTAGATATACGTTCGCTGCCTTTACCATTGCATCTGCCGCCTCAATCGCTCCTACCAAACCTTTTGTTTCTATCATTCCTAGTGCATCATATTTAGCCATTTTAATTTCCTCCTAATTTTTATTATTTTTTAAAATTTATGGTTAATAATTTTAAAACTTTTTAATTATGCTTACCTTCGATGATGAGTTTAAATCCATTGCATTTGCTTCTTCTGTGTCTATGTGACATTCTAGCTGAGACATTTCAGTTGCTCTTATTATAACATTGCTGAATATTCCGCCTCTTTCACCTTCCACCTTTATATCCACTATTTCTCCGTCATTAACATTAAAGTTTTTTGCATCAACTGGAGTCATATGAATATGTCTTTGTGCCACTATAGCCCCTTCATTAATTTGTACCGAACCTTTTGGTCCTATTATTGTCAATCCTGACGTATTGTAAATATCTCCTGATAGTCTTAAATTATATGATATTCCTAATTTTATGCTATCAGCTTTTAATAACTCTACCTGTGTAGCTTTTCTTTCAGGTCCAATTATCCTTACCTTTTCTATGGCACTTTTCGGTCCTGCTATAGTTACTGTTTCTTTACAAGCAAATTGTCCAGGCTGTGATAAATCTTTTATGTTAGTGAAGTTATAGCCTTCTCCAAACAATATATCTTTGTCTTTTTGTGATAAGTGTAAATGTCTATTTGATATTCCAACTGGAATTTCTTGATTTTGAGTTATTTTAGTCTTCTTCAACTCATCCTGCACTGCTTCCACCAAAAGTTGTATAATAGCATCGTATTGCTCCGTCATACTATACCCCTTTCATTGAATCCATTAGAGCTTGTATCATATCCTTAAGCTGTGTTTGGTTTATTCCATCGTTCACAAACTCTGCTCTTCCACAGGTAGAGCATCTTCCTAAAGGTTCTCCTGAACCACAAGGGCATAGTAGCTCACTATCCTTTTTATCTAAGCTACCTGCAGTATTACAGTTTCCACAGGACATCAAGATTTGTGACTGTGTCTCAACCTTGTTTATTGTTGAGGATGTTCCATATTCTGATGGAGATTTATATGCTCCAAAACTATATTCTGCCGGCGCTTTATAACCTGTAGTAGATATATAATCTCTGCTTGGTGACATCTTTGGAAGTTCAAAACATGAACTGCTATTTTTTCCCTCCCAATAACAATCTTCCAGTTCTGGATAGTCAAAGCTTGGGTCTGACGATATCAGTGTAGTTACATCTTTTATTCCATATGCTATTCGCTTAATGTTTATAAGGTTCATAGGTCCTACATTTTCAGATACCGAGCTTCCTCCCCAAGTTCCACAACCCAGGGTGAAAGATGTTAATAGTCCTGTACTTGCGCCTGTACCACCCATTGTACTTCCGGTATTTACAAGTATTCTTGATGCAGGTTTTTTGCTAAATTCCATCGCAATGTTTCTGTCTTCTGTATGAAGGCTCATTGTATGGCCTATTCCGTTTTGTAAAAGTTTTATACTTAGCTCGCAAGCTTCATGCCAATCTTTTACTGTATAAAATCCTAATACAGTAGTTAATTTTTCATATGAAAGAGGATTTCCTTCTCCTACGCCTGTCTGCTCTCCTATTAATACAGTGGTGTACTCAGGTATGTTTATATTTGCTGCCTTAGCTATCACCTGTGGTGATCTTCCTACAAATTTTGCATTCATAGTATGTCCACCCTTAAACAATAGTCCACATACCTTGTCGGTTTCTTCCTTTGTCATAAAGTAAGCACCTTGACTTTTAAACTCTTGGATTACTGCTTCTCTGTTACATTCCTCTACTATTATAGATTGTTCTGAAGCACATATTGTCCCGTAGTCAAAGGTCTTGCTGGTTATTATATTTCTTACTGCTTTTGGGATGTTTGCTGTTCTTTCTATATAGGCTGGTGAATTTCCTGCACCTACACCTAAGGCTGGTTTACCTGCTGAGTATGAAGCCTTAACCATTCCTGGTCCCCCTGTTGCAATTATCATCTTCACCTCTTCACACTTCATTAAAGTATTCGCACCTTCAATAGACGGTATTGAAAGACACTGAATTACATTTTCAGGTGCTCCTGCTTCCATTGCTGCTGCATTCATAAGCTGTACTGCTCTTGATGAGCATTTTTGTGCTGCCGGATGTATTGAAAAAACAATTGCATTTCTTGATTTTATGGCAATCATAGATTTGAATATTGTTGTTGAGGTTGGATTTGTTGAAGGAACTATCCCCATTAAAAGCCCCATAGGTTCTGCTATTTCAATAACTTGATTTATATGATCCTCTTGGATAATACCTATAGTTTTCATGTTTTTTATTTCTTCATATAAGGCTACAGATGCCATATGATTTTTATAGGTCTTATCTTTGACTTTACCAAAACCTGTTTCTTCAACTGCCATTTTTGCAAGACTTACGGCATTTGCCTTTGCCACTCTCACCATGTTTTTAAGAATTCTGTCTATCTGTTCTTGTGTGTAGTCTGCAAGTTTTCTAGTTGCAACATCCCCTAGTCTAGCACAATTTCTAGCTTCCTGGATACCTCGTAAGTCATTATCTATCATCTCCATATCAATCACCTCCTTTTCATTATTCGACTATTCTAATTATCTTTTCTATTAATATTTTTTTGCTTAACTTAGAAACATTTAAGCCTTTAAACTCTTCATATTCCACTATCAACCTTCTTAAATCTGATAAACTTAATTTCCCCAAGACACTTATTGCACTTTGGTCTCCGAAATGCTTTCTGATTTTCTCAAGATCCTCTTTTTTTAAACTTTTATCATAAAAGTCTTTTATATCAAAGTCATCTTGATAATCAGTTTTTTCAATTTCTTTAACAACTTCTATAGTACCTTCAACAACTTGCTCTAAATTTTCTTCATTTTCTTCTATCTTTTCTTTCTCTATTAAAGGTGTCCTATCGCAAAAATCACAGGAACCTAGCTTTTCTTTTTCTTGAAAAAATATGGCTATGTCCTCTGTAGGTCTTGGGATAACATGGTTAGATACGAGAAGATACCTTCCTAAGTTTTCAATAGCCGAAACTGCCGCATCAACTGATGCTTTTACTGCTGCAACATCTCCTTCTATAGTTACTGCAACTAAACCTCCACCTACTATGTTCTTGTTTATAAGTCTTATATCAGCAGTTTTTAACATTACATCTGCACCTTCTATAGCTGCAATCATTCCTTTAGTTTCTATCATTCCTATAGCTTTCAACTCTTCCTCCTTTCGCTCTTATGACCGATTAGTAGGTAACATAGAAGGCTTTAACCTTATCAGGAGAACCCCAAGCTACTTTTGAACCCTTTGGTGCATACAAGCTATCTCCAGGGTATGCTGTATATACCTTTCCGTCTATAGTTACTGTTAAAGTTCCTTCAACTATATAGTAGATTTCATCAATAGTAACATCCCAATCAAAGTTACAATTTTCTATGGTTAAAAAACCTGCATTCATTGGTGAACTATCGTTTGAACTTATTAACTCTTGATAATACACCTTACCATTATCTAATGGATTTCCTGTATCAAGAGCATCCAACTTTACCGTCTTACCTCTTACCAATTTGAACCCACATGAATCCTTTTCACAAAGATAATTTTGTTCCTTCATGAAACTTTCTACAAAACCATTCAAATTACCTGTACTTATGATTTTTTGAAGTGCTTTGTATATCATATCTGCATTTAGCTGTGAAGAGTCAATTTTTTCATCGCAACAAGAATTTGAAGTTTCGCAACATTCCCCAACTTTAAATTCAATTAAGTTAGTCTTTGCATAGTCTTTTGCTGAAGGCGTTATTATGGTACTTCCCTCCACATAAAATACCTTTTTACCTGTTTTACAAAAAGCTTCAATTTCTTTTAGACAAATAAGCTTTTTCATCTTTTTCACATCCTTTCTTTTATAAAGTATTTGTTATAATAAACTTGATATAAGCAACTTCGATGGTGATGGTATTATTTCTGAATTTACCAACAAACTCTTATCTATTGCTACCTCCTTACCTGCTTCTATCCCTGCTTCTACTGATGCCACATCTCCAGTAAATACAAATAATGCCTTTCCTCCCAGTCCATTTCCTAGTCTTAACTCTATAGGTTCTAAAGTAGCAGCCTTTAGAATTGCATCTGCAACAATTATCATCGTCGCCATAGAAAATGACTCTACTATTCCAACTGCACTTATTTTCTCTGGCATTGTAGTTCCAGTTATTGCAGGGAACACGTTAGAATGAACATTAGGTATAATTATTGAGTCCACCAGATACTCGTCAGCTACCTGCTCTCCTGTTTTAACTGCATCTTCAACAGCTGCCACATCTCCATGGACTATAGCTATATATTTTCCGGGACAGGTTGGCGCCGATGTTACTATATCTACTTCGGATACCTTAAGCATTTTATCTGCCGAGAATATTCCCCTTGACATACTGTTAAATTCTACCATTCCTATAGCTTTAGCCAACTTCAATCCCTCCTTTTATGGTAATATAATTTTCATTTATAGCTGTTACTATTCCATTTATACTTGAGTGAATGTTTGCACCTAATGAGCCTTTTTCTACTTCACCTATAAGCTGACCTTCAATAACCCTATCTCCTATACTAACTAAACTCTTAGCAGGTGATCCTACATGCTGTCTTGTGGCTATTTTTACTTCTGTTACATCTAACTCTTTTTCTATTAAGGGAGCAGGTCTATCGTATTTATAAAGACCAAGTCGTGCAATCAAACGTTTTGAAGGAACAAGTCTAAAATCTCTATTTTCCCTTATTTTAAACTCTGTTTCTGTCGCACTATATTTGATTCCTTCACTTTGCAGTTTTCCTCTATAGTAGTTATTTGCATGCATAGGATATATTCCTATAGGACAAGAAAACATATTACATAGATTACATTGAACACATAATTGTGCAGTTTTTTGACCCTTAAAATCATCTATATTATAAGCCTGTGTTCTTATTATCTTATGTGGTTGAAGGTTATGACCTAATAAATATCTTGGACATAAATCTGTACACATTCTACACTGCTCACAAGAACCTCTATTAATTTTTTTCGCCTGCTCCTCGGTTATGCTCTTTTTTTGAATAAGGGTATGTTCCTTTTTTAAAAGTATATAACCTTTGCTCTTTTTTGTAACTACATCATCTAAGTTTTTAAGTAAAGGTCCCATCATAGGTCCTCCATCTATTATTCCATAATCTTCTGGACTATTTATTCCTAAATTTGCCAATAATAGTTTAATAGGAGTTCCTACCGGTACTTTGAGAGTACATGGATTTTCTATATCTCCTGTCACCGTAATATAGGTATGAGTCACTGCCTTATGGTTTAGTGCATTGTATATATTGAGTGCCGTTTCTGAATTAATAACCACGCAACCTACATTTATAGGTAGTCCCATTTCAGGAACAACTCTATTTGTAAGTTCATAAACCAAGACCTGTTCGTCTCCTGCAGGATAAACGTCTTTTAGTTCTCCTACTCTAACGTAATTCTCAAATCCTAAACCTATAATTCTTTCGTTCAATTTTTTAATTACTTCCTTATGTTTATACTTTACTCCTATTATTGCCTCTTTTGCCTCAACTAAACGTCCTGCAGCTTCAAATCCCTTTATTATCTCATCTGCATAGATATCCATCAGCTGTTGGTCTACTCTTAACAAAGGCTCGCACTCAGCTCCATTCATAAGAATAAATTCAGCTTTTGAAGCTAGTTTTACATGAGTTGGAAATCCAGCTCCTCCAGCTCCTACAATTCCAGCTTCTTTTATTTTATCAAGAAGATTCATAATATCCTCCTACTCCTCAAAAGCCTTACAATCTTCATCTATTATTCCTACTATTACAGCATCTACAGGTATATCATCGCTGCCTAACATCCTTCTTGCAGAGGATCCTTCAGTAACTATTACTCTATCTCCTATTCCTGCACTGATTATGTCCGCCACCACCAGTTTTTCTCCTGCATTAGTTCCTCCAATCACCTCCACTAACATAAACTTAAGTCCATTCAGTGATTCTGCTTTTCTTGTTGACCATATATGGTCTATTATTTTAGCTGTTAGCATCTTTTATTACCTTCCTCCAGCTTTATTTTTATTTCAGATATTGCAAATTCTACTGATGCAGTATCCCCAAATATTGCAAGTAGCAACATATTTTGTGGGCAACTACCTCTTATATCTTCAACTGTAACCCCTACTGATTTTTCAGCTATGTCTGCTGCTACAACCATGTCTATAAGCTTACCTTGTAGAAGTCCTACTGCATCTACATTTCCAACATTTACAGATGAACCTGAACCTTTACGTCTCATTAAAATGTCTAAGGTTCCCTTAGATGGAGATTTAATTATTCTAATATCCATATTAGCTCCTTTGCATTTCTTCTTGCTTGCAGCTTAACGCTATGCCTAAAGGTGTAACAAACATTGGATTTTTAGGTTTTTTTACCTTTACACCTGTTTGTTTCTCAATTATATTTTCAATTCCAGCCAAGCAACAAGTTCCACCTACTATAGATATTTCATCTACTTGGTAATCCCTGATATGCTTAGATATTATTGTAGATACCTTTTCTATCACTGGACTAAGTACGCTTATTAATTCTCTATGATTTTTAGGTTCTCTCTTATATAGTTCTGCTTCTTCAAATGACTTTCTGTAGGCTCCTGCTACCACAAGAGAAAAATGAGTTCCTCCTGTAGGTTCATCGGCTACATATACCACCTTTCCATTATTCAATATGGATATTCCTGTAGTACCTCCCCCAATATCAACAACCACACCATCTTTCATCTTCAAAACCTCATTTGCTGCTGTTGGTTCGTCTAAAAGGTTTGAAAGTTCAAATCCAGCACCTTGAACAACGTTTTTTATAGCTCCTGAATCTAAATCTCCAGTTCCTGGAGGTATAGCTGAAGCTGCATAGATAAGTTCAACCCCAAGATTTTTTTCAATCTCTTCTTTTAATTCTCTAACTATCCTTATAGCACCTATATAATCCACAACCATTCCATCTTTTACTACATCAGCATATCTATATGCTCCTGCTACCGGATTAAAGTTCTCATCTAAAACTGCTATAACTATACAAGCAGTCCCTAGATCAACTCCTGTGTAATATACTTTAGACTTAGTTTTTATAGGATTTTTAATAACTTTCTCAAAGTCATCTATTAATTTGTCACAATAGGTATAATCTATGGTCTCTGACATACTTTTCCTCCGTATAAACTACATATAAGTCTTGATATGGTATTTATTATCTCATATATAAATGCTTCCACCTTGCTCTTAGTTTCTATATTCTTTATCTCATAAACTTTCACTTCTTCACCTAAACACCTGTAAAGTAAGCGAAGTCTGTGAAGCATTATTATTTCTTTATTATTTTCTACTTGTATATGAAATTCATTTATCTCAAAACAATCTCCTATGTCCATAGCAAAATTACTTTGATTTATTCCTGTACACTCTTTACATTGCAAAGATTCTGTCCTCAATCCAGATTCAATTTCCTTAATAATATTTAAAATCTGTCTGCTTATTTTTGATATTTCATGTGCTATTTCATTTTTATTTTCTACAAATTGAACTCCACAAAGTAAGGTTTCTGAATGAAGAATTCTCATTCTTATTATAAGTTTATTAAAATCCTCTTCCCCTGATAATTCACCTTTAGAGCATTGGTTATCCAGATGTTCCTCATTATACAAGTCAATACCCTTATCCAATAGATACTGTCTTGCTCCGGGGGTTAGTTTTATTTCAGGTGATAGCTTGAAATTTTTAAGGTCTTGGGTTTTAAACTGTTCCCGTAAATCAGACTCTGTAACAAAAATCATCCTTAATTCCCCCTTTCATCAATTTTTAAGTATTCCCTAATTTTCTCTACACCTTCTGCAGTTTTTGCATTTACTCTAAAATAAGGTTCTTCAACACCTATTAGTTTTAGAGTTTTTATGGCCTGAGTTTCATTGTCTTCACTATCATTGTTTATAACCCCAACAATAGGTATATTGAACACTCTTGCAAAGCCATGTGAATATATATCCATACTTTTTTTTGTACTTACTACAATTATCATGCTATATGCATCCTGTGCCAAAGCTATTAGGTGTTTATACATCCAAGAATTTTCAATATATGCACTTGGTACATCAATGGTGTGTTTACCATATATTACATCAGGACATCTCCTTGATTCCTTATCTAACTTATTCAAAATATTTGCTATACTGGTCTTTCCTACACCTTGGCTACCTACTATAATAATACGCTTCTTCATGTTTTTGTTACTGCCACTGTGTCAAATTTTAAAAGTACAGATAATTTTTCAATTACCGCATCAAGTGCAGTTTCTACACTTTGTACGTCGCCATTTATCAATACAGAGCCTGTGAATCTATCTAAAAAACCTATTTCCACATCCGCTGCCTTTGTGGCTATATCTGCAGCTATAATGGCTGTTTCTGACGGTGTCAAAGTCAATATCCCTATGGCTCCTTTTTCATCAATTCCAAGCCGTTCGTATATGCCAGCAACTGGTGATGCAATAATATGTGCCAGTGTCACTTGTTTACCGGGAACTGACTCTTGTATGATTCTTTGAATAGCTTTATCATCAACCACGCCCATGACTCTTCCTCCTAGTGTCTCATTATAGTTACGCTAAAACCATTTTTAATAAAATACCCTTCTATTCTCTTTAATTCATCTTCTTTTAAAGGTTCTGCATCATGTAATTGATACTCCATATCCAATTGCCTGTACTTATTTACCCCTAGTTTGTGATAAGGCAGAATATCTATACCTTTAAAATTTTTATAATTTTTATATGGTTTCAAAAATTCTATAACTCCTTGAATAGCTTTTTCACTGTCATTTACATCTTTTAGGATAGGAAGTCTTATTCTTACATTATGCCTTTTTTCAAGCAATCCCTGCAAATTTTCAAGAATTCTTTCATTTCTAACCCCTGTCCAATAAAAATGTTGTTCAGGATCAATATGTTTAATATCGAAGAGAAATGTATCTGTAAATTTAGCTATACGAAATAAGGATTCCTGTTTTACATATCCACAGGTTTCTATTACCGTATTTATTCCTGCTCGCTTACATATCATCAGAAGATTTTCTGCCGCTTCTACCTGTGCAGTTACCTCACCTCCGCCAAGAGTTACTCCCCCACCAGAAATCTCATAAAAAGTTCTATCTTCCTCTACATAATCTAATAATTTAGATATATTTTCTCTTTCTCCTATTATAGATAACGCCTTTTCAATGCAAACTTCTTGACATTTTCTACAACCTATACATTTTATACTTCTATCCACTAAATGACTTTGTCCATCCATTTTATGAATTCCAACAGGACAAACACTTGCACACTGGCCACAATTTACACATACATCTTTTTTGTACATAACCGAATAGCCAGTTTCTAATCCCTCAGGATTAGCGCACCACTTGCATCTTAAAGGGCATCCCTTAAAAAAAACTATAGTCCTTATCCCAGGCCCATCATACATATTATATTTCTGTTTATTGAATATCAGTGCCTGTCTTTCCATATTCAATGGACTCTTATCGCTCATATATTCCAACTCTTTTTCTATACCGATGCCTATTAGGCATCGGTATTAATTTTTTAACTTAGAATCTTTCTAACATGGTACGACTTATAATCTCATCTTGTACATCTTTACAAAGTTCAACAAAAAATGCACTATATCCTGCTACACGAACAACTAGGTCTCGGTATAATTGTGGATTTTTTTGGGCTTCCACCAAAGTTTTATTATCTAGATAATTAAACTGCATCTCCCCATTTCCAAATATACTAGACGTACGAAGCAGCGATATTATTCCTTCTTCACCTTCTGGAGTATCCAAAAGACCTGCCATAAGTTTAAAGTTGTGTACCATACCTATATTCATAGTATCATTTGCTAGTTTTGATACTGATTTTATTATAGCTGTAGGTCCTTTAAAATCTGCCCCTTGAGTAGGACTTATTCCATCTGATAGTGGCGTCCAAGCCTCTCTTCCATTGGCACTTGCACCTGTTAACTGTCCAAACGGTGTATTGTTTGATATAGAAAGAGTACCGTGGCTAAGCACAGAGTAAAGTGTTTTAAATTTTCTGTGTTCCATTTCAGTGAAATGAATTAAATCTGCTGCTATTAAATCTGCATAATCATCATCATTTCCGTATTTTGGTGCCTCCAGACAATCCTTCTTAATCTTCTCATAACCTTCAAAATTAACCTTAAGAGCCTCGTTTAATTGAGACAAGGTGTATTTCTTATCATCAAAAACCAATTTTTTAATAGCAGCCATAGAATCTGCATAAGTTGCAAGTCCTGACCATACAACCCCAGGCCCAAAGTTATACATAGCTCCCCCAGCAGAAACATCCTTACCTTTTTCCATACATCCCTCATACATTAATGACATAAGAGGTTTTGGAGCCATCTCTCTATGAACTCTTTGAGTTATAACAGTAGCAACTGATGTCCACTTTGTTATATATTTTATCTGTTCTTTAACCGCATATTCAAAATCTTCATATGTTTTAAACTGTTCCGGACAGCCAAAGTCAGGAGTAACTTGTTTACCGTACCATAATGGCGCTCCATGATTAAGCGTAAGTTCTATGGCTATTGGCCACTGAGTATATCCTGTTGATGTCCACTGATACAGTCTTCCTGATTTTTGTGGCTCAACACACCCCATTAGACAATAATCTCTTGCATCTTCGATAGACACTCCTTTAGCCAACATCATTTTTATATGAGTATCATCAAAGTGACAAGCTGGGAAACCCATTCCCGATCTTACAACATCAACTATCTTTTTAAGATATTTTTGTGGAGATCTATTGTGTATTCTTGCAGCAAGAGATGGCTGATATATTCTAACATGCCTTACAGCATCCATTAGAAGATATGTTAAGTCATTAGTAGCATCTCTTCCTTCTCTTGTAACTCCACCTACACACATATTTACAAACGGTTGGTATCCTGCAAAGAATTTTGAACCACCTTCACTAGTTATCCACATCATCTCTGACATTTTTATCAACATACAACCAGCAAGTTCAAAAGCTTCAAAATCACTTATTCTTCCGGATTCTATGTCTGCCTTATAGAAAGGATACATATATTGGTCAACCCTTCCAATAGACATACCTGTTTGATTTTCCTCAACCACCAATAAAGATTCTATTGTCCATACTGCCTGTATTGCTTCCCAGAACGTACTTGGTTTATTAGCAGGAACTCTAGCATTTACCTCTGCTATTTTTTGAAGCTCTGCTCTTCTCTTAGGATTAGATTCTCTTTGAGCCATCTGTGAAGCATGCTCAGATACTCTTCTAGCATAGGCCATTACCCCTTCAGTTGTATCTATTATTGACTTGTAATAGTAAATTTTATCAATATCATCAGGATTAGCATAATCTAAATTTTCAAGGTGCTCCTTGGCCTCATTTTGAATATCTATCATACCTTTTTTCATAAGCACCACGTCATACCCAGGGTTTGAATCTCCTCCCCCATTAACTGCATGATATGAACAGTCTGAAACAAAAGACTCACCTGATAACTCCCATAGTCCTGCTTCCTTAAATTGTTCCTCACAGGTTTCATCTAGAGACTTACCTTCCCAATAAGGGAACAATTCTTCTCTCATTATTCTCTTATCCTCATCTGAGATATAAAAAGGATCCTGAGGTCTTGTGCCTATAGTATCAATCTCATCTTTCATCCATCTCCAAGCTATATCAGGAGAAAATGCTCCTGCTCTCGGAGCTCCACAAGGTGAACCTACTATAAGCTCATTATCTTGTATCACAATAGGTGCTGTTTCACAGCAATACTTAAAACACTTTGCTCTCAGAAGTATCTTTGGCATTCCCGGATTTTCTTTGGATATTTTAGTTATTGCTTTTGCTCTATATGTTGTAATTGATGGTTTGTGTCTTAAAAAATTCTCTTTTAGTAGACTTAATCTTTCTGTTATCCCGTTAGGAATTCCTTCGTTACTTGAAGCTATACAAACCTTATTCACTGTCTCATTTTTTTGATCAACATCATCAGAAACACTTTCAAACATTTTCATCAAAGCCATGCGCTCTTCATTACTCATGTTTTTTGTCGCTTCTGCCAATTTATTAGAAAATTCTCTTATATCCACAGCCTTCCCTCTTTTCGCTAATTATTTTTTCATTTCATCTAAGATTTTCATAAACAGAGATTTTAATTTATTCATATCAACTGGCTCTTCTTTTGAATTAACATTAGCTTCCCTTAGACTTTCATCACTTATGTTACATTCTCTTTTTATATCTTCTACACTTCTTACTCCATATCCTACTTTTCTAATATATACTAAATTCATTGGAGATACATTATCAGAGGTAATCCCCTTACCTGCAGAACCACTACCTAATGTCATTGCCGGAAATAAATTTGTTGTAGCACCCATACTACCATAGGTAGCAGGTGTATTTACAAGAACTCTTCCTACAGGTTTTTTAAGAGCAAACTGCTCTATCACAGCAGAATCATTTGAATGTATTACCAAAGTATGTCCATTTCCTTCACTTAACAACAGTTCTATACATTTTTCACAGGCATGTCTCCAGTCATCTTCAACGTAGTAAGCAATAACAGGACAAAGCTTCTCTTTTGAATACGGATTTGTATCAGAAACATACTTTTGAAATGAAATAAGTAAATTTATATTATCATTCACATAAAAACCGGCTTTTTCTGCTAAAAATTGAGGTGATTTTCCAACCATTTGATAATTTAAACTACCATCTTGATTGTACAACATTTTCCCTAACTGCTCTTCTTCTTTTTCATTCATAAAATATGCTCCAGCCTGTATAAAAATCTTTCTAACCTCAGGTTCTATAGCCTTATCAACAACAACTGACTGTTCTGCCGCTGATAGAATTCCATAGTCAAAAATCTTACTTGATATTATACAATCCACTGCATGTTTAATATTTGCACTTCTTTCAATAAAAGCCGGTCCACTTCCTACACCACCATATATCAATGGTTTTCCAGACTTATATGCCATATCTAACAACTTATTCATTCCTGTGTTCATTATTAAAGATACATCAGGGTGGTTCATTAACTCTTTTGTGCCTACTTTTGATATGGTACTCATATAACTTAAAGCTCCCTGAGGTAATCCTAAGTCTTCCCCTGCCTTTATTAGTATATCCAAGGTTTTTTTCATTACATCTTTTGCCCTAGGATGAGGAGAAAAAATTATTGCATTTCCTGCTTTAATCGCAATAATTGCCTTATAGATAGTTGTAGATACAGGACTTGTTACGGGACTTATAGCTACAATCACTCCCACAGGAATACCTATATCAACTATAGCTTCATCCTTGTTATAACCTATTACCCCTATACATTTCATATCTTTTATATTTTTTATAATGTACTCACATACAAACTTATTTTTAACATATTTATCTTGCCAACGACCATAATCAGTCTCTTCATTAGATAAAACAGCCAATTCTTTAATATGTTTAGATATTTCTCTCTCCATAGCTTCCACTATACTATCAAGTTTTTCTTGAGTGTACGTAGCAAGAATGGATTGTGCTTCTTTACCTCTTTCTGCAAGAATTCTAGCCTCCTGTACAGAAAGTAAATCATTATCTATTATATTCATAATATTTTCCTTCTCAGTTTACAGAGCTTAAGCCTATTCTTCAACCACAGGAATAAGTTTATCTAAAGAATATCTTCTTGTAATTTTTTCTAAATCCTCATGTGGTCTTGCTATAACCACAGAACTATACACTTCTGTTCCCATTTCACTTACAGCACGAATACCTGCTTCAACTGCAGTTTTACACGCACCTACATCCCCACTTACAAGTACAGATATATATCCTGAAGCCACATTTTCAAAGCCTATAAGTTCAACATCAGCAGCCTTACACATAGCATCGGCAGCCTCAAGAACAAAAACTATACCAAAAGTTTCTATAAGTCCAAGTGCCTCATATCTCTTCATCAAATATTCCTCCTTTCAAATTATTATGCATCAATATCGTAAATAGAAACCACATCTCCAACGGCCTTAATAGGTCTTGGCATTACATTTTTAGCTGTTAGTTTACCTATGGCAGCTGCAGCCTCTGCACCTGCTTCTACTGCTGATTTTACAGCAGCAACATCACCTTTTACCATTATAGTTACTAATGTAGAACCTACATTTTCATAAGCTACTAATTCTACATCTGCTGCCTTAAGCATCTTGTCTGCTGCCTCTATAGCAGGAACCATCCCTACAGTTTCAATAAGGCCTAACGCCTCTCCACCTTGATATCTCATTGGCTCTTCCCCTTTCACTAACTAATCTCTTATATATTTATTTATAGTATCAGCCCCATCTTGAGGTGCATGATAATAAACTTTTAACTCTCCACAAGAATCCATTTCAAATCTTGTCTCTTCCAATAATCCATTAGCCTCTGCTGTCATAAGTGCTTCTATTACAGCTTTTTTATTTAAAGCCTTAAATCCTGAATATTCTTCCTTTAATGCATCAATCACCTGATCTGCTGATGCCTCATCTACCTTAGTAAAATATTTTAAAATAGCATAGTTTAATGGTTTCATTATTTATCCTCCTTATTTTTCAAAAGATCCATAGGATTCATAGCTATAAGAATAATTCCAACTATCATTACAATAGCAGCAAACCAAGCCCTACCTGCAATTGAAAAACCATTTCTACCCATTATTATGCCTATAATTATCCAGCAAAAGAATGGTCCCCAGAAAGAATACGCACCATTACAAGCCATCCCCAAAGCCGCACCACACATAGAATTACCTTTATACCAAAGAGAAAATGCAAACAGAGCAAAAAATCCACTGACAACAAAGTACAACATTGCTGGTCCACTGGTAAAAGCTCCTACTATCAGGCTTGTAGCTGTAGATATATCTCCATCTATTAAACTTAATACTGGAACTAAAATCATAAGATTTACAAGTCCTGAAGTTGTCTGTCTTATCATAATACCAATTTCTACATCTATAAGTGAAGTTCCATAACCACCTATTACACCTTCTAATCCCCAACCAAAAGCAGCAACCAAAGCTATCAGCATTCCTATTACCATTTTTTCATTAATTTCGCCAGTAACCATACTGGTGCTTCCTATAATAACACTTGCCAAAACACAAATAACAACACCAAACATCATACGAGCATTTAGCTGTTGTTTAAAAATTAATCTTCCTAATATAGCTCCAATAGCTGGACAAAGAGCTGTAATTGGTATTATTATAGGACCTGCCATTTGTAAAGCTACTATATATGCTGTTCCTGCAATAGGACCACCAACTATGGCTGCTATCATCATTATCATTCCAGGCTTTGATTTAATACACCTAAAAAAATCGCCTATTTTCCCATTAACTCCACCAAAAATCCATGCCCAAACCGCACTCATTGAGTCATTTATAGCACTGCCTAGTGCTCCTAATATGTATATTCCTGCAAAAGCCGATAAAGTCGTAGACTCTCCATACCAGCTAGCCCAAATTCCCTCTCCCATGGCTACCGTCACAAAAGCTGAGTAAAGACCATAACACATTCCTGATATTATAGCGACTGTTATACCTTTTTTCAAAAAATCCGAAGCTAATTTTTTCTTTATTAATACAGCATCATTCATATCATTTACATTTTTTTTTGTTATATCTTTTTTTTCATCCACAAAAGTTACCTCCTTATATTATTGTAATATTTATATACAGAAAACGTTTTTCTATATAATAAAATGCTAACATTTCCCTTTAGAGGAATGTCAACTAATAATCACAAAAAATATTTTACATTCTTTCAAGCACTGTCATTTCATGGGTTATAATTAAATTAAAAAATATTTTTGTTTTATTAATATCCTTTGTTTATATATTTATTAATTTAATATATATTTTGTATAAATTCTAATCTCCTTATAATCTAAAGCTTCTAAAATTCTGTACGAAAAAGGTAATATTTAGAATTTTCTGTATTATCCGCTAAAATAAATATAAATCAGTATTTTTCATTGATATTTCAATAATATACATAAATATATATTATTTATTCATTAAAAAAACATTACTCTCGGAATAATGTTTTTTATAAATTAGTATCATGAGTTTTATGTAATAACAACAAAAGAATCCTTTTATATACAAAAATATAAAAATATTTTAAAATATAATTATAAGAATTATTAAGTCAAAGAGATATTTATAGCATTACAGTTCAAAAAAAGACAGACTATTCAAATTTATAAAATTCAAATAATCTGTCTTTTTTATTTTTTAAGCTACCTTCTCAGTAGTAATTGCTGGGTTAGTAGTTGTTGTCTCAATAGCCTCTGATAAATTAAGTATTGTAGCATCAACTGGTGGCATTGTTTTTACTGTTTCTGTAGTTTCTGCCACAATTGAGTTAAATACTAAATCTAATTTAGAATTTCCCATACTAGCATTTAATTTCATATCTGATTTTTCATTATTACCATTAATTGACATCATTAAATTTACTTTTTCATTTTTCTCTTTTTCTGGAACAATTGTCATATTCATCTTTAAAGACATATCTAATAATTTAGAATCTTTTTCTTTTATAATCAGACTATAATCTAAATTTTCTATCATGTCTATTAATTCTTTCATTTCTTTTTCTCCTTCGCTCATTCCAAAAATCTTAAGAGCTCTTGAAAGAATTTGAGTTTTGTTCATTGAAGAAGTATATATGTTAACGTCCCACTCTGTTGAAGTTGTAAATAAATCATCTGCTATCATTAATTCGTATATCTTATCCATCATTTTAGAATAACTATACACATCCATACCCATAAAACCAATACTATCTTTCATGCTCCATGCTATGGAATATACCATTTGGCCAATAGTTAAGCTCTTATTTCCTGAAATAAGTTCTTTTATTTGTTTTATTTGTTCTAAAGACATAGCCATAGATTTATCTGATGATAATTCTATCCATTCATTTTTTTCTGTAGACTCTCCACTTAATATATCTGGTACATTTACATATACCTTCCCATTGTCTGAATTTAATATTAATTCAAAAGGAATATTTTCAACTAATTTCTCTTCTTCACCCATCATGTCTGTTACTGTTGATTTAGCTGTATCCACCTTAACAGAACCTTTTAAATTTAAACTTAAACCTTTTGAAATAAGTTCCATATCAGTTTTTGCAGCTAATATCATATCCTTTTCTTCACCTGTTAACTCTTTACCTATATTCATGTCAAGATTTCCACCCATAGTTGTTTTATATGTCTTTTCCATATCTACCTTTTCTGAAGATATTATCTTATTGTATATAGTATATTTTGAATCTATTTCAGAAATAAGTTTTTTTGAATCTATAATATTAACAGATTCATTAAATCCATCCCAGTAAACATCAAAACCGAACACTGTACTTATTGTTGAAACAGGTACATATGATCTTCCTTTTTGAACTAATACAGGAGCTGCCATACCTACAACTTCGCTTTTTCCATCAGTTATTAGCTCTGCAGTGTTACTATCTTCTTTCATTTTTAAAACTTTATTGTCTAAGGTTGCAATTATAGTTTTGTCTTCGTACTTTACCTTAGCTCCCATAGCTTCAAATAAAGAGGCAAAAGGAACCATCACTCTTCCATTTTTTTCTATAGGCTTTGTTTCACTAAATGAAATATTATTTCCATTTAAATTAACTTTTATTCCATTTTCTTCTGCAAATCCTGTTATTCCTAAAGAAACAACCATTAGAGATGCCATTAATAAAGATACTATCTTTTTCATAATCTTCCTCCTAAAATATTTTTTTAATACTATTTGTTATATTATAGCACAATTATTATTTATTTGTTAATAATAAATACTTTTAATTTTAATAATTGTTAGAATTTCTTATATTATGAAAACTTATTACAAAAAAATTTAGTTCAAACTATTAATAAAATATAATTTGAACTAAACTTAAAACCAATTTGAAATTTTAAATAAATTATTTTAAAAAGTTGTTGGGTTAATTAATATTAAAAATTTACTTACCTACAAAAGTGTCTAAATTTGTTGATATTATAATCGTGTTCAAATATTCTTCTGAATAATTAATATCTGGTTTATTTAAAGTAATTTGAACATAATAATCATTAATTTTTTTTTCCCATAAAGATCTTTTATAAATACTTTCCAAGTTTATTGGTACGCTATTTCTAGACGATTTAGTGATATTTATATTATCATATTCTTTTGAAAAAACATCATAAATCTGATGTTTATTTTTAAATCCACCATTTAGAATAGTAGAAAAAATAATAAATTTTTCCCATTCATTTTTAGGTAATGAATATCCATTATTATAGTACAAAGATGCTGAAACATTAAGAAATGTTTCTCCATTTTTTACACCACTTATAATAGAACCAATTAACTCATCATCTTTGCTAAGATAATATATAGTTTTACCTTCAATAACAGGTTCTTGTTTTTCTGCAGTCCACGAAAGACCTGAACTTTCTAATGCTGATTCTACTACGTTAATATCTAAAGGATGATTTTGAACAGTCAATATGTTATTTTGAAATTTAAAAAATGTAAATAAAGATATAATTAATAAAAAAAATACTATTAACAATATACATATATTATTTTTTTTCATTTTACTCACAACTCCTCTAACCAAAATATCAAGAAACCCTTTTTATCAAAAAAAGTAAATTAAATAAAAGTAAAAAATAATCTATTCCCTTAAATAACAATATATTATAAATTCTACACCTGTAGGTCTTCCCCTTGTTTTCATTCAAAATATAAATCCCATTATATGTTATTCCTTTGTTTTAGGCGATTTTTTACTAGCTCTGTTATTGATTTCTCAAATTTTTTCTCCTATTTTAGACTACTATTTATTATATTCTAGCACAATTAATAATTATTTATTTGTTAATAATAAATATTTTATTTTTAATTATTGAAAAAAATATTTATATATGATATATTTTTATGAGTTAGTTGTTTCTAACTGAATATAAATTTATTGGAGGTTTTTTCTATGATGTTATTATTAGGTTTTTTATATGCAAGTATATTTTTATTGATTTTTCATAAATCTCTAAAAAAATACCCTAATATTTTTTATGTATCTGCAATTTTATTAACCGCTTTTTTAATTATTTATAAAGCATATGGATTGAAAGAATATTTTCCTGATTTTATAAATATTTATGTTATTAGAGTATTTCGTGTAGGAGCTTTCCCTACTGCTCTTTTTTCTATTATTATGTACCTGCCTATATTTAAAGGAAAATCAAATATAGTTTCCAAATTATATTCTATAAGAGCAGAGATGTCTATATTTGCAGCAATTATTACTCTTGGACATAATTTAAGTTATGGTTTACATTATTTCCCTCAATTCTTCTTACATCCTGAAGAAATGAAACCAGGACGCTATTTAGCAACTATTTTAACCCTTATATTAATTTCACTCTTATCTATTCTTACAGTAACTTCATTTCCATCTATTCGTAAGAAAATGAAACCTAAAAATTGGAAAAATATCCAAAAATTATCCTATGTTTTTTATATGTTAATATATGTTCATGTAATGGTTTTATTTTATTTTAGCGAAAAAATAAATTATTTCGATGTTAGTATTTATAGCATTATTTTCTTAGGTTATGCTATTCTTAGAATTATAAGAGCTTATTTAGATAATTCCAATAAAAAAATGAACTTAAAATCTTCTTAATTTTTTTCATTTATTATTAATTATTTTCAATAATTTAATATAAAAAATATCCACTTACATTAATTTTTTAGTAGGTGGATATTTTTTTATCTATTTCTATAATTTTTTATAACATTCTAAACCATTCTTCCTTAAAACTTCCATCTTCTTTTAGAGCTTTTTCTATTTTATTTATTAATTTTTCTTTATCTTTATTTAATATTCCATCTAAACTTAAATAGTTGCTGGCATGATTGCTCCTTAATACAGTTCCTTCACTATCAATATTTTTAAGAAATACCATATTTTCATGAGCTATTTCTTCTGCCTCCATTAAGTTAAACTCTCCTTTTACAAATTTTTCATATATAGGAGTATCATCTTCTATCATCAAAGTTAAAAGTCCAATGTAGTCTGGATTCATTTCACTAAATGCTTTAGCTGTTTCTATAGCATGTAAATTAGTTTTTTCTCTTCCTCCCATACCGGATATGGCTGTTACAGAAAGAATTATACCCGATTCTTTTACCATCTTCCCTGCTTTTACTATATCTTCTGATTTCTCTCCCTTATTTATATCTTCTAAAATTTCATTACTTCCTGATTCTAACCCCATATATATGATTCCTAATCCTAGTTCTTTTAATTCTTTCAACTCTTTAATTGATTTTATCAGAACACTTCTTGCAGAACCATATATTCCAACTCTTTCACAATAAGGATAATACTTTTTTATTAATACAAGAACCTTTTTAAGTTGATCTGTTTTCATTATTAAAGCATCGCCATCACCTAAAAATATTCTTCTTACTCTTTTATAATAATCTTCACTCATTGCTTTTAAATCTTCTTCTATATCATCTAAAGATCTAATTTTAAAACTTTTTTCTTTATACATATTACAAAAGCTGCACTTATTATGGGAGCAGCCTATTGTAATTTGAAAAATCAGACTTCTTGCTTCTGATGGTGGTCTATATATTTTGCCTATATATTTCATTATCTTTCCTCACTTAACCTTCTTACTGGTAGTATTAAATATGTGTAATTTTCATCGTTTTCAGGTTTTATTATACAAGGACTTGCATTTGTATTTATTTTAATTAATACATTTTCTTCATCTATATTTCTTAAAACCTCTGTTATATATCTTATGTTAAAAGATAATTCTATCTCTTTTCCTTTTTGTTCTACTTCAATTATATCTTTATAATTACCTATTTCTTCATTTTGAGCAGTTATTATAAGTCTATCTTCTTCTATTTTCATATTTACAAGATTTTTCTTAGAAACAAGTGTAGCCCTCTCTAAAGACCCCATAAGCTCTTTATTTTTAACCTTAACCTCTATCTGAAACTCTGATGGTATAAGCTGTTTATAATTTATAAACTCTCCTTCTAAAGTTCTTGCATTAATTGTTGTTTTCCCAATTATAAAAGTCATATATCTATCATCAAAACCTATTTTTATTTCTTCTTCGGAGTTTTGAACAAGTTTCATAACTTCTACTAATATTCTCCCAAGGATAACTACCTTTCGCTTTCCTACAGTAGAAAGTAACTCTATTTTTTTTGTTGCTATCCTATATCCATCCACAGCTACAACATTAATGGAATTTTCTTCTATTTCTATTAATTCTCCCATTAATAGTGGTTTAGTTTCATCAATAGATGTGGCAAATGAAGTTTTCTTTATTAAATCCACAAGTACATCAGGATTTATAGTTTGATATTGTCCTAGTTTTATTTCTTCTACTTCTGGAAAATCTAAATCTTTAAAACCTCTTATGTTAAATTCAGCATTCTTTGCCTTTATTTTTATTTCAGTTTCATTTTCTCCATCAACTTCTACTTCACCTTCAGGAAGCTTTCTTATCATATCAGATAGAGCTTTTGCATCTAAAATCATACTTCCTTCTTTTTCAATATTAGCTTCTATTGAAGTTTTTATTCCTATTTCAAGATTGTTTGTGGTTAATATTATATTATTACCAAAAGCTTCTACTAAAACACCTCTTAATATATCTAAAATATTCTTAGAAGATATGGCTTTTAAAGCTATATTAAGAGCATTATTAAATTCTTTCTGATCAACTGTAAATTTCATTTTTACCTCCTATATAATTAATATAAATATTAGTAGTAACAGTAGTAGCTGTTAATATGTGGATAAGTTCTTTAACTTCAATAAATATAATAAAAATGATTAATTTTATTTTGTGGATGTTATTTTATTAACTTCTAATATCTTCTATTATAGAGTTTATTAAAATTTTAAGTTGAGGATCTGACTCCATATCAGTAGATATTTTATCATGGGCATGCATTACTGTGGTATGATCTCGTTTTCCAAAATTTTCACCTATTTTGGGTAAGGACATATCTGTAAGTTCTCTGCAAAGATACATTGCCACTTGTCTAGGAAAAGCAATTTCTTTTGTTCTTTTTTTGGAATCAAAATCCTCTATTTTTATATTGTACTTTTGAGAGACCTTTTCTTTAATAAGTTGAGGTGTGATTATGATTATTGTATTAAATTTAAACAAGTCTTTAAGAGCTTCACATGCAAGATCATAATTAACATCTTCATTAACTAATTTAGCATAGGCAAAAACCCTTATTAAAGCTCCCTCTAACTCCCTTATATTAGATTTAATATTCTTAGCTATATATTCCATAACCTCATTGGAGACTTCCTTATTATCAGCTTGTGCCTTTTTTCTTAAAATAGCGATTCTAGTTTCATAATCAGGAGATTGAATATCTGCAATAAGTCCCATCTCAAACCTTGTTCTAAGTCTATCCTCTAAGGTAGGAATTTCCTTTGGAGGCTTATCACTTGATATAATAATTTGTTTATTAGAACTGTGCAAAGCATTGAAAGTATGGAAAAATTCTTCTTGAGTCCTCTCTTTACCGGCAATAAACTGAATATCATCAATTAAAAGAACATCTACCTTACGATACTTATTTCTAAAATCTTCATTCTTATCATCTTTAATAGAGTTAATAAGGTCATTGGTAAATTCTTCAGATGTAAGATAAAGAATCTTAGCATTTTTATTTTGAGAAACTACATGATTACCTATGGCGTGCATAAGGTGAGTCTTCCCAAGACCTACCCCCCCGTATAAAAACAAAGGATTATAAGATTGTGCAGGTGCATCAGCAACAGCGACTGAAGCAGCATGGGCAAATTTATTACTGTTACCAATGACAAAATTAGAAAAAGTATGCTTTTTAATAAGAGTAGGGTTATCATCCTCCTCATTTTGTAAAACCGCCGCTTCCTCTAGTTCATCCATATCTCTAGCTATAACAATCTTATGGGGGATGCTTAAATCACGAGAAATTTTTTCAATATTATCCTTATGATTTTTTTCAATGAGTTCATTTAAAAATACATTTTCAGATAAAAAATAAATAGTATTGTTTTTTAAGGCTATAGGTTCTAAATTTTTAAAAAAAGCAGAAAAGGTCTGCTCCGTAATATTTTTTTTGTATTCATTTATTATTTTATTCCAAACTAATTGAGCTTCCATAAAATCTCCAATTCTGTGCATAAGTAAAGTTATTTTAAAAGTTATGTTAAATAAAAACATATGTTATAATATATTTAAATAGAGTTATTAATAATCTGTGGATAAATTTATCCATAGGTAATTATACAAGAAAAAAAGGAAAAAATAAACAAAAAAAATTATATTTATCCACAAGTTTATTAACAGTTGTGGAAAAATAGGTATAACTTTATCCACAACAACAATATATTGTGGATATCTTTAAGAATAGTAGAATATATGTACTTTTTAATAAAAATCCTTGAAATACTAATACTTTTCCTTGACAATAAAACTTAAATTATTTATAATGTAATTTATGAATGTGTATTTTAGGAAAAGCGATATATAGCTTTTAATATGAGAAAGGGGTGTTAAAAATGAAAAGAACTTACCAGCCAAAGACAAGACAACGTAAAAAAGAGCATGGATTCAGAAAGAGAATGAGTACTTCTACAGGAAGAAATGTACTTAGAAGAAGAAGAGCAAAAGGCAGAGCAAGATTATCTGCTTAATCAGAAGGCCGCTGCTGAAGGTGGCCTTTTTTTTGTAATTTTAAGGAGTATAAAATGATATTTTCCAGCTTGAAAAAAGATGTGGACTTTAAAAGAGTATATAATAAAGGATTATCCTTTGGAAATAGACAATTGGTAATATACTATCTTCCTAATAATTTGGAAGAAAATAGAATAGGATTTTCCATATCAAAAAAAGTGGGGAAAGCCGTTATAAGAAATAGATATAGAAGAAGACTAAAGGAAATTTGTAAACAAAGCCATATGGAAAGTGGTTTTTATGATATAATAATAATCGTGCGTAAGTCCCAAGAGATGATAGAATATGAGGAACTAAAAAAATCATTTGAACATCTGCTTTATAAAACGGGATTGAACAAAAAAAAAACATCTTCGTTAAAGGGATAGTCTTTCTAATAAAAGGCTATCAGAAATATATATCACCTTTAAAAGGACCTTCTTGTAGATTTTATCCAACTTGTTCAGCATATGCAGTTCAGGCAGTAGAAAGGCATGGAGCAATAAAAGGATCGTATCTTGCAGTAAGAAGGATATTAAAATGCCACCCATTTAATCCAGGTGGCTATGACCCAGTACCATTAAAAAGTGGTAAAACTAAGGAGGTAGAAATTTGAGTAATATATTAGGAATTATATTGAAATTGATGTATGACTTTATTGGAAACTATGCTTGGGCAATAATAGCATTTACAATATTTGTAAAAACAGCTATGTTACCACTAACAATAGCTCAAAATAAGTCAATGGACGGAATGAATGAAATTCAGCCTAAGTTAAAGGAAATCCAAGAAAAATATAAAGGAAATCCGGAAAAATTAAATGCACTAACTATGGAACTTTACAAAGAGCATAATGTCAATCCTCTTATGGGATGCTTACCATTACTAATACAAATGCCTATAATATTTGCATTATTTAATGTTTTAAGAAATCCTGTAAAATATGTATTTACAACTGAAGCTGCATTTGCTGCAACAGATCAAGCTTTTTTTTGGTTAAAAAATATGACAGTTCCTGACGTAATTATCGTGGGAGGAATAGTATTCCCTTTCATACTGCCATGTCTTGCTGCAATATCTACCTATTTTGATACTAAATTCATGCAAGGAAAACAAGCAGAAAAAACAGCAAAAGAAAAAGAAAAAGCAGAAAAAAATGGAAAACCACAACCACAAAGACCGCCATCACAAATGGAAACAACAAATAAAGTAATGCTTTACATGATGCCTATAATGATACTTATTTGGGGAATAAAGTTTCCAGCAGGACTATCACTATATTGGGCAGTATCAAATATTTACTCAATAATACAAAGAAGAATATTTCATGCACTTCATCAGAATAAAGAAAAATCTAAGGAGGCTGTAAGATAATGAATTCTATTGAAATAGTAGGAATAAGTAAAGAAGACGCTGTAGAAAAAGCTCTAAAAAAATTAGGATTAACTAAAGATCAAGTAGAAGTTCAAGTATTAGCAGAGGTTAAACCTTTTTTAGGTTTCATAGGAAAACCGGAATGTAAAGTAAAGGTAACACCTAAAAAAGGTGTAAAAACTGAAGAAAGCCTAGAAAACTTTGATATTACAGCAGACTTTTTTAAAACTAACATAAAAGAAGAAAAAAAATATGAAAAACAAAACTCAGAAAAAAAAGAAATAAAAATTGAAGAGAAATTTGAAAAACACGAAGAAGTAAAAATGGCTGAACCAAAAGAAGAACCGAAAAAAGAAATAAAAGAAGAAAAAATAGAAAGTATATACTTAGAAGAAGAAGTAAAAAGAATAGATTTTTCATCAATTTATAAAAAAGAAGAATCCGAAGAAATTAAAGAAGAAAGACCTATAAGAAAAGCTGAACTTACTCCTGAGATAAAAGGAAGAATAGAGAAGTTCTTAAACAATATATTCCAAGCAACTGAAATAGAAGGAACTTATGAAATATCAGTTACAGAAGAAAATATAAACGTATCAATAAAAGGAGAAGAAGCAGCAAGATTAATAGGAAGAAGAGGAGAATCATTAGATTCACTTCAGCTATTAGTAGGTTTAGCAGCTAACAAAGGTGAAGAAGAATACACAAGAGTAATAGTAGATATTGAGGATTACAGACAAAAAAGAGAAGAATCTATAATAAGATATGCAAATAAAATGGCAAGAATGTCTGCGAAACAAAAAAGAGCAATAAAATTAGATGTAATGAACCCATACGAAAGAAGAATAGTACATGCCTCATTACAAAATGATAGATTTGTGAAAACATCTTCTGAGGGAAAAGAACCTTATAGAAGAGTTGTAATAACACCAAAAACAAAAAGAGATTAAAAATATTATAACAAAAAGTCCCTACGGAAAAAGACGAGAAAGAAGTTTATCCTAGGGACTTAATTATAAATTTATATGTACATACACTAAGGAAGTAAGAATTATAAAATCAAACAAAGTATTTGGATATATTTAGTATTTATAGTAAAGGTGATATGTGGTTTGTACTTTTTATATACAACATGGTTTATAAAAAATTAGTCATTAATTAGATATTTTAGGATATTATTATTTAATTAGATTAAAAAATTTTATTTAGATGTTAGAAAACCTTATCGTCAACCATTTATATATTTATGGTTGACGATAAGGTTTTTTTCTGGTAGGCTATACCGTATACAGGAGGTATTTTATGGGAACAAAGGAAGAATTACTAAAACTACTAGAGGAAAATAAAGATAATTTTATTTCAGGGGAGGAAGTAGCAACAAGGCTTGGTCTTAGTCGTAACTCTATATGGAAGGCTATAGAGAACCTTAGAAAAGAAGGATATATAATAGATTCCAAAAGTAATCAAGGATATAGTTTAAATTCTAGGAATAATATATTAAATGAATATGGAATAATAAAGTATCTGAATACTAAAATTTTTGGGAGAAATATTGAAATACATGAACTTATAGACTCCACGAACCAAAGAGGTAAGGAGCTGATTGCTCAGGGGGGGAAAACAGGAACTTTAATTTTAGCAAATCAACAAACCTTGGGAAGAGGTAGAAGAGGTAGGAATTTTTATAGTCCATCAAGTACAGGAATATACATGAGCTTAATAATTCGCCCTGAAAATCATAGGGAAAATATGGTGAAATTTACCACTATGGCAGCCCTTGCTACTTGTGAAGCTATAGAGGAAGTAACAGGGTTAAAACCTAGGATAAAATGGGTAAATGACATATATTTAAAAGGTAAGAAGATAGTAGGGATACTAACAGAGGCTACAGCTAACTTAGAAGATGGAAGTATTGATGGTATAGTTCTAGGTATAGGGATAAATGTAAGTACAAAAGATTTTCCGGAGGATATTAAAAATATAGCGACAAGCTTAGATGAAGAGATAAACCGTAATCATTTAATCGCTATTATTATGAATAAGTTGGAAAAATTATGGTTAGAAGAAGAAATTACTCCTCACATTACTAAATATAAAGACAGATTAATGATGCTAAATAAAGAGGTTAAGGTGCTTGATCCTATGGGGGAATATAATGGATTTGTAACAGATTTAGATGAAGAAGGACGACTTATAGTAAGGTTAGAAGATGGAAGCGAAAGAGTTTTAAATTCTGGAGAACTAAGCATAAAAGGAGAATATAATGAAGAATAGTAAAACTTTAGATATGATAAGAATAGGGATATTTGCAGGACTTACAGCAGTATTATCACAAATAAACCTGCCTTTAGGATTTACCCCTGTACCAATTAACTTAGCAACTTTTTCTGTAATGCTATCAGGAGCTTTATTAGGTTGGAAAAAAGGTACTATAAGTCAAATTATCTATGTGTTGCTAGGAGTTATAGGATTACCAGTATTTGCAGGTTTTAGTTCTGGGATAGCTGTTGTAGTTGGACCTACCGGAGGTTATATTATTGGTTATATTTTAGGGGCTTTGGTAATTGGACTATTTTTAGAAAAGATAAAAAAAGCCTATATACCTGCCTTTATTCTAGGAATGTTAGTGTGTTATGCTTTAGGAACCGCTTGGTTTATGATAAGTACTCAAAAATCTTTGGCAGTAAGCCTAGGACTTTGTGTCTACCCTTTTATATTAGGAGATGTAGTAAAGATAATAACAGGATATTTGGTGGCTAAGAAGCTTGAAATTGTCTTAAGATAAGTGGGAAAAATTTCTAAAAACAATTTTTAATAGCATGATTATGCTTTACCTAGCTATATGAAAGTATTTAAAGTAAAATTTTTATTCAACATAGAATTGCTTCACGTGAAGCAGTTACATTTATTAAAATGAAAAACAACTGTTATAAATAATATAAAACCATAGGACTTGAGTAAGTTGACCTATGGTTTTATAGTGTTCTAATAAATGAATTTTATCAAATATCAAAAGTAAAACGCTCTGTAGATTTAGTATCTAGCAAAGCCCTTGCCAAAGTCTTGACAGTCTACACCCTCAGGAGAGCCAGAAACAATTAGTCCTTCATCATACAGTCTTATACCTGCAGATTCACATCGTTCTACCCAATCACGCATCCATTTACCATCACCCCAACCATAAGAGCCAAATAGTGCAACTTTTTTGCTTTTAAGAGTTGATTCTACACCTGTAAAAAATGGTTCAAATTCCGATTCTTCCAATATTTCATCACCCATAGAAGGACAGCCCAAAATAACCTTAGAAAATTCATTCACATCTGTTTCTTTAGCTGAGGAAACAGATTTTACAATAACTTCTGCACCAGCTTCTCTTGCTCCAATAGCAATAGCCTCTGCCATTGCTTCAGTATTTCCAGAGCCACTCCAATAAAAAATACCTATTTTCTCCATTTTGTACCTCCATTTTTATTGTATTATATTTACGTGTGTGGGTATATTTATAAATTTTCCACCACTTTCTACATATTTTCTACATAGACAACGGCATTGGGTAAACTCATTGCATAATGCCTTAGCTTTTTTTACATTACTATAAACCTTCCACATGCAACTGTGCTTCATACATTGACCCTTATAATACATAAAACCTAATACGTCCAAAGGCGGATAACCAAGGAAAAAGCCAATTTCATGAGGGAAATTATTACTTTCATGAAATCTATTTTTTAAAAAGGTTAAGGTGGTCTTTAAGTTGTAAGACTTAGGATAATTTAGCTTAGATAAACTCTTGATAATAAGAGGGTTATCAAGGCATTGTCTTAATAGGTTTTCTCGATAAACAAACAAGAGCATATTGTTTTCTGTATCTCGGAAAATATCAACCTGAAGCCCTATAGACTTTAGTAGCTGTTTTACACTATAAAACTCTGATAAGTTTATCTTAAGAGGAAATAGTGTAGCAGGTTTTTTGTTAAGAAGTACAGGACCACAGTGGTCTGCAAGTAATACATGTAGATGCAAAAAATCGCCTCCAAATCTAATAAAGAAAATATATTCGGTTAGTTATTTCTAACTGATGAGGTTAGTATAGCATAACTCGTCTGTTATGGCAAGAACTAATTTTTATTTATTTAATACAAAATAAAAAAGATGCCCTGTAAGCATCTTTAAGCTTGACAATATCACATGAGCGTAATGCTTAGTGCTGCTTTCTTCCGAATCTGACACGGTTCACACTGGCTCATTGTATTGGACTTAAAGATGCTTACAAGGCACCTATATATTTGCTAGATGTTGATTATAACACAATTTTTTATTTTTGTAAGTATATTTTAAAGATTTTTTTTAGCATATAGCCAATTATCTCTACACATATCATCTAATGTTTTTTCAGCTTTAAATCCTAATTCTTTTTCAGCTTTATGGGTATCAGCATAGCAAGAAGCTATATCTCCTGAGCGCCTCTCGGCTATTTTATAATTAACGGTTATGTTATTTACCCTAGAAAAAGTGTTAATAACTTCCAGCACGGAACTACCTTTACCTGTACCTAAGTTGTAAATATTTATACCAGTTTCGTTTAATATTTTTTTAATTGCCAAAACATGACCTTTTGCTAAATCTACAACATGAACATAATCTCTTACACCTGTTCCGTCTATAGTGTTGTAGTCATTACCAAACACACTTAAACATTCCAGTTGTCCAGCAGCAACCTTAACGATAAAAGGCATAAGATTGTTAGGGATACCATTTGGATTTTCACCGATTAAGCCACTTTCATGGGCTCCAATCGGGTTAAAGTATCTTAGCAAAGATATACTCCATTCATCATCTGAATGGTACAAGTCTTCTAAAATATGTTCGATAACAAGTTTGGTATTACCATAGGGACTGGCAGCTGAGCGTGGAAAGTTTTCTAGTATAGGAACTGTGCTAGGCTCTCCGTATACAGTTGCAGATGAGGAGAATACAAATTTCTTACACTTGTGCTTTGCCATTAATTCACAAAGATTAAGAGTGCTTACCAGATTGTTTTGATAGTAAGCAAGAGGTATTGCAACAGACTCCCCTACAGCTTTAAACCCAGCGAAATGAATTACAGCATCTATCGGATTGTTGTTAAAAATAGTTTCTACTAAGGTCTTATCACAGATATTACCTTCGATAAACTTAGGTCTAACTCCCGTAATTTCTTCTATACTATCAAGAACGTCTATCTTGGAGTTGCTTAAATCGTCAACAATAATAACCTTATAACCATTTTTAATAAGTTCTATAGTGGTGTGGCTACCTATATAACCTGTTCCACCTGTTACTAAAATGTTACCCATAATATGTCCTCCTAAATTTAAGATAAATTAAGTATACCATAATTTATTGAGGAGTTAAAGTAGAGATTCCATTAAAAAAAGAGCTCAAGTTTTTTTGAATTTTACTGAAATTTATGATACAATTATGGATGATTTTTATATGTAAAGGAGGGTTTTATGCATAAGGCTCTTTATAGAATATATAGACCTAAGAATTTTAAGGATATTATTGGACAATCGCACATTGTAAAAGTTTTAGAAAATCAAATAAAAACCTCAACATTAAGCCACGCCTACTTATTTACAGGACCACGGGGAACAGGAAAAACCTCAACTGCTAAGGTGTTTGCTAAGGCAATTAACTGTATAGGTGATGAAAAACCGTGCTATAAATGTAATATTTGCTATGAATCAGATATGGATATATTAGAATTAGATGCAGCATCTAATAATTCTGTAGATAATATTAGAGAAATAAGGGACACTGTGTCATTTAGTCCAAATGTGGGGGCATATAAGATATATATAGTAGATGAGGTTCATATGTTATCTGGTGGAGCATTTAATGCTTTACTTAAGACCTTAGAAGAACCACCAGCACATGTAATATTCATTTTAGCTACTACAGAGCCTCATAAGATACCTCAGACTGTGCTCTCTCGTTGTCAAAGGTTTGATTTTAAGAAGATTGATCAAGAGGCAGCAAAAGGTTTGTTAATTGAAGTCTTAGATAAAGAAGGACATGCTTACACAGATGAAGGTATTGAATTTATAGTGAAAAAATCTGAAGGAGGAATGAGAGATGCTCTAATGCTCTTGGACAAAGGTATTTCCTTTGGAGAGATAAACATGGAAAATCTTCAATTGGCCTTAGGAGAGTTAAGTCAAAATGAGTTATTTGACTTTGTGAAAATAATAGAAGAAAAAAGTGTAGAAAAGGCATTGACCTTCATAGAAAATATTGATAAAAAAGGGGTAGATTTAAAAGTTTTCCTTATGGATGTTATAGAATATCTAAGAGATAAGATGATGGAAAATTTAGGGGTTTTTAAGGGAGAAGAAGCAAGTAAAATAACTTTAAACCCAGATAAAATTGCAGCCTATATAGAAAGTCTTTGCGAGGTGTATAGTCAGTTAAAATATACTCCCCTACCAAAGTTGTTTTTGCAAGCAAATTTAGTAAAGCTATTAAATCAAGGAACAAATATTATAGATATAAATGAAATAAAAGAATTAAGAGAAGAAATAGCAAGACTAAAAATAAAGATAGCAGATTTGGAGAAAAACGGGTTAAAAGTGGCCACTTCAAATGAAAGACAAAAAGAAAGACCTGTAGTAAAAAATAAGCCTAGGATACTGCCTGAAATATCTGAAGAATTAAGCCCAAAAGAGGAGGACTTAATAGAAAAGTATAAAGATATGTTAATTGAAGTTGTGAAGATGCTAAAACAAGAAAAACAAGCACCCATGGCGGCCTTTTTTGAAAGAGCAAATATAGGGAGGGTAATAGATAATAAAATAATATTGGTGTATAATGAAACGGATAGGTTTTTTAAAGAGGCTTTAGAAAAAAGTAAAATCCACATAGCAGAGGATTTATGGAAGAAAAAACATAATGAAGAGATAAGGTTTATTACTGCTTTTAAAAATGAACTTCCTAATTATAAGGCAGAAGAGAATCATGATAGTACATTGGAGATGCTTAGAGAGGCTTTTCCAGATACAGAAATAGAGATAAAACATTAACTAAATGCAACTAAAATATAAATTGTTTAAGTTAAAATTTAAAAATTATAGGAGGATAAGAATATGGCAAGAAGAGGTGGAGGATTTTCAGGAGGAATGCCTATGGGTGGTGGCATGAATATGAATATGATGAAGCAAATACAAAAGATGCAAAAAGATATGGAAAAAACCCAAGAAGAGCTAGGGAGTAAAGAGGTAGAGGCTTCTGTAGGGGGAGGTGCTGTAAAGGTTGTAGCTAACGGAAATAAGGAGATAGTATCTATTAAGATAAAACCGGAGGCAGTAGATCCAGATGATACAGAAATGCTAGAAGATTTAATTATGTCCGCAGTAAATGAAGCTTTAAGGTCTGCAGATGAAATGATGAATTCAGGAATGGCTAAGATCACTGGAGGAATGAAAGGACTATTCTAATGCACTATACAAGTCATATAGATAGGTTGATAGATGAATTTGCCAAACTTCCTGGGATAGGGAAAAAAACAGCTCAAAGATTGGCTTTTTATATAATAAATCAACCTGAGCAAAAAGTTAGAAATTTTGCCGAAGCCTTAATTGTTGCTAAGGACAATATAGCCTATTGTGAAGAGTGTTGTAATATAGCAGATAAGAGTCCCTGTGGTATCTGTGCATCACCTAATAGGGATTCTAGTTTGCTTATGGTGGTAGAAGAGCCACAAGATGTGGCGGTTTTAGAAAGAACTAAAGAGTACAAAGGAAAGTATCATATATTACATGGGACTATTTCGCCTATGGACTCCATAGGACCGGAATTATTAAGGATAAAAGAGTTGGTTACCAGATTATCTAATCCCGATGTGAAAGAGGTAATTTTAGCCACAAATCCTACAATAAATGGAGAGGCAACTGCAATGTATATAGCCAGGTTAATTAAGCCCTTTGGTGTTAAGGTAACACGAATTGCCCATGGACTTCCAGTTGGAGCAAATATTGAATTTGCAGATGACGTAACCATTGGTAAAGCATTGGAAGGAAGAAGAGAAATTTAGTCAAAGATATTGACATTTAAAGGATATAGGAATATAATATTTGAGTGTAGTAATTGCACATATAGAACAAGTATCTTATGGTAGATATGCAGGTTTAAAAAAAAACTAAATTTGCAGGTCTGCCTTTTTTTATGTAATTTAATAGGAATAAGACATAATTTTATAAAAAAATAGGGAAGGAAAATAAAATGAAAACGGGATTTGACAATAGTCTTTATGTAAATAAGCAAGCAGAGTGCATAAGAGAACGGATTAAGAGTTTTGGTGGGAAATTATATTTGGAATTTGGCGGAAAGTTATTTGATGATTATCATGCATCAAGGGTTTTGCCAGGATTTGATATAAATGGCAAAATTAAACTCTTACAAGAGTTTGCTGATACAGCGGAAATAGTATTTTGTATAAATGCAGCAGATATTGAAAAAAATAAGATAAGAGCGGACTTTGGAATAACTTATGACCAAGATATTCTAAGACAGATAGATAGTATAAGAAAAATGGACTTATTAGTAAGTTCTGTAATAATAACTCAATATAAGGGTCAAGTAGGGGCAGACACATTTAGAAACAAACTAGAGCAAAGAGGAATAAAAACCTATTTACACTATCCTATTCAGGGATATCCTGTAAATATTGATTATGTTGTAAGTGAAGATGGTTTTGGAAAAAATGATTATATAGAAACCAGTAAAAGTTTGGTAGTAATAACAGCACCTGGACCGTGCTCAGGAAAACTTGCTACTTGCTTATCTCAATTATACCATGAAAATAAAAGGGGCATAGATGCAGGATATGCAAAATTTGAAACCTTTCCAATATGGGACATACCTTTAAAACATCCAGTAAACTTAGCTTATGAGGCAGCAACAGCAGACTTAAAAGATGTAAATATGATAGATCCATTTCACTTAGAAGCCTATGGAATTACAGCTATAAATTATAATAGGGACATAGAGGTATTTCCTGTTGTAAAAAATATGCTAAATAAAATTAAAGGGAGAGAAGTCTATAAATCCCCAACTGATATGGGAGTAAATATGGCTACCTATGGAATAGTAGATGATTTAGCTGTAAGAGAAGCAGCAAAACAAGAGATAATAAGAAGATACTTCAAGGCTTGCTGTGACTACAAATTAGGACGAGTTGATGCAGAGACTGCACCTAGGGTAGAAATGATAATGAATGAATTAGGCGTTAGCGTAAATGATAGAACCGTTGTGGCATATGCTAAAGCAAAGGAAGAAAAAACAAAAACTCCATCTATGGCAATAGAGCTTAAAGATGGAACTATAATAACAGGAAAAACATCAGAGTTATTAGACTGTTGTGCTACTACATTGTTAAATGCAATAAAACATCTAGCCGGACTGGCAGATGATATATTATTAATATCACCTATAGTCTTAGAACCTATATTAGATATGAAGAATAATATTTTACACACAAATTCATCAGCCTTAAACATGGAAGAAGTTTTAATAGCTATAAGCATATGTGCAGCTACTAATCCAGTGGCAGCAAAGGCGTTATCTAAATTACCGGAGCTTAAAAATTGTGAGGCTCATACAACATCTATCCTGCTTCCAACCAATGAAGATGTAATGAGAAGACTATTTATAAATACCACATCAGGGGCAGAATATAGTTCAGAGGACTTATATACAAAATAATAAAATTGAAAGCTTTAAAAAATGTTAAACAAGTATAAGATAAAAGAAAGTAGAACAAAAAAATAAATAGTTAAAGTGATAGAATGGCTAGAATAAAAAGTACACCTAAATTCCAATGAATTTAGGTGTACTTTTTTATAAGGTTTTATATTTAAGTTTTTCAACCAATTTATAGAGTTATTTTTCATTATCGATAGATCTGGTTCTTTGCTTTTTATTTTTTAAATATGACTCTAAGGCTTTGATAGTAAGCTCTTCAATATTTTCTGTATCCATATCATATTTTTTTAACATATTTACTATTGTAAGCTCTCTAAGTTCTAAAGCTTTTTCCACCTTGGTTATTATCTGAGAATTTGTTTCTGTAGTAAAAAACTTGGTCAACATCTTAGGCTTTAGTGAAACTGGAGAGGAGTAAGCTTTTTTTATACTAGAAATTATTTTGATTCTGCTATTTAAAATATCTTTAATAGTATCAGCAGAAAGTTTATGCTGCTTAGAGTAAGATTTAAGTAACTCGCCTTTTTCTATATCTAGTTTATATCTATTTTCAGATAGAATTTCAAAAAGTTGAATTTGTTCATTTATATTTAGGTGAGAAATAGGCACTCCAGCATTAACTGGAATTTTATCTTCATCTACTAGATCCATAAGCTCAGGGATAAGATGGGTAAGACGTATATATCGTTGCACTTCTGCTCCCGAAACATCATATCTTCGAGCAAGAGAATCTCGACTCTTACTTAGGTGTTCGATTTGAACACTTCTGCTGTGTTCATTCAAATCACTGGCTTTATCTAAGTTTTCTAATTCTTCTACTTCCTCTACTTTCTGGTTTAGCTTACGTTCTTCCTTTAGACCTTCTAATTCTAGCTTGAAGGCCCATGCTTTTTCGCTAGGGAGCATATCTGTTAATGCTCTTTGGAAAAAGTTGGATTGGGTTACAATAAGTTTTGCAGCTCCCTGACTGATACCTTTTTTGATTATGGCAGGAACAGATTCATATCCCGCTAATTCAGCTGCCTTTGCTCTATTGTGTCCTGATAAGATCATGTACTTATCTTTCTCAGGACATACTATTATAGGGTTCATAACGCCATTTTCTCTGACGCTCTCAATCATATCTTCAAGTCTTTTGCCGGAATACATTTTAAAAGGGTGATTTTTATAAGGTATCAAGCTTTTTATATTTACTTGTACTATTTCTGTGACAGAATCTAAGTTAATTTCAGGTAAAGTATCATCTCCACCAAAAAGGCTATCAATATGCTTTATTTTTATTTCTTTCACTAATAATCCCTCCTATTACTTTAATTTTTCGTATTCTCTTGCTAAGTCAACATAGGCCTCTGCCACTTTGCCATTAGGCTCATAGTCAAGTATACTTTTCCCTAGATAATTGGCTTCATCAACTTTTACTGACTTAGGTATCTTGGTTTCAAAAACATATACAGCTTGGCCAAAGGCATCTTCTATAGCCTTAAGAACCTTCCTAGAAATATTCACTCTATCAGAATACATGGTCATTAAGATGCCATCTACAGATATATTCTTATTAGTATATTTTTTTACTCTTCGTATAGAGTCTATAAGAAGTTCTAGGCCTTTTGCAGATAAAATTTGTGCAGTTGTGGTAATAAGGACACTATCACAGGCTGTAAGAGCATTAACCACAAGTAAACCTAAAGATGGAGAACAATCAATAATAATATAGTCATAGTCCTTTCTTAGAGGCTCTAAGATTGACTTTAATATCATTTCACGACTCATGGTATTGAATAAGGCAGTTTCGATGGCAGAGAGTTCTATACTGCTAGGAATCAGGTTTAAGTTTCCTGAACCTAAAATGTAGTTTCTGTCATTTGGAAGTTCTTTATCATCTATGGCTAATTTCATTAGGTGGTATATGGAGGTATCTAAATCATCTGGTTCTTCTACTCCAAAACATATTGTAAGGCTACTTTGAGGGTCAAAATCTACAAGTAAAACTTTGCTTCCTCTCTCGGATAAAGCGGCACCAAGATTAAGGCTGGTGGTAGTCTTACCTACCCCACCTTTTTGATTGCTTACAGCTATAATCTTTGCATTTTTCATATATATGGCGTTTAGCCTAACACATCCTTTCGGTTTTATAAAATTATGTAAATAGTATACCATAAAATGATTTACTAATAAAGAAATTAGTTAAGAAGTGCGGTAAGTTAGGTTAGCTGATATTACTTTATTTTATAGAAAAGATCTTAGATAAATTGCAAAAAATTAGAGAGTGCATTAGAATATATCTAAATTACACCCTCTAATATGTTAACCTAAACCACTATTTTGATTTATTAATGATTACCTAATTAATAGTGGTAATATTCCTGATGAAAATATCCAAAGTAGAGCTGCTGGAACTAGAATCATTATAATTGGTTTCCAATAATTTTGAATTTTTATTATAGTTGCTCCATTATTAATATCATTTTTGAAGTTGTCAAATTTCCATACAAAGATTGTGAAGAATGCTAATACTAAGGCGCCTAGAGGCATCATTATATCTCCGGATAAGAAGTCAACAAAATTAAATATATCTTTTCCTAGTATGGTTACGTCTTTCCATGGTCCTTTTGCTAAAACGCTTGGTATTCCTGCAATAAAGATTGCAACTAAGGATATCCATATAGATTTTTTTCGTTCTATTTTAAATATTTCTTCACAAGTCACAATTATAGGCTCTAGATATCCAAGAGCAGATGTTAAAGCTGCAAAGAAAACTAAAATAAAAAACATGGTTCCAAATATTTGTCCGAAAGCTATTTTTGAGAATAAATTAGACATTGTAACAAACATTAAACTTGGGCCAGAGCCTGGTTCAAGTCCTAAGGCAAATATAGCAGGGAATATCATAAATCCAGCTATAAGTGCAGCTAGTGTATCAAAACCTACTATCATAGTGGCATCTACAGGGATATTACTATCTTTTTTAAGGTAGCTACCATATATAAAGCCTCCACCGCTGGCGATACCTATTGAGAAGAAAGCTTGACCTAAAGCTGTCAATAAAACACTACCATTAATTTTTGAAAAATCCACTGTTAAATACCATTTTAAACCTTCTCCTGCACCGGGAAGTGTTAAAGATCTTATTGTCAGAAGGACTAGCATAATAAACAGTGCTGGCATCATTATGCTGCAACCTTTTTCTAAACCGGAATTTAGTCCAAGGGATGAAATAATACCAACTATTACTATACCTATCAACATAAATAGCATAAGTGAGCTTGGATTAGAAGTAAAGTTTTCAAATACTGCAGTATAACCAGCGGCATCAAGGCCATTTAATTGTCCAGAAACCATTTTTACTATATAACTTATAATCCAACCCATAATCTGAAGATAGTAACTTAGGATTAGGAAGGCTGCAAGGACACCAAGCCATCCAAATATTACCCAAGGACTTCCTTTTTTTGTAAGGCTTCTCATTCCATCTACAGGGTTAAGTTGAGTTTTACGACCTAGACCTACCTCCATATAGAATAAAGGAAGACCGATTAGTGCGATAATTATTAAATATACTAGAACAAAGGCACCTCCACCTTTAGTTCCTACTAAATAAGGAAATCTCCATATATTTCCAAGACCTATAGAGAAACCTGCTGCAGCCATTATATATCCAAATCGGCTACCCCAATTCCCTCTGTTTTTATTGTCGCTCATAACCTACCTCCAATCTTAATTCTCCTAGTTAAATATGGTAACGCCATCAACCTCACTGGACAAAGCGTCTATAGCTTTGTTAACAAGTGTTTTTCTTAGTAAAAACTCTTTATCTTTATCTAAGTTTGGATCACCTACTGGATAAGGAATTGCTATTGTAGGAACTATTCTATTTGCACCTACGGACTGAGATATAGTTGTTATAGTAGACATATGAACGATAGGAAGACCATAACGTTCAATTTCTTTTACCATCGTTGCCCCGCAACGTGTGCAAGTACCTCAGGTAGAAGTTAAGATAACTCCATCTACTCCCATATTCTTTAGTTCAGCACCAATTTCCTTACCGAAGGCTATAGCATTGCCAACGGCTGTACCTGTACCTGTGGTAGTATAAAATAGTTCGAATACTTTTCCTATTTTTCCTTCTTTTTCCAATTCTTTAAGAGCATCTAAAGGAACAACTCTATCAGGAGAAGCGTTGGCATATACTGGGTCATAACCGCCGTGGATAGTAATAAAATCATTGTCAAGATTTGATTTAGAAGAGATATCGTACTTACCCCACTTTTGAGCTGAAGCCGATTGAATTTTATCAGGGTTTCCTTTTGGAACAATACCTCCAGATGTAACCAAAGCTATCACTGCCTTACTCATGTCCTTAATAGGCGCAGCTGGCTCAACAGTGTCAAATTCAGGCATTGGCAATTCAGTTGTAAAATCTTGATTATTAAGACGTTTTAATAACATATCTACGGCACGTTTAGCACCTATATCAGAAACTAAAACTGTATCTCTTCTGCCTTGAACAAAATATCCGTCTGATGGCTGAACATCTTGATTAGATAATATTAACTTAGCTATTTTGCTCATGCCACCAAGTGCATGACGCATATCAGCAGCAGAAGCGCTTGTAGGAACAACATAGGCTATGCCTCTGCATTGATTTAAACCAGGGTTTTCCTCATACATACCGCTTATAACTTTTATGTTATATTTTTCACTTGCATATTTAGCAACATTGGCACAGGCCATTCCATAACGACCAGCGTTAAAGGCAGGACCTACCACCATAATATCAGGCTTTATACTATTTATAGCGTTATCGAGAAATTTAAGAGCGTCCTCAAGGTTTTCGTTAAAATAGTTATCACCACATATTAATGTTGCTACAACTTCACCTAGACCATCAATTTCTTTGTTGAATTGGGTAGATGGACCTACAGTACCTTCAAGAATTGACGGAGGATAACTTGCCTTATCTTCTCCTCCTATTTGACCAAAAAACTGATTTAAATAAAATAAAATTCTTTTGCTCATATCAAAACCTCCTATCTTAAATTTATAGTGGCATTATGATAGCCAATTTCAGAAGTAGCACCAATTACAGCATTTAACTCACAAAGGATAGTTCCATCATCATTTACAGAACCTACCCAACCACCAGCTAAGTTTTCAATTGCTTTTTCAGAGCCTAATACACAATCAGCTTTTTCAAGATGTACCACATGACTAACATTACCTGTAGAAATCACTGCAACTGCTGCCTTTGAAACGTCGGCCAATGGTTGACTCATTCCGTCCCAACCAGCACACTCATCAGTTATAAGAACAGTTTTAATCCCCATTTTTTCAAGGCGAGAGCATATCATTACTAAGTCCGAATCAGGATTACCATATCCCTCTTCACTTACAATAACTCCATCTGCACCAAGCATTTGACAAAGTTTAGCAGTATAATCGCAGGTTCTAAATTTACCTGCAAGTGTAGTCAGCTCCGGTGTCAAGATGACCCCTAAAAAGTTAATTTCTTTCCCGTGCTTTTTGTAAAGTTCTTCAATTACTGCATTATTTTGATGCTGATAAGTGGTAATTTTATCACAAGCAGCTACGCAGTTACCACTGATAACAGCTCCGTCAAGTTCTTCATTTGGATGTATAAGAGTTGGCAGTATTTGTTGAGAATTGACACCATAGATATATCCATCATGTAAGAGCCCTTGTGAAATAAGCATCTCTACATATACTACCTTTGGAAGATGTGGATATTTTTTACTCTCTTCTGCTATGGAACCGATTTCATATAAATTTACTTCATCAGGGACAATTTCTTTAGCGATTTCGCCTATTATTTCACTTGCTCTAAGTCCTACAAGTCTAACTGTAGTTTCATGTTCGTGAGGTTTAAGTCCGTCTACTACAGATATGTCAACAACTATGTTTAAAGTTTTGGAAAAAGGAGTCCACTTTCCACCTTCGCCCCACATATCAATTACACCTTCTTGAAAACCTACAATATCTCCTATAGTAACCACAGCAACATTTTTAAGGATGTTCACTCGTCCTGTTCCAAGTTGACCAACATCTGAAGTAACTCCTGAAAATCCTTTAATACCATCAACTTTAACTCTAGGTTCAATAACATCTTTAACCGGAATTATTCTGGTTTTTTCTCCGGGACGAGCCAAATCAATTTTAATATCTTTTACATTAGGATTAGTTTTTAACTGTTGTATAACATATTCTTTGTTAACATAAAGAATCCCGTTTTCCACTTTGTTTTCTGAAGAAAAAACAACGTCTTTAATTTTGATTATTCCTTGCTCAAGTTTCAAATTAATCACCTCCGAATAATATTAGCCTCATTTAAGGCAGATAAAAGTAACTCTTTGTCAATACTTGAATAGTCTCGATAATTTAGAAGGTCTTCCCCTCTACTTAAGTTTATAAGCTGATGCTTTTCTAAAGCTGCCTCAATATCCATTAGACTTTGTTGGTGGATAGAGCTACTTGTATCACTAACAATAATTGTCTTAATAGGTGACATAATCATCCGTATACTGGCACCAAGGGGACTGTTGATTAAAGTATGACCCTTATGAACATAATCCCTTGTTTTTAGTAGAACATTAAGACTTTCTCCATCGACAAAAACTTTTGGAATATCCAAATCGGTTAAGTGTGGATTATTAGTTATAAGCATATAATTCAAGAAAAACCCTCCTTTCATATTATATGTATTATAAAAGTTTTTTATATGTTTTTCAATAGTTTTTTAAAATAATGTTAAAAAAATATTTTGGAGTTTAAAATAAAGCAAAGAAATGTGCAATAAAATATGTATATATATAAGTAAAGCTGTATAAAAAAACCTAACTTAATTCAGATATATGAAATAAGTTAGGTTAATAGATTTATAAAAGTGCTTCTTTTATTTTTTGAGTAAAATCGTCAATATGTTCACGTGCATATTTTTCAGCTTTATCTAAATCTTTTTCTTCAATAGCTTCAATAATCTTACCTATGGTGTAGGTAAAGATGCTCATATCATTAAAGTAAGATTCACAATAATGCCAAAGTCTTTCCGTATGATAATGAAGTTCCTTAAGGTGTTGATTAATCCATGGATTTCCACATTGGCTTAAGATTATCTCGTGAAAGTTCTCATCTTCATCGATAGCTTTTTGATAGTCAGTACCAATCTTATAGCTAAGAAGTTTTTGGTGTACACTTTTTAATTCTTGTAACTTATCAGGGCTTATTCTTTCTGCAGCTAGACGAGTGGCAAAAGGATCTAAAACTCGAGTTAATTCAAACAAAGATTTCATTTTGATAAAATCAATTTGAGAAACTTGAACTCCATATCTAGGTACAATTGAAATTAGATTTGCAGAAACAAGCTTTTGAAAGGCAGATCTAATAGGAGTTCTACTTACGTTGAGCTCCTCTGCCAAATCAACCTCATTTAAAATCATACCTGCCTTATATTCTAGTTTTACAATTCTGTTTTTAAGTATTTCAAATACCTCATCTTTTTTCAACTGATCCATAATTCCTCCAGAACATTTCTTGACTAATTATTTTATACATCCTAACAAATAGGTACATAGGACTTTGGCTTATAGCTTATCTTAATCACAACAGTGACAGTTTTTGTCCATCCAATAAATTAGCTTGCCGCACTTTGGGCACAGGTTCTCTGCAGTATTTTTTTCAACCCAAGGCATAACTCCATGCTCTTTCATGTACAAAAGATCAATAATTACTGTAAGGTGGTGGCCAATTCCGTTTTCAAAATGTATATTCTTAAATTTTTGTAAACGTTCGCAAGGGAAGTCTACACATTCATAACAACGAGTTACATCATGGGCCTTTGCACAATCACGAAACCCATTGGGACATGTTATACAATGGGCAGTAAGTTTATCAGATAAACAGCCATGACAGTGGTCAGGATAAAAAGTGCAAGTTCCACAAAAAAGCCCACAGATAGCAGCTGTTTCCTCATTAGGAATCCTAGGTAAGTTTAAATATAATTTTACATCCATAATTTATCTCCTCGTTGAAAATTCTCTTTAAGTATTGTATCACATATAAGAGTAACAGTAAATGGATTAAAATTAGAGTTTATCAGAATAATATTTTAATGAAATTCAATGAAGAAACTATGATATAATTAAAATTAAAAAGGGGAAAGATCTATGATAAAAATAGAAAAACAACAGTTTGAATCTAAAGAAAAGCTGTATAACTACATCAAGCTAAAATTACTAGGTATGGTAAGTGCAGAGCACCAGTGGTTAGCTTCATTAGCCAATTCATCAGCGTTACTGTGGGAATTGTTAGATGATATTAATTGGGTAGGATACTATCTTTATAAGGATGGAGAATTGGTTTTAGGTCCTTTTCAAGGGAAGGTAGCTTGTACTAGAATAAGCTTAGATAAGGGGGTTTGTGGAGCTGCAGCATCGACAAGAACTGTGCAATTAGTGGAAGATGTTCATAAATTTTCTGGGCACATTGCCTGTGATAGCGCTTCCAACTCTGAAATAGTTTTGCCGATAGTTATTAATGATAAACTTATAGGTGTTTTGGATATTGACAGCCCTAAATTTAAAAGATTTGATAAGGAAGACCAGAAAGGGTTGGAAAAATTTTTAGAAATTATGATTAAATATGTAGAATTTCCGGATAAATTCATTTAAAAACAGGAAGGGATATCCTTCCTGTTTTTATTTAAAGTTGGTTGTATGAAAACTGTATATGAATAAGTTGTTAATATTCATAAAGATTAGCTAAAGTATATAATACAAAATTATTTATTGCGATCTGGTTTAACACCATTCATATGATTTTTAAGGGCTTGGAAGGTTTCTTCACTAATATCGTGTTCAATCCTACAGGCATCTTGCTTAGCTATTTCTTCAGGTACTCCTAATTTTACAAGCATATAAGTTATAGATCTGTGTCGTTCTAAAACGCTTTCTGCAACAGACTTACCCTTTTCAGTAAAGAATATGTAGCCATCAGAATCTACCGTAATGTAATTGTTCTCTCTCATTTTTTTTACAGCAACACTAATACTTGGTTTAGAGAAACCCATCTTATTTACTATATCAATAGAACGAACATTCCCAATTTCTTCTTTAAGCATTAATATAGCCTCTAAATAATTTTCCATCGATTCTTTCATTGTATTCACCTCAGAAATAGTTTATCATAATTGAATAAAAGTATCAAGAAGTATTATGGAAGTGAAGAAGCCCCATAAAACAGTGGTTTGTAATATAGATTTTCCCACTATATAATGATATACTTTAAAATACAGATACCATTTAATAGGGTGATTAACTATAAGAAAAAGAGGTGGATTATAGTGAGAAAAAGGATAAAGGATATTTTAGAAGTTCCGGGCAGATTTCATTCAGGAGAAAGAAACTCTATAACAGATGTTTCTAATGTTACTGTAGGTCATTTCACATACAACGATGAAGAGAAACATATCCATACAGGAATAACGATTATAAGCCCTCATAATAAAAACGCCTATGATTTAAAATGTCCAGCAGCAGTTTTTGCAGGAAATGGATATGGAAAGCTGATAGGGGCTATGCAGATTGAGGAGCTAGGAGAGATAGAGTCATTGATAGGTCTTACCAACACCCTTTCTATATCCCAGGTTATAGAGGGTCTTTTAGATTATCATTTACCTTTAATGGAGGAGAAAGAAAGCTCTATTAACATAGTAGTAGGTGAAGTTAATGACGGATATTTATCAGATATAAAGGGACGTCATATAAAGGCAGAACATGTGAAGTTGGCAATTGAAAATTTATCAAAAGAAGTGGAAGAAGGAAATGTAGGTGCGGGAACAGGCACTCGCTGTTATGGCTATAAAGGCGGAATAGGAACATCTTCAAGGATAGTACCTAAACATCTTACAGGGGAAAAAGAATATACTGTAGGAGTTTTAGTGCAGAGTAACTTTGGAATGAACCTAGACATATATGGAAAAAAAATGCCATACAAAGACTTACCAAACCCACAGGAGAAGGGGTCATGTATGATAATAGTAGCAACAGATGCTCCACTTTCTGATAGACAGCTAAAAAGGTTATCGAAAAGAGCGATGATAGGGCTTACGAATACAGGCTCATACATGAGCCATGGAAGTGGAGATTTTGTAATAGCATTTTCGAATTGTGAAAATAACTTACGCAGTAAAAGTAATAAATCTATATTGAACATTCAACAATTAAACGAAAATCATATGGATTTTTTCTTTGAAGCAGTAATGGAATCAACCCAAGAAGCCATATACAACTCTCTTTTTATGGCAGAAACTTTATGTGGAATAAAGGGAAGAAAGGCAGAAAGTGTAATGAAAAACTAGTAGTAAGAAAGTATAATAAAAATTTAATGTAATATAATTGTAAGGAGATAGCCTTGAGTTTTAAGTAGAGCAAAAATATATTTTAAGGTATAATACTAAATAGAAATGAAGAAATACAGAAAGGAAGACTTATGAAGAATATATCGAAAAACAAACTCAAGGTTTATATAGCAATGACTTTAATGATGGCGCTTACCATAAGCAATATAGTTAGTATATATGGAGAAGGGCCAGTGGTAAGTGGAAAAAGTGCAATATTAGTAGACGTAGATACAGGAGAGGTTATCTATGAAAAGGATGCCTACACGAAAAGGCAGATAGCAAGTGTTACAAAAATAATGACAGGTTTTTTGGTAGCAGAAGAAGGAAATTTAGATAGTAGCGTTTATATAGGCAGAGAATCTGCAACTGTAGGAGGTACGAGTTTCCAAATAAAAGAGGGAATGATGCTTTCTAGAAGGGACTTACTACATGGATTACTGTATGTATCAGGAAATGATGCAGGAGATGCCTTAGCCAGAGCATCTTCGTTAGGTTATGATGGGTTTATAAAAAAGATGAATGAAAAAGCAATAAGTTTAGGAATGGGAAGCACAATGTTTTTTGATCCACATGGATTAGGAAGTTATGGAAAGGCAGGAGCTAGCAACAACTATTCTACAGCCTATGATTTATCTATTTTAATGAGGACAGCTATGGGAAATCCAGAATTTGCAGAAATTCAAGGGAAAAAGAATGTAAAAACAGGGAATCCAAAGTATCCTATGCTAAGTAATGGAAATCTATTTACGAGAAACTATTATGGAGCTTTAGGGGCAAAAACAGGATATACAGGAAACGCAGGAAACTGTATAGTGGTAATGGCAAGGAGAAATGAAAAAACTTTGGTGGGAGTAATATTAGCGACACCAAAAGGTACAAGGGATAAAGATATAAACAATCTAATGGACTATGGTTTCAACAAAATAAAAAATAGTTCAAAATCTACCTCTAGCCAAGAGTATAATTATAGTAACCTTACTTACAATGCAGCTCAAGATCCTTATAGCTATGAAAATTTAGTGCTTTCACAAACAAAATAATACAAAATCATTATAAAGGGGTAGTCGATATGGAGAAATCAAAGGTTTATTTTACAGACTTTACAGCAAAACCAGGATATAACCTGTTACAAAAACTTGAAAAACTGGTTATAGAAGCAGGAATTAAGAACATAGATTTTCAAAATAAATATACAGTAATAAAACTTCATTTTGGAGAACCTGGGAACTTAGCCTATCTAAGACCAAACTATTCAAAGGTAATAGCAGACTTAGTTAAAAGTCTTGGAAGCAAAGTTTTTCTTAGCGATTGCAATACCCTATATGTAGGCAGACGAAAAGATGCTATAGAACACATGGAGGCAGCCTATGAAAATGGGTATAATCCCTTTGCAACAGGTTGCCAAATCATCATAGGTGATGGACTTAAAGGTACAGATGAGGTTTATGTACCTGTAAACGGAGAGTTTATTAAGGAAGCTAAAATAGGAAGAGCAATAATGGATGCAGATGTGTTTATAAGCATGACGCACTTTAAGGGTCACGAGTCCACGGGCTTTGGTGGAGCAGTAAAAAATATCGGAATGGGCTGTGGCTCACGAGCAGGAAAGATGGAAATGCACTCAGACGGCAAGGTGCATGTTATAGGGAGAAAATGTGTAGGTTGTAAAAAATGTTCTACAATCTGTGCACACCAAGCAATTACGATAACAGAGAAAAAAGCGAAAATTGATGAAACTAAGTGTGTAGGCTGTGGAAGATGTATAGGAATGTGCAACTTTGATGCTATAGCTCAAGACTGGGGAAGTTCCAACGAAAACCTAAACAAAAAAATGGCTGAATACACGTTGGCTGTTGTAAAAGATAGACCACAGTTCCACATCTCCTTAGTATGTGACGTATCACCATGTTGTGATTGTCATAGTGAAAATGACCTACCTATAATTTCTGACGTGGGAATGTTTGCAAGTTTTGATCCCGTTGCCTTAGATCAGGCATGTGTAGACGCAGCAAACAAGGCACCAGTAATAGAAGGTTCACTCTTATCACTAGCCTCAAGAAAACCACACCATGACCATTTTAGTAGCGTACACCCTGACACAAACTGGGAGGTATGCTTAGAGCATTGCGAAAAGATAGGTGTGGGAACAAGGGAGTATGAACTAATAACAGTAAAGTAGGTGGATTAAGTGGATATGTTCCAGTGGAGAAAATTGGCGTTAAGATGCCTTTATCTAAGTATGATAACTATAGTAATAGCAATAGCAGCATATAATTATCCGATGGTAGCAACAGGAATGGGAATAGTAGGAATTATACTATTCATTCTTTATGTAGGAATAAGCTTTAAATATTGGAAGTGTCCAAATTGCAAGGAACAATTTCCTGTAGTATATTCAAGGATGGATGAAAGAACAGAGTGTTGGCATTGTTTAGCAAGTTTAAAATAAAGATGAGGTATTTAATAAGGATAAATTAAATTTATAAAAGTCAATATGAAAAATTTATAATCCATGAAAATAAAGAAAAATGAAAGGAGAAGGTAATGAAATCTAAAAAAACATATAGAAATCAAACCATAATAGAGACAATATCTTTATTAGGTTATATCCTTCTTTCAATCCTGTCTTTATATATAGCACAGTTTTTTGATAGAGTAATACTAAAATATAATAATATAATAGATATGAGTGGAGTTATACCATGGATAATTATATTTGCGTTACTATTTACCTCATACTTTAAGTGCTATAGCTTTGCATCTAAAAGGTTCCTAGATTTAATTTACTCCACATACCTATCGGTATTTGCGATGAATATGGCAGCCTTGATTTTACCATATTTTGGATTTCAATTTAAAATAAGTAAAAAGATTTTGCTTTTAAATTTGTTTATACAGTTTATAATAATGACCCTTTGGCTTCTTTGGAGTAGAAGACTATACTTTAAAATTGTTCCACCTTTAAAGACCATACTTATATCTGACAATCATGGAGATGAAATAAAAAGCAAGATAAATGGAGGAGGATTTAAGTATAAGATAAATGAAATATTGTTAGGAAGTGATCCAGACCTTTTAAACAAGCTATCAAAAGCAGAAGCAATAGCTGTGGATAATGTGGATGAAGATATAAAAAAATCTATAATAAGCTATTGTTTAGATAAGGAGATACCCTATATATCAAGACCAAGCTATAAGGAAATCATTTTAAAAGAATCTAGCTCCGAACAGTTTGGAGATATGATGATGCTAGTAGCGAAGACTAGAGGGCTTAATATAATAGAGCGTGGTTTCAAACGAATTACGGACTTTGTAATAGCCTTAATAGGTATTATAATCACTGGCCCGATAATAGTTTGGGCAGCCTATAGGATTAAAAGGCAAGATGGAATGAATCCGTTTTTTTCTCAAAAGAGGCTAACCAAAGATGGAGAAACCTTTAATTGTTATAAACTTCGTACTATGATACCAGATGCTGAAAAAGTTACAGGGGCAATATTAGCAGAAGAGGGAGATTCAAGAATAACACCCTTTGGACAAAAACTTCGTGATACTAGGATAGATGAACTTCCTCAACTGATAAATGTATTAAAGGGAGAGATGTCCATAGTAGGACCAAGGGCAGAACGAGAAATATTTTACAAAGAATATGAAAAGACTCTACCAGAGTTTCGCCATAGACTAGGTGTAAAAGCAGGAATAACAGGCTATGCCCAAGTATATGGACGATACGATACCAGTCCTAAAGACAAACTTATGATGGATTTAATGTATATCCAGACCTATTCTCCGTTACTGGATTTAAGGGTAGTAGTGGAAACGGTAATGGTTATATTTGATAAAAGGGTATATTAAATGCTATGGAAAGCTTATTGCTTTGCCATAGCATTTTTAATGTAAAAAAGCATATATTTTAGACTTTTAAATAGTCCGAAGTTTAAAAATTCTCTATAAATCTTCCATCGGTGCTTTGCAGCGTTAAGCTTATTTTGAGAACGGCCACCAAGTCTATACTTAATAAGAGGTTCATTTATACCGATAAGTTTAAATTGATTTTGCAGAGATTCAAGCCAAAATACATAATCCTCATGAAAAAAATCAGTGCGAAACTTAAATTTGTCCATAACCTCACGTTTCATAAGCACGGAAGAATTAACCACCATATTATTTTTAAGTAGAGCATCAAAAGAAACATTATCCTCAACACACCTATATTTATTAAGGAAAACGCCTTCATGACTTATGACCTTAGCGCCGGTACAGCATATGTGAGCAGAGGAGGTTTTTAAGGCTTTTAGTTGTTTGATTAACTTTAAGTCCTCCCAGATATCATCACTGTCCAAAAGGGCAATATAATTACGAGAAGAAAGTGCAAAAGCTGCGTTTCTAGTGGCAGCCACTCCCATGTTATAAGGATTACGCCTAATGATAAATCGAGAATCCTCCCCATATAAATTGCAAAGATGCTCATAAGAACCATCAGTTGAACAATCGTCTACAATGACTATCTCTAAATCATCAATATCTTGATAGAGTATGGAATTTAAAGTTTGTTCAATAAGATTTTTGCAGTTGTAACAAGGAATTAAAACAGAAACCATAACTACCTCCAAGAAACTTTAAATATAGTTCACAAAAAGTATACTATAACCACAAGAAACAAGCAATTAAAAGCAAGGATTTGGATAAAAAAATTTAAATATATTGGGTTTATATGACGAAAGTCTTTTAAACTAAAAAAAAAATCATAAATAATGATAAAAATTACATTTTATGGTAAAATAAAGTAATTGTATCTTAAAAATATAAATATATAGCTATTCAAAAGGAGACATACTATGAAGGGGATAATTTTAGCAGGAGGAAGTGGAACTCGTCTTTATCCATTAACAATGGTAACAAGTAAACAACTACTACCAGTGTATGATAAACCTATGATATTTTATCCCTTATCTGTACTTATGATGGCAGGGATAAAAGAGATACTTATAATATCTACACCTACAGACCTACCTAATTTTGAAAGACTATTAGGAGATGGTTCTCGTTATGGCATATCACTTTCTTATGCAGTTCAACCGTCACCGGATGGACTGGCTCAAGCCTTCATAATAGGGGAAGAATTTATTAATGGAGAAAGTTGTGCAATGATACTGGGGGATAATATATTTTATGGAAGTGGACTAGTTAATATGTTAAAAGAAGCTTCCAGTATAAGTGTGGGAGCAACGATATTTGGCTACTATGTAGATGATCCGGAACAGTTTGGTATAATGGAGATGGATGATGCGGGAAGGGTAATATCCATCGAAGAAAAACCGGCTAATCCAAAGAGTAATTATTGTGTAACAGGCTTATATTTCTATGATAATAGGGTGTGTGATTTTGCGAAGAGGGTTAAGCCATCATATAGAGGCGAGTTGGAAATTACAGACCTTAATAAGATGTATCTGGAAGATGGTACTTTGAATGTCAAGACTTTGGGAAGAGGTTTTGCATGGTTAGATACAGGTACAATAGATTCTTTAGCGGAGGCAACAGAATTTGTAAAAGTTATAGAAAATCGTCAAGGAATGAAGATATCAGCACTTGAAGAAATTGCGTATACCAATGGATGGATAAGCAAAGAAAGCCTTGAGAAAAGCGCCAACCTATATGGGAAATCAGAGTATGGTAAACATCTTATGAGGGTGGTAAAAGGGAGATATAGACACTAGAAAGGATGTTTTATGAAAATAATAATTACTGGGGGAGCAGGTTTTATTGGAGGAAATTTTGTACATTATATGTTAGATAAGTATAAGGACTATAAGATTATTTGCGTAGATTCTTTAACCTATGCAGGAAATATGTCTACCTTAGAAACGGCTTTAGAAAATCAAAACTTTGAGTTTGTAAATGCTAGTATAGTGGATAGAGAGGCTATGGATAGGCTTTTTGCAGCATTTAAACCGAACATAGTTGTAAACTTTGCTGCTGAATCTCATGTTGATAGATCTATAGAAAATCCAGGGATATTCTTAGAAACCAATATAATGGGTACTCAAGTTTTATTGGATATGTGTAGAAAATATCAAGTAGAAAGATTTCATCAAGTATCTACAGATGAGGTATATGGAGATTTACCACTGGATAGACCAGACTTATTCTTTACAGAAGAAACGCCAATTCATACTTCAAGTCCATATTCTGCCAGCAAGGCTAGTGCAGACTTATTGGTCTTAGCATATCATAGAACTTATAAACTGCCAGTTACGGTTTCAAGATGTTCAAATAATTATGGACCATACCACTTCCCAGAGAAGCTGATTCCTTTAATGATAATAAATGCATTAGGGAACAAGAGTCTACCAGTATATGGCAAGGGAGAAAACGTAAGAGATTGGCTATATGTGGAGGATCATTGTTCTGCTATAGACCTTATTATTCATAAGGGCAGAGTAGGAGAGGTATATAATATAGGTGGACATAACGAAAAAACTAACTTAGAAGTAGTTCAAACTATTATTAGAGAATTAGGTAAGTCAGAAGAGCTAATAAGTTATGTAACCGATAGAGCAGGTCATGACCTACGTTATGCCATTGATCCAACAAAGATTCACGGTGAATTAGGTTGGCTGCCTGCGACACCTTTTGAAAAAGGAATAAAACAAACTATAAATTGGTACTTGGAAAATAAAGATTGGTGGGAAGAAATATTATCATATGAATATTAGCTATAAATGTGAAAAGATACATGTTTTTTCGAAGTTAGTTATATTATGATATATTAATTTTAAGGTTAGTTTAAATGGCTATTGCTTGTAAACAAAGTGTTTATATGATACTATGTGAAAGAATATAAAGATGATAAAGTATAAGAATTATTAGGAGATAGTATGAAAGATAAATTGTTAAAAATAATATTGAATTTCACAGATAGATTTAAGCCGATAATCATAAAAATAATTCCAATCGAGATACTAAGATTAACAAAAAAAAGTATAATAAATAATTATACTAACTTTAAAAACTATAACCGTGAAGCCTTCGAAAGATATTTTTATCCAGAAGGTATAAATGTAATAGGAGCAATAAAATCTGAAATTGGACTAGGGCAAAGCTGTAGACTCCTTGCTAGAGCAGTATTGAACACCAATTTGCCATCAACTATATATAACTATAAAATAACAAATTCTGTACAGCAAAAGGATAATACGTTTGATAATGTTACAGATATTGAAATTAAATATAATATAAACATAATACACATTAATCCATATGATATGCCATTAGCTGTTGCTACGTTAGGCATGGAATTTTGGAATAAAAGATACAATATAGGATATTGGCTATGGGAGCTAGAAGAATTTCCTAAGGAATGGGAATCACATTTTAAATATGTTGATGAAATATGGACACCGTCTGATTTTGTTTCCCAATCAATAAGAAAGAGTACAAACCTACCTGTAAGAACTATACCATATGCAATAAAAGCTGATAGTTCTGAAGTTATGGATAGAGAGTACTTTAATCTTCCTAAAGATAAATTTTTGTTTATAACTATGTTTGATAGTAATAGCACGATGGGAAGGAAAAATCCTCTAGGAGCAATAAATGCTTATAAACAAGCCTTTAGAGATGATGATGATAGTGTGGGACTTATTATAAAAGTTAATAATGGACAAAAAAGTGATATACAAAAAATAAAGGAACTTCTTATAGGGTATAAGAATATTTTTATAATTGATAAGATATTAGAAAAAATAGAGGTCAATTCTCTTATAAAAGATAGTGATGTGTTAATATCGCTACATCGTGCAGAAGGGTATGGGTTACCAATAGCAGAAGCAATGTTTTTAGGTACACCAACTATTGCAACGAATTGGTCATCAAACGTAGAATTTTCATCAAAAGAAAGAAATTGCTTGGTAGACTATACACTAATTAACATAGAAGAAGACTATGCTATGTATAAAAAAGGGAATAGATGGGCTGATCCAGATATTAATCATGCGGCACAATATATGGTGAAATTGAAAAATGACAAAATTTATTATAATAGTATAAGAGTAAAGGCCAAAGAATACATGGAACAACACTTAAATAAAGATAATATTTCAAAAATCATAGAAAATAGGATAAAAGAGATTTTGGAAGGAAGAGGATAATGAATACAAAAGAGGGGTATAAGAAAAACTACAATAATTGGATGAACAACTTAAAAAATGATAGAATATTAAGAGCAGAACTTGATGAAATGATGAATAATGATAATATAATCAAAGAGTGTTTTTATAAAAATTTAGAATTTGGCACAGGTGGATTAAGAGGGATAATTGGTGTAGGCACAAATCGAATAAATAAATATACAGTTAGGAAGGCTACGCAAGGATTAGCAAACTATTTAATTAAAATGATAGATAGTGGGAAAAGTGTTGCAATAGCATATGATTCGAGAAATTTTTCTAAAGAATTCGCGCTTGAAGCTGCCTTAGTCTTAGTAGCAAATGGGATTAAGACGTATTTATTTGAAAGTTTAAGACCAACACCTGAACTGTCATACGCTGTAAGATTTTTAAAGTGTAACGCAGGAATTGTAATAACTGCAAGCCATAATCCCAAAGAATATAATGGATATAAGGTGTACGGTTCTGATGGTGGACAAATAACTTTAGAGATGGCAGAGGGAATAATAAAAGAGATTAATACATTGGATGTGTTTCAAGATATAAAAATTGTTAAAGAAGAAATAGCAGAAAAAGGGAGTATGTTAGCATATATCGGTGAAGAAATTGATAGAAATTATCTTGAGAATGTATCTAAAATAACTAAAAACCAAAATTTAAATGAGTCAGATCGCAATATTAAAATAGTATATACCCCACTTCACGGATCTGGTCTACTGTTAATAACTAAAATTCTAGAAAAAAATGGATATAAGAATGTTTATTTAGTAAATGAACAAATCGATCCAGATGGTAATTTTCCTACAGTTAAATCTCCAAATCCTGAAGAAAGAGAGTCACTAGCTATGGCAATTGAAATGGCTAAAAAAATTGATGCAGACATAGTTCTTGGAACGGATCCAGATGGAGATAGAGTGGGCGTGGCAATAAAGTATCGTGGAGAATATAGATTACTTACAGGAAATCAAATAGGAGCTTTGCTAAGCTATTATATTGTGAACAATAGATTTAATCCAAAAAATAATGATGCCATAGTTAAAACCATAGTAACATCAGAGTTAGGTGCTAGTATAGCAGAATCAAAGGGAGTTAAAGTGTTTAACACTCTCACAGGATTCAAATTCATAGGAGAAAAAATAAAAGAATTTGAAGAGAATAACAGTTATAACTTTTTGTTAGGCTATGAAGAGAGTTATGGATATTTAGCAGGCACTTTTGTAAGAGACAAGGATGCAATAATTGCATCAGCGCTTATAACGGAGATGGTAGCATACTATCAGAGCAAGGGTTTATCTCCGATTAAACTACTGGAACAGATATACAATGAATATGGATACTACACAGAAGAGCTGGAAAGTTTTATTTTCAAGGGGATAGAAGGACAGGCTAAGATACAGCAAATAGTAAGAGATTTTAAAGATAGAGATAAATTACTAGAAACATTTGAAAATATAGATAGCATAGAAGACTATGAACTTAGAAAAGTGTATAGGGTTGATAATAACATCGAAATAGATTTAGAACTTCCAAAATCAGATGTAATTAAAGTGAAGTTTAAAGATAAATCATGGTTTGCTATAAGACCATCAGGCACAGAACCAAAGCTAAAAATATATTATTCTATGGTAGATAATAAGGAAGATGAGTCAAAAAACAAACTAAATAAAATAAAAGGACAAATATCAGAATTGATTAACATACGATAGAAGCAAGGAGAATATCAATGTATCCAATGAAAATGCAACCTGTTCCAAAGGATTATCTTTGGGGTGGAGCAAAACTAAAAACCATTTTTGGAAAAAGTGGAGCATCAACTGTAATGGCAGAGAGCTGGGAATTAAGTTGCTGTCAAGATGGCTTAACATATATATCTAATGGAGCGTATAAGGGTAGCACTCTTCTAAATATCTTGGAAAAGTATCCTGTGTATGTAGGTGAATCAGATATAAATGAATTTCCGATATTAATAAAACTGATAGACGCAAAAGCGAATCTGTCTATTCAAGTACATCCTTCAGACACTACTGCAAAAGCAGAGTTAGGAGAGCAAGGAAAGGCAGAAATGTGGTATATAATAGATGCTGAAAAGGGGAGTTATATATACTACGGCATAAACAAAGATGTAAGCAGAGCAGAATTTGAAGAAAAGATTAAAGATGGAAGTATTTGCGAGGTGCTGAATAAAGTATATGTAAATAAGGGAGATTTATTTTACATACTCCCAGGAACTATACATGCAATAGGAGCAGGTTGCTTAATTGCGGAAGTTCAACAAAGTTCCAATACAACATTCCGAGTATATGACTATGATAGAATAGATTCAAATGGGAATAAAAGAGATTTGCAAATAGAGAGAGCCTTAGAGGTTACAAATCTAACGCCTATTATTCCGGACAATGAAAAAAACTGTGATGCTATTTCTACCAATGATTTCATTAAAACTGATATATTTAATTGTGAACACTTTAAGGTCGCTAAAATTGAAACTAAAACTAGCATAAGTTTAAATAGCGTAAGGCAAACATTTCAATCACTATTATTTATAGAAGGGGAAGGAATAATATCTCATAAGGGTAATACCTATGAATTTAAAGCTGGAGATAGCTATTTTATGCCGGCAGGAATAGGTACTTACAGTATTGAAGGTAAAGCAACTATACTATTATCATCACTATAAGGGGGGGGGGGAAGAGAATGAAGAAGACTGCATTGATAATGGCAGGAGGTAGAGGGGAAAGATTTTGGCCTAAAAGTAGAAAAAATTTACCAAAACAATTTCTATCATTAACTGATGATGGAAAGACAATGATACAGCATACTGTGGAGAGAATACTTCCACTGGTCGATATGGAAGATATATATATATCAACCAATAATGATTATAAGAACTTGGTAATGGAACAACTGCCTCGGATTCCAGAAAAAAATATACTTTGTGAGCCAATAGGGAAGAATACAGCTCCTTGTATAGGTTTAGCAGCTGTCCACATAGAAAAAAAATATAAGGACGCAATAATGATGATATTACCCAGTGATCATCTAATAAAGTATAACACTATGTTTATTTCTACACTAAAAGATGCATGTACAATAGCGGAAAGAGATACAAACATAGTAACGCTAGGGATAACGCCGGACTATCCTGAAACTGGATATGGATATATTAAGTTCAATCCAGAGGCAGTAGATAGATATACAAAAAGAGCATATGAAGTAGATAAGTTCGTTGAAAAACCTAGTTTAGAGACTGCTAAATCTTATATAGAATCAGAACAATACTTGTGGAATAGTGGCATGTTTGTTTGGAAGATATCATCAATATTAGAAAATTTTAAAACTCTCATGCCAACAATGTATGAAGGATTGTTAACGATACAAAAATCTATAAGCACGGAAGAAGAAATGAGAGTTTTAGAAATGGTATTTAACTCTTTTGAGTCAGAATCTATAGACTATGGAATAATGGAAAAGGCTAGTCATATATATACTATACCGGGAACATTTGGTTGGGACGATGTGGGAAGCTGGTTGGCGATAGAAAGAATTAATAAGACTAATGAATATGGTAACGTAGCAAATGGAAATATAATAACTGTAAATACTAAAAGGACTACAATAATAGGAAATGATAAATTGATTGCGGCAGTAGGACTGGAAGATATTATAATAGTTGATACAGAAGATGCCATCCTTGTGTGTGACAAGTCAAGCGCAGGAGATATCAAAAAAGTTTTAGAGAATCTGAAGGTTTGTAATAGAAATCAATATATATAAAGGAGATTAGAGATGAAGAGAGCGTTAATAACGGGAATAACAGGACAAGATGGTTCATACCTAGCAGAGTTATTATTAGAGAAAGGGTATGAAGTTTATGGAATAATGAGAAGAAAAAGCGTAGTGGATTATGGGAATGTGGAACATATAAAAGAGAAAATTAATTTTATATATGCAGACATGACAGATGTGGTATCTCTTATAAATGCAATGAAAATATCAAAAGCTGATGAAGTATATAATTTAGCAGCACAGTCATTTGTTGGAACAAGCTGGGAACAGCCTGTAGCAACTTTAGACATTGATGGAGCAGGTGTTGTTAATCTGCTAGAAGCTATAAGAGTAGTTAAGCCAGAGGCAAGATTTTATCAAGCGTCCACCAGCGAAATGTTTGGACTTGTGCAAGAAATCCCTCAAAAGGAAACAACTCCATTTTATCCAAGAAGTCCTTATGGAGTAGCAAAACTATATGGACATTGGATAACAAAAAATTATAGAGAAAGCTATGATATGTATGCTTGTTCAGGAATATTGTTCAACCACGAAAGCGAAAGACGTGGGAAAGAATTTGTTACTCGTAAAATAACAGATGCTGTAGCTCGTATAAAGTTTGGTGTGCAAGAGGTACTAGAGCTAGGTAATATGGACTCTAAGAGAGACTGGGGTCATTCAAAGGATTATGTACAGGCTATGTGGCTAATGCTTCAAGGTGATGTGGCAGATGACTATGTGGTTGCAACAAATGAGACAAGAACTGTAAGAGAATTTGTTGAAACATCATTTAAACTTATAGGGATTGATATTAAATGGTCAGGAACTGGTGTTGATGAAGTGGGCGTGGATGTTGTTACAGGTAAAACTGTTGTAAAAATAAATCCAAAGTTTTTCAGACCGGCAGAAGTTGATATTTTAATAGGAAATCCAGCTAAGATAGAGAAATTACTAAATTGGGAAAGAAAAATCTCTTTTGCCGAACTAGTTGAGAGAATGGTTAATAATGATTTAGAGTTGGTGAAAAAAGAAATAAAGATAAAAAATATATTATAAATAATTATATAATATATTACAAGTAGCTATAGATAAGGAAAAAGAATGAGAACAATAAAAGAAATATATCAGTATAGAGAGATGATAGCAAGCTTAGTTAAAAGAGATTTAAGAGGGAGATATAAAGGCTCTGTCTTAGGATTTTTATGGACATTTATTAATCCACTATTGCAACTAGCAGTATATACTATGGTATTTTCGGTGATAATGAGAAGTGGTATAGATCAGTTCTATATATTCTTATTTGTTGCTCTAGTACCATGGATGTTTTTTGCAGCTTCCATAACATCAGGAGCAGGGGCAGTGCTAGCTCAAAAAAGTATGGTAAGTAAGATATACTTCCCTAGGGAAGTATTGCCTATTGCCAATGTGACCAGTGCCTTTGTCAATATGCTGCTTACGTTTATAGTAATATTTATAGTATTGATATTTAGTGGATTTGGAATTAGTATTCAAGCTATATTATACCTACCCATAATATTTTTTATAGAATATATTATGGCGCTGGGTATGGCATTTATAGCCTCATCTCTAACAGTGTATTTTAGAGATTTAGAATATATATTAGGCATAGTAACTATGGCTTGGCAGTTCCTTTCACCTGTAATGTATTCTATAGACATGGTGCCTAAAGACTTATTACCAATTTTTTACTTAAATCCAATGACAAATATAATAATAGCCTATAGGGATATTTTATATTATAAGCAGATTCCAGAGCTTGATACTCTATTGTGGGCATTAATATTTGGTGTGGTTGTATTGGTTATAGGAGTGGTAGTGTTTAGTAAGTTGAAAAAAGGTTTTGCGGAGGAACTATAATGAATGCCATAGAAGTAAATAATGTTCACAAAAAATTTAAAGTATTTCATGATAGAAGTATCAGCATAAAAGAACGTATTCTTTTTAGAAATCGAAATTACTATGAAGATAGATGGGTGTTAAATGGAGTAAGTTTTAATGTAGAAAAGGGTCAAAGTCTAGGTATAGTAGGCCATAATGGATGTGGTAAAAGTACTTTGCTAAAATTGTTGACAAGGATAATATACCCCAATCAAGGAACAATCAAAATGGAGGGGAGAGTATCAAGTCTAATAGAGCTTGGTGCAGGATTTCATCCAGATATGAGTGGAAGAGAAAATATATATATCAATGCAGCAATATTTGGACTAACAAGGAGAGAAATTGATAGCAGACTTAAAGCTATAATAGATTTTTCTGAGTTAGAGGAGTTTATAGATAATCCTGTAAGAACATACTCATCTGGTATGTATATGAGATTGGCTTTTGCAGTGGCAATCAATGTTGATGCTGATATTATTCTTATAGATGAGATATTGGCAGTAGGTGATGCGAATTTTCAAATTAAGTGTTTTGATAGACTAAAGGAGCTTAAAGATAGTGGAGTTACAACAGTTCTAGTTTCCCACGACTCCAATACGATAGAAAAATTTTGTGATAGCGTATTGTGGATTCATGAGGGGAAAATAAGAGCAAGTGGTGAATCAAAACAAGTTTTAGAAAAATATATGGAATATATGTCGAGTATAAGATAAGTGTTATTAATAATCTGAAAATCATAGGATTAGAAATAAAAAGTAGATTGGACATTGTTCGGAATAAAGAATTGTGGCGTACAAAAATATATAATATTAGTGTAGAGGAGTTAATAAATGACGATTTGGTTCGATATGACGAATAGTATGTATGCGTGGAAGGGCGGAGTTGTAGGTATTGTTCGTGCTGAATTAGAAATAGCCAAAAATATAAAAAAATCCATTGATAATGTTAAGTATGTTAAGTATGATGGGTGTAACTTTGTAGAAATTCAGGAAGGTGAGCTTGAGTGGTTATGGAATGCTGATTCTGTAGGAGATGAATACCTAAAAATCATGAAGCGTAACCAGACTGCAGGAACTATTCAAGAGAAGAATGAGATAACAGACTTGGCTAAAAAACATGAGGGTTTATTAAGAGCCTATGAATATACAAGTAGTCGTTTATATAGGCTGCTTAAAGGATTATATCTGTATGCAAATACTCTACCAGGAATATTGAGACCAATAGCAAAAGGGGCTATTACGATATTTAGTTGGCCTGTTAAAAAATTGGCTCATTTTAGAGTAAAATTAAGAGATAGAAATAAGATTGATAATAAGGTTGTAGTCCATAATATATCAAAGGCATCATATCCATTTAGTGAAGGAGATTTATTTTTTTCATGTGGCTGGATAGATACAAATAAAGAAGAGATTCTCCAAGAAATAAAAAAGACTGTAAATAATTTTTCGATAGTGTATTTAATCTATGATATTATTCTCTTAAAAAAAGAAACAAAGCATTTTTATCCGAATTGGGCAGACGCATATTTTAGAAAGTATTTAGAATGGGCATCTTTCCATTGTGATGCTATCCTATATGGTGGGAAAACGGCAATGAGGGATACTCAGGAATATCAAAGAGAAAATGGACTACTTGTACCACCAGGATATCCAGTATATTTTGGCTCAGAGGTAACCAGAAGAATAGGCGATGAGAAGGAATACAGTTATCAAAATGAAAAAATAGGTAGCGATTACATTATGGTTGTAGGTTCAATAGATAATAGAAAGAATTATAGCACCTTATATAGAGCATTTACGATTTTAGCAGACCAGGGGGCCTGCGATGGATTAAAGCTAGTTATAGTTGGGAAAGGTGATTCATGTCAAGACTTGGTTGACACGATAAAAATAGATGAAAGAACAAAGGATAGAATAATATTCCTATCTCCTACAGATGATGAATTACATTATTTATATAAAAATGCAAAGTTTATATTATTGTCCAGTTCTTGGGAAGGGTGGAGTCTTACCCTGCCAGAGGCACTTAATTATGGGAAGTTAGTAATTACGTCTGATGTAGATCCATTAAGAGAAATTGGAGAGAATATGGTAGTCTATGCAGATACTTACGATCCTTTTGATTGGGCAAAAAAAATACGTTTTTTTACTGAAAATCCCTCTGAGGTTGCGAAATATGAAGAGATTGTAAGGCGCAAGTACAAGGCTATATCATGGGAAGAGTGTGGAGTACAAGTTGGAAGATACCTATTAAACCAAAGTAAAAAGAAGAATGAAGAAAAGCAAACCCTATATTTTGATTTAAGCACATCTGTCTTAAATGGAATTTGTGGTGGGAAAATAACAGGCATAATTAGGGCGGAGTTAATGTTGCTTAAAAAAATATATTTTAAGTATGATAAGATAAAAGTTTTTTCTATGATATATGGAAGAGGTTATATCCAGATAGATATAGATATGATTTTACCACTAATATCAGGGCGAAACTTAGATGAGAATTTTAATATATTTATCTCAAAATTTTCTGAAAAACATTTACTTAAGAATGAGAGTTTTGCTAGTAATAAGACTAATAAATATGAGAATAGGAAGGAAGCTTTCTGGCATATAGTCAGCGTCTTTCCAGAAAAGATTCAGAAAAAATTAATTGATAAGTCTATGAAACATAGAGAAAAAATTAAAAATAAAAGTGTCACAGATAATGAAGATGATTTTATTGATAGCCTTCCATTTAAAGAAGATGATATTGTTTTTTCAGCAGGTACAGGTCCTGCTATAACTGATATGAACAGATGGTTAGAGATAAAGGATAGGAAAAAGATAAAGTATTGTTCAGTTATATATGATTTTACACCTATATTGCTTCCACAAGTTCATCGAAAAGAAACAGTGGAATATTATGTTCCATTCTTAGCATTTGCAAGTAAAATATCAGATCTGATTTTTTATGGTGGAAACACCGCAAAGCTAGATGGATTAGAGTATCAAAGTAAGAATAATTTACCAAAACCAGAATCGGTTGCTATAAAGTTTGGGAGCGACATTTCTAATAATAAAAAAGAAATTGATGTGGATGAGGATAAAGATATACTAAAACGTCTTGGAATTAAAGGAAAGTACATTTTAGCTGTGGGAACTATGGAGGTTAGAAAAAATCATGAAACTCTATATAGAGCATATATTAGGATGCTCAAAGATCATGAAAAAACACCTCAACTAGTATTTGCAGGACATCATGGTTGGAAAACTAAAGATTTTTTAGAAATGCTCAATAATGACCAGAGAGTAAAAGGCAAGATACTATGTTTAAGTCCATCTGATGTCGAACTAGATGTATTGTATAGAAACTGTATATTTACTACTTTGGCAAGCTTGTATGAAGGTTGGAGTCTTACACTACCGGAAAGTATGTATTATAATAAATTTTGCCTATGTTGTGATACACCAGCATTAAGAGAGACAGCAGGGGAACTTTCGGACTATATACATCATTGGGATGAAAAGATGTGGGCAGAAAAAATATACTATTATTATTTAAATCCAGATGCAGTAAAGGGATATGAAGAGATGATAAAAAAACAATGGAAACAAATAACTTGGGATGACTGTGCAAATGATATTATGAGGCATATTAATAAAGTGTTATTAAAATATTAAAAGGTTTATTTAACTATACGAAACAGCTCAAATATATGTATAGACTAATGAGTATGTAGTTAGATTATGTGAAACTACGTAGATTTGGATTTTAATGATTTGCTCTAATTTAAATTATAAAGGCAGGAGGCAGAATATGGATGAAAGAATATTAATAACAGGTGGAAATGGATTTATTGGAAAAAAAGTATGTGAAAAGCTAAAAGAGAAAAATTTGAATTATATAGTAATATCTAGAGATAACAGTAATTCCTTAGAATCTCAAAGTGTGAAGGTATTAGATTTATTAAATAAGAATGAACTAGATTTATTTATAGAAGAATATAAACCTAATATTATAATTCACCTTGCGGCAATTGCATCACCTGTCCATAATGATGTTCTAGAAGTATATAGGTCTAATGTTATAGGAACCGAAAATCTATTTGAGTCTTTAACTAAATACTGCAAAAAAGATACAAGATTAATAATGGCAAGTACTGCAGGGGTTTATGGAAATCAAGAGGTTGATGAATTAGATGAAGAACTTAAATATTCACCTGTTAATCATTATTCATACAGCAAGATGATTACAGAAGTAATGTCACAGCAATACAAAAATCTATTAGATATAAGAATAATAAGACCATTTAATATAATTGGTATAGGTCAAAACGAAAACTTTTTTATCTCAAAATTAGTTAAGAGCTTTAGAAATAAAGAAAAGGTTTTGTATTTAGGAAATATGGAGGCAAAAAGAGATTATCTATCTGTGGAATTTTGTGCTGATGTTATCTTTGACCTAGCTATGAGCAAGGCGAAAGAACCTAGAGTATTAAATATTTGTACTGGAAGAGGTTATACTTGTAGAGATGTTGTTAATATTTTAAGTGAAATAACGGGGCATTATCCAGAGATAATTTCTTCAACTGAATTTATTAGAACAAATGAAGTTTGGAATTTAGTGGGTAATCCAACACGACTAAATTCATTTATAAAACATAAGTATGAGTCAGAATCGCTTGAGGTGATTTTAAAGAAAATGCTTAAAGTATAATATTAAATATTATACTTTAAATGAGCTTAGAAATAAGTAGGTAGTATTTATTATGAATATATGAATTGTTTTTAATGAAAGTTAGATAGTTTTATGATAATGTGAAATTAAAATATTAGATTTTGATTAGAGATTATGAGAAATTATAATAAAATAGTGGAGGTAAAATGAAAGTAATCAAAGTAATTTTCTGTTCCTTATGTTTAGGGATAGGGGTTATAATTTTGAGCTTTATTTCTTTTAATTATAATCCTCAGACCACATTGTCTGGAGTAGTTATTTCAAAAGAAAAGCCAAATGTGAGTGTAAAAACAATAATGGAGGGGAATTATCAACAACAATATGGAGACTGGTTTGGTGAAAATTTTCCATTTAGGAGCTTTTTGGTGAAAGGATATAATCAAATACTTTTCCAAACAAAAAGTATGGTTAATGATATTCAACCAGGTAAAGGTGGAAATTTACATGGAGCAATGTGGCTTAAAGGATATGTTGATTATGAAATTGACATTGCTGTACTTAAACAATATAGAGAAGATATTGCTCTGATATATGATTATTTGTCAGATAAAGGAGTTAGAATGTTTTATATGATTTCGCCGAATAAGGCTGAATTATATGCAGAAACTATACCATGGAATTATCAGCTAGCTAATAAATATATTTCAAATCCAGGTTGTGGAAAGAAGCAAATTATTAATATGTTGGAAGAGTTAAAAATTCCATATGTTGACACATTATCAATAATGCAGAAAGCTATAGATGAAGAAAAAATTCAGCCATTTGCAAAAACAGGAATACATTGGAATAAATATGGCTCAATTTCTGCTATGGAATCATATATTGACCTTCTTAATCAAGCTGGAATGGATATACCAGAAATTCAAAAGACTGTAACTTTTTCGAAAGAACCAGATTCCATGGAGGATATAGACTATAAATCCATCACAAATGTATATTTTTCACCATTTGACTCAATATATCCACATGTAAATTTTACAATTACCGACCCTAGTAAAATTGAAAAATCAGTATATGCAATTTCTACAAGCTATCAAAATAGTTTTCTAGAATTATTTAAAGCAAATGATATGCCGTTTACACATTATAAACGTTTGTATTACAATCAACTTCAAAGTTATCTGACAAGAAGCAAAGGCGGAGTTGAGGGGGAGTTGTGGCAGAAAGCTACACCATTTGATAAAATTGATTATAGCGAAATAGAGCGATATGATATATTTGTAGTAGAACACAATGCAGGGGAGTTGCCAGAAGCACATATAGATTTTGCGCATCGCTTTGCTGAACATTTGAGGCTAAAAATAAAATAGGGGGATAATAAAGATATGGTTTTTGCTTCTGCAATTTTTTTGTTTGTATTTTTTCCAGTTGTTTATATTGTATATTTTCTTTTGAAAGATACATTTAAAAACTTCTGGTTATTCCTTATGTCATTTGTATTTTATGCATGGGGAGGACTATCATATGCTCTGTTAGTGTTGTTATCTACGATTGTAAACTATGTGGTTGGTTTGTTAATGCACAATAAAGAGGGACGGGTTAGAAAAATATACTTGATTATAGGTGTTGTTTATAACCTTTCAATACTAATGTTTTTTAAGTATTTTAATTTTATTGTCGAAAACATACAAGGTTTGGCACGTATTGGTAATTTAAACTGGGAAACACAGGTGCCTAATATTATTTTGCCAGTAGGAATATCTTTCTTTACATTTCAAATTATGTCGTACATAATTGATTTATATCGAAGAGAGATAGATGTACAACGAAATATAATCAACCTTGGACTATATATTTTACTTTTTCCACAATTGATTGCTGGTCCTATTGTAAGATACATTGACGTAGAAACTCAAATTAGAGAAAGAGAAATCGATTTAAATAGTTTTGTAATTGGTCTGCAAAGATTTATTGTAGGATTGGGTAAAAAGGTACTGATTGCAAATGCAATGGGCAAATGGGCTGATATGGCATTTAATGATATTGGTCAGTTAAGTACGCCAATGGCATGGCTAGGGATTATTGGGTATACAATACAAATTTATTTTGATTTTTCTGCATACTCAGATATGGCAATTGGAATTGGTAAGATGTTTGGATTCAGCTTTTTGGAAAACTTTAACTATCCTTATATTGCCAGTACAATGCAAGATTTTTGGAGAAGATGGCATATATCTTTAACAACATGGTTTAGAGATTATCTGTATATTCCTCTAGGTGGTAATAGAAAAGGAAAGAACAGAACATATATAAATAGTTTTATTGTTTTTTTCTGTACAGGACTTTGGCATGGTGCAGCGTGGAACTTTGTATTATGGGGATTATACCATGGATTATTTTTGATTATTGAAAAAACTAAAATCGGAAAAATCATACAAAAAATGCCAAGAATTATCAGACACATATATGTTATTTTTATTGTTATTCTTGGATGGGTAATGTTCCGAGCAAATTCAATGTCAGATGCATTGGTATTTTATAAGACAATGTTCATATGGAATGGAGATAATATTTTTACTTTCTTCAAAGCACTAGATAATTGGAATATTATTGCTTTTGCAATGGGATTAATATTTGCTACTCCAATCATGAGAACTGTCAAAGAGAAAATAGAGAGTGATAAGGTTGAAATAGTTATTTTTGAATATATTATTTATTTTATTATTTATGTTGTTTCAATTATGTTTGTATCTGGATCAAGCTTTAATCCGTTTATATATTTTAGATTTTGACAGAAAAATTATAGGAATAAAAAGTTTTGGCGTGCTCCCAAAAAAGTTAGACTTTAATAGCGAGACAGTTTATACTGCCTCGCTATTTTTATGTATATAGACGATGGCAGTTGTCAAATTGGGTAAGAAAGTATAAAATATATGGGTATGATGGTTTTAGTTTAAAAAAGGAATTTAGCTAAACTGCCTTGAAGCTATAAGTATTGCTAAATTAATTTATTGTTTTGCAATTAGTAGAATCAGCGCTATTTTTGAAAGAAAAAGAAAGAATTAAAGAAAGAGAATAAATTTTAAAAAAGTGAAAATAGATATGGGATTTGAATGGTTTACAGAGAAATATTAAATTTATACACTAGGCAAATCATAAAAGAATTAAACAACTTATCTATAGTGTGAATTTAAATAGAATTATTATGGATTAGGGGAGAAAATATGGAAAAAAAAATTTATTTATTTGAGCTTGACTCAGTAAGAAAGACAGATGATGAAGTGAGAAAAGGATTGTTTACATTATATGAAGAGATTGTATATAATGGAAATGTGGTTGTTGTTTCGTTTAATCAATTAGTAGATTCAAGACTCTTTTTAAGTATGCTCAAAAAAGATGATTATTTTAAAATCATCCTTGATCTTTTTAAGAAGGGAAGACTGATAATTTCGAGATTCGATGAATTTAGAACTGCATCACAATATGTGCAGAGATCTATCAAGAAAAATTTAAAAATGAATGCGAATACTTTCATATTTTCAGCTCTGCCAGTCAAAAGCAATCAGAAATATTTATTGAAGTTGATGGAAAGAGCATTATTGCATGCAGATCTATCAGAATTTACAGAATATATTGATGAAAAAAAGAAGATGCAAGATGCTATATCGCTATTTGACGAAATTGATGAAAATGGATTCTCCCAAAAAAGTTCAATTGACTCTAAATTAGCATTGGACTATTTAAGATATATTAAACGGTTTATTGAACTAGTTTTAGAGATTAGCATAAATGAGAAATCCTATAATATGGCGAAAGATTATGATGCTTGTAGTTCAGAAAGATTTACATTAGTGAAGTTTATAGATATTATTATTAAATTTAGTTATAAGGAAGAGATAGGTCAGATTTGGGAGAATGCTGTCAGTTGCTTAGAAAAAGTAAAAAATAATTTGGAAGTCTCAGAAATGAACGATAGATCTAATTGGATAAAAAAATTAATTTCAGAATATAATAGTGAATACAAACAAGAATACGAATTTGCAGAAATGTTAGTTAACCTTTGCTATAATTATGCAGTTGAAGCTAGCATAGCAAATGTATCTAGACACTACAATTTAGATACTTTGACAACTGATGCACAGGATTTATTTTGGTCAGATTTTCTTGAAAGAGTAAAATTAGAGTGGGAAAATGGCAAGAATGCTGAAAATAAATATTTGCAGGACGAGTCAAATAACTTTATTGAGTATAAAGGTGAATATCCAAATTGGGAAAGTGGATTAAGGATTCTTAATAGGAGAATGTTTAATTTAAAACCTGGAGAACAAGCCGTTGAGATTCCTTTGTATGAGAGTAATCATGAAAAACAACGCAAAATATGGAATAGATTTAATATTATTAATATTATGCGTGTAATAGGAAGTACATTGCTTTATATACTGCTTCTGATTACAGTAAATATGATTTTATCTATTTTCCAAAATGAGGTTGGGGTTATAGCAAATAGTATTTTGACTATTGTGATTTTTATGATTTTAAGTGAACTAATTGGTAAATTATTTAAATTATCTAGTCTTTCTGAATGTATTAATTCGTTAGTAGAGTGTGTAGTTGATTTTTATGTGATAGTTAGTAAAAAAGAGTTTATTGCTTATAAACACTCTTTTGATAGTAGTGATGTTTCGTCAGAGAAACCATCAGTTATAAAAGATAAATATTTATATATGTCATATTCTTTACAAGAGTACATCACATTATGGAAGGAAAAGCCAGAGCTATTTTTTAAATCGGACTTAATTTCAATTGTAGATCCAAGAACTGCGAAGGGGATTAAAAAGATTATAGAATTTGAAGTTAAAAATGATGTTAAAATTGGAGTAGTATACATGAGTTCATATAGTATATTGGTTGTAGACTTAATAGAAAATAGTGATGGAACGCTTTATGCTTATGAAAGGCTGATACCTACAGTTTCAAATGGAGCTGTTTTAATTGTTGTTAAGTATTTAGAAAAACTTGTTCTTTTAAGTCAGTTTAGACATGCACTTAGAGATGAACAACTTGCTTTTCCAAGGGGGTATGGTGAGATTCATAAGGACGGCTCTTTTTTGCCATCTTTTGAAAATGTTAAAAAAGAAATTTACGAAGAACTAGGTGCTGAAATAGAAGGTGAACCCATTTTTTTGGGCGAGGTTGTTGCTGACAGTGGAATTAGTGGTAATATTGTTTCAGTATATGCTGTAACAATAAAAACTTTTAGAGAACGTGTCGGATATGAAGGCATCAAAAAAGTGATATTTAAAACGGAGGAAGAACTTGAAAATTGTATAAAAAATGGTGAAATTACAGATGGGTTTACATTATCAGGATACTTAATGTACAAGACAGCTCCTCAAAAATAAATTAGAATGAAGATTAATAATAGTAAATAGCAATTATAGATGTAAATTATGTCATATAATTTTCTTACAGTCATTATTCTTGCGTGATTGTTTTTTGCCGTCTACTCTCATCTTCAAGGTATCTTAATCAACTTTATAGAAAGATTTATCTTTTTTTGAATAAGATTTCACCTACCTTTTTTCTAAAACTTACATATATACAAATGAAGGCAAATTTTAGAAAAGGAGGAGAGTTTATGGAAATTAAGAGGGTTATTAGTAAGTATAATAATTCTAGTAGGATGGGTATACCAATTAAGTACCTTGTGCTTCACGATACGGGAAACAGTAGAAGTGGTGCAGGTGCTTTAAATCACGCTAAGTATTTTGCTAGTGGGGATAGGCAAAGTTCGGCGCATTATTTTGTGGATGATAAGATTGTGGTACAGTTGGTTGAAGATAGCAGGGCTGCTTGGCATTGTGGTGACGGAAGGGGTCGTTATGGTATTACTAACGGAAATTCCATAGGCATTGAGATCTGCGTTAATAGTGATGGAAATTACGAGGCAGCTTTGGCAAAGACTAAGGAGCTTATTATTTATTTGTTGGCAAAGTATAAGCTTCCTATGGAGTCTTTGGTTAGGCATTATGATGCAAGTAGAAAAATATGCCCCGCTTCTATGCATGATAATTATTGGAAAAGATGGTATCAGCTAAAGTTAGAGTTAGGAAGGAGATAAATATGGAAGAATTTTTTTCTGGCATAGGAAATTATGGATTTCATATAGTTTTAAGTGGATATTTACTTATGCGACTTGAGCAAAAATTAGATAGACTAACTGAATCAATTTGGGAGCTTAGTAAAAATTTAAAATCAAACTAATAATTACTATTGTATTATGGGCTAATTAAGTGTTACAATATAAAAGTAGTATTTTATTAAATTAAATTAGTTTAATTTAAGGTGCTATTCTGGTAATAGTTAAATTAACTTAAAGAATATGGAGGGTTTATGGATAAGAAAGTAATAGCTCTTTTGAATGAGCAAATTAACAAAGAATTATATTCAGCGTATCTATATCTTGATTTTTCGATTTATTTTGATAAGGAAGGCTTGTCCGGTTTTGCCAACTTCTTTAAAGTTCAAGCACAAGAGGAGAGGGACCATGCAATGCTATTTATGAAATATATGCAAAACAATGGTCTTGAGGTTACACTAGAAACTATAGAAAAACCTAAGGTTAAAATAAAAGAGTATATGACACCACTTAAGGAAGCTTTAGACCATGAAAAGTATGTTACAGCTTCCATAAATAATATCTATACTGCCGCAGTAGAGGCAAAGGACTATCGCACAATGCAGTTTTTGGACTGGTTTATAAAAGAACAGGGTGAAGAGGAGTCTACTGCAGAGAACAATATCAGAAAGATGGAGCTTTTTGGAGATTCAAAAGGACTTTATATGCTGGATGCAGAATTAGGGGCAAGAGTTTATTCACCACCAAGTATTAACTTATAAGCTAAGATTTAAGCCATGACGAAATTTTTCGTCATGGCTTTTTTATGGAAATTTTTTATAAGTTTTTCTTGACAAAAAGCTTAAAAAATTTTATCATAAACTTATGATTAGTTTTAAACAAAAGTTTAAATTATTTTTCTGAAAACTAGAGGTGAGTATGACAAGTAGGGAAAAGGAGCTGATAAGGCTTATTAAACAAAATCCTTTTATTTCTCAAGAGGAGTTGTCTAGAAAGCTGGGGATTAAAAGATCATCAGTGGCAGTACAGATTTCTAATCTTATGAAAAAAGGACATATCCTTGGAAAAGGTTACATTATAGGAGAGAGCCAAAGGGTGATAGTAATAGGTGGATCTAATATGGATCTTTCGGGAGTTCCTGACAAGGTTATAAGGATGAAGGACTCCAATGTTGGAAGTATTCACCTTTCTGTAGGTGGAGTTGGCCGTAATATTGCAGATAATTTGGCAAGGTTGGATGTGCCGGTAAGTTTGATTACTGGAATTTCAGAGGATATCTATGGCAAGAAAATCTTTGAAGAGTGCAATGCTGTAGGGATTGATATGTCATATGCAATAGTTTCTAGGAGTCATCCTTCTGCCATGTACCTTTCTATATTGGATAATATGGGGGATATGATGGTGGCATTGGTGGATTCTAAGATTCATGAGATAGTGACACCGATGGAGTTACAAAGACAAAAGCATGTAATTGGAAGTGGAAGTCATTTGGTGATAGATACTAATTTGTCGGAGGAAGCTATTCACTATATTGCTGAGAACTTCAAGGAGCAGAAAATATTTGCCGATACAGTTTCTTGCACCAAGGCAGTAAAACTTAAGCCCGTACTATCTTCCCTTTACGCAATTAAGCCTAATAAAGATGAGGTAGAAATCTTGTCAGATGTAAAGATAACTGATGAGGCTAGTTTAAATAAGGCTATGGATGTACTGTTGGAAAAGGGTGTAAAAAACATCTATATTTCCATGGGAGAAAAGGGCGTATTTTACGGAAATAAAAATCAAAGAGGTTTTGTTCAAACCAAGCCTTGTAAGATGATAAGTGCAACAGGTGCAGGTGATGCTATGATGGCAGGATTAGTCTATGGAGAGCTAAAAGGTTTCGAAACAGAAACTACTATAGCCTACGGTCAAGCTATGGCAAGAATGGCATTAAGCAGCGAAGAAACAATAAGTTCACAGATAAACCCTTTAAAAATAAAACAGATGGTGGAGGAAGATTTATGTTAAAACAGTATTTGGATATTAATGAAGAAGTAGCAAAGGCTTTAGAAGAAGGTAGACCTGTAGTTGCCCTAGAATCAACGATAATTTCTCACGGTATGCCTTACCCACAAAATATTGAGATGGCTGAAAAGGTAGAAGGAATAATCAGAAGTCAAGGTGCAGTGCCTGCAACTATTGGAATAATAGGGGGAAGACTAAAGGCAGGACTTACTAAGGAAGAGCTAGAGTATATGGCAAAGACTCCTGGTGTTATTAAGGCATCAAGAAGGGATTTACCTTTCATTGTGGCTAAGAAGTTAGATGGAGCGACAACAGTGGCTTCTACTATGATAATAGCTGAAATGGCAGGGATAAAGGTGTTTGTAACAGGTGGGATAGGTGGAGTTCATAGAGAGGCAGAAAACACTATGGACATATCAGCAGACCTTCAAGAACTGGCAAATACCAATGTGGCAGTGGTTTGTGCCGGAGTAAAATCAATTCTTGATATAGGATTAACCTTAGAGTATCTTGAAACTTACGGAGTTCCTGTAGTTGGATATCAAACAGAGGAATTTCCTGCATTCTATACTAGAAAAAGTGGTTTTAAGGTAGACTACAAGGTTGAGAATGAGGTTGAAATGGCAACAGCCCTAAATGCAAAATGGGGTATGGGGCTAAAGGGTGGGGTGGTAATTGCGAACCCAATCCCAATAGAGCATGAATTGGACTATAATATAATAAGTAAAGCGATTGAAGAAGCTTTAGTAGAGGCTAAGACACAAGGAATTAAGGGGAAGGAAAGCACGCCATTTCTTCTTGCAAAGGTAAAGGCTATCACTGAAGGGAAAAGCCTTAAAGCAAACCTTGAATTAGTGTATAACAATGCTATGGTGGGGGCGAAAATAGCAAAGGCTATGACAAGGTAGAAGTTAAAAGATAAGTAGTTTGGACACCATCTGGTCTTTTTATAATTTGATTTTTAATTCTTTAAGGATTATTCTAGTAAAAGTTATAGACTTGATAAGTTTTTTGTGTACTAAGTTGAAAGACTTGCTTCTATAATTAATTGAATTATACTATAATAAACTATATAAAAATAAAAGGATGATAATTAATGAAAGAATTTAAATGTCAAATCTGCCCTAGGAGTTGTCAACTAAAGGTTGATGATCAAGGGTATACCATAAAGGTACGGGGAAATAGATGCACTAGAGGTTTTGCTTTTGCAGAAAGTAAGGCTTATAGTCTTAATAAGGATTCAGGAAAGGTATCTATTATACCTTGGATGATTTTGGGTTTGCTGGTCTTTGTTGGGATACTATGTTATTTTATTAAGTTCTAAAAAGATATTAAGAAACACTGTCTTAGTGATATTACTAGGCAGTGTTTTTATTTTGGGAAAAATATTTTAAATATACCCTACCTTTTATCTATATAGTGCATATATATAGGTGAAAGGGAAAATCCCAATCAAAACTTTAGTGAAAGGAGGAGGTTTCAATGACTAAGATAGTTAAAAGTAATCTTAAGCTTGCCTTTGTGGTAGGAACTGACGGGGGAAAAGATATAGTAAAAAATAAGTCTATATCCTCTATGCTTCCAAGTCTAACCGATGAGGTTGTTGGCAATTTTGCAAAATTGGTTATAGCAGTATCATTATATCCAGCAACAGCTCAAAGGATAGACGTAAAAGAGTTGGTTTAAGAGGCTAAAAAATTTAATGGAAAGGAGGTGTAAATATGGTAGAAACTAATTATATAGTACTGGAATTCGTTAAGACTAATGGGGATAAGCACTCATTAAAGCTAGCTTATCCTAAAATACCTGTAGTTTCAGCAGATGTAAAAGCTTTAGCGGATTTTATCGTAGGAAATAACGTGTTTAGCTTTGTGGACGGCGTAACTTTAAAAACTTTCGAAGGAGCTACTATACAAAAAATCACAGAATCTGAAATTAATTTTGTTGGTTAAAACTCAAAGTAGCTATAAGGATAAAACAGCTAGAACAAATGGTTTTAGCTGTTTTATCTAACTAATATAAGCGGATTAGAACTTATTATAAAAGCTTATATAAAACAAGGTTAAAACCATATTGAGACAGGGCGGAGAGTATGGTACAATATAAAAGAACATATGTTCGAGAAATTACATAGATTAATCATAGGAGAGATGCAAATGTTACAAAAAAATAAGGTATTAAATGACTATATAGATGTAGAAAATTTACTTAATGAATATTTCAATGCGGAAGAGTCAGAAAATAAAAAGAATTTACTCCAGCAATTATTATTTATAATTAGACCTTTAATTATAGCATCTTGTAAGCATTATTATGGGATTACAACAGAAGATCTTATTCAAGATGGTTATGAAAAGGCTATAAAACTTATATATAACTATGACGTTACACTTACGGAGGTTAAGTTTTTAGGATATATGAAGAGGATGCTTATGTGCTATTATTGGGATAAGAAGAGGGCAGAGCTAAAAAATACTTATAAAGAGGTATCTGATGATAATCTGGAAGAGAGAGGGTATAAGGAACAGGGCTTTGATAAGGTGGAGTTAAAAGATATACTAGGAATATTAAGCGAAAGAGAAAGACAGATTGTGGTTTTAGTATATATTAAAGGTTATAGACAAAAGTCTGTTGCAAATGATCTAGGGTTAAGCCTTGCTTATGTAAAAGAAGTTTTATATAAATCAAGAAAAAAGATGAGAGAGGTTATTAATTGTTAAAAAATTTAGTAAGAGTAATAAAATGTTATAGACTTGTAACAGACAAATAGCTTATTCTGTAGTAGAATGTACTTAGGTATCATCATCTACCACGTTGTTTGGCGTGTAAATTACAGTTTTATTACATTAGAGATATGCTATTGACTAGAAATAATCAATAGTGCTATAATCTCTGTATAATTCGGTAGGATACATACTGAATAACAAATAAGGGACGGGATACCCAATATCCTAAAAAATTTCAAGGAGGAAATTAAAAATGAAGAAAAAATTATCATTATTATTAGCTGGATTGCTAGTAATGACGTTAGTACCAGTATCTTCTTTTGCCTACAAGACAACTGAGTCTAGTCCTTTCACTGTAGACTATGGCAAAAAAGGAGCTGACGCTAAGAAAAGTTATGTTATTAGTGTTGATATGCAAAATGACACATTAGCTTCTGATTCAATCATAAGATTGGACTTAACTAATGCAAAGTTTAGCGATGTTACAGTTGCTTCTGTTGAGAAACCAGCAAAATTTGAGGTAGAAAAATCAGGAAGCCTAGCAACTATTAAAAATACTAGTGCTGTAGAATTGAATGCAAAGTTTGATATCAAACTTTCAATCGACACAGAAGATTCTGATTCAGGGGATGTACTTCTTGCTATAGATAACTCTGTACTAGGAAAAGCATCTTACAAAATCGGAGCAGTTAAAGAAGAGGCTTCAAAAAGTCTTAACGTTGTTGTAGAAAAAAGCGACAAAGTAGTTTCTTTATCAGGTGGAGCTCTTTCTAAGTTCGAAGTTAAAAACTTCAACAAAGAAAAAGAATTAGTTATTAAATTAGATGGAGATAATGCAGTACTAGACAAAGAAACAAAAGTAAATGGAACTAAAATTCCAGCAGAAGATATTAAGTTCTCTAACGGAGTTATTACTATTTCATCAAAGTATCTAAAGACCAAAGGTTTCATAGTTGTTGAGCCAATGATTGGTGCTGACAGAAAAATGGAACTAGGAGCAGCAGAAATCGAAGTTCAAAATGATGGCGATACTGCAACTGCAAAAATTGGAGATATTGTGGATTACACTGTTTCTCTAAAAGTAGTTGAAAATGGTAAAAAAGAAATACCTACAGTAATGGGCGGAAAAGAGACTACACTTAAAGTAACTCTTGAAGGACCAAAAGGATCAATCACAAAAGATAGAGCATATGATATCGAGCTTGAAGGTGCAACTGTAGAGCATGATGCAAGTGGAAAGATTCTTAATGTAAGTGGAACAAACGTAGAAGTTTCTAACTTAAAAGGTATCAAAGCAGAAGATAGAACAGATGAATTTACAGTTTCTACTAGTGCAACAGATGCAACTAAGATAGAGTTCACAATGAAAGTTAGAATAGATGCAACTGCTAAAGATGGTGTTGCAACTATGAAAGTATCTTCAAGAGACTTAGCTTCTGACTTAACAGCTGATATAGCTAAAGTTAACAGAGCTTATGTTATTGAAAGTAAAGTTACAGAAATAAAAAGAGGCGAAGCAGCTAAAACTGCAGACGTATCAATAAAAGAAAGCAAAGTTGGACAACTTAATGTAGGAGACGTAGTTGAGTTCCAACTTAACGGAAAAACAGCATTCAACGAGAAGCCAGTATTCGAGGCTACTAACGGATTAAAATTCGGAAAAGTTGAGTACAAAAAAGATTCAAATAAGACTGTTGTTACAGCAAAAGTAACAGCTAAATCTAAGAAAGAAGTATCTACTATAACTCTTTCTGGAGCAGCAGTAGATATGTTATACAATGGTATTCAAGGAAGAGTATATACAGCTTCTATATTTGTAAAAGGCGTTGAGTATGGAGAATTTGATTACACTAAATGTGTAGCTGAGTACACTAAGCTTGCACCTAAGATTGTATTTACTTTAGGATCAGCTAACTACACAGTTGACGGAGTTGTTAAGACTCTAGAAGCTCCAGTATTTACAAAAGATAGCAGAACTATGCTTCCAATAGGACCTCTTGCATTAGCTATGGGTCTAGAAGTTAACTACAATGCAGATACTAAAACAGCTTCATTTAGAGATGCAGCAACAGGACAAGTAGTATCTGTTAAGGAATTTGCTAGTTCATTATACAATAATGGTATTGAGTACAAAATGTACACATCTTCAGTAACAGTTAACGGAAGAATCTTCGTACCAGTTGCTTCTATAACAGATGCATTTGGCGTTAAAATTGCTTGGGATGGAGCTACTCAAACAGTAACTATCAACTAATTTTAATTAGTTTAAAAGAAGCCTACGGGCTTCTTTTTTTATTGCGATAAATCGAGGCTCATGTGCTTCTTTTTTTGTGGTTTTTATGGTATTATAAGGAGGTAAATTATTAAAAATGTAAGGGAGAAAAATTATGTCAAAAGATAAAGGCGTAAAAGAATATAGTAAAAGTAGAGATAAGATTAGTGAAAGCTTAGGAAGGTTTCTGCCTATTATAATTGTTTTAGCTATTATTCCACTTATAATTAGGTTAAAGGTTCAAGCAGTGTCAGGACAAGATATGAGCTATGCTTTAGGGGATAAGAGCGTTGATTTACTTTCTGACTGGAAATCCATATGGATTATGATTGTTGCTACTGCTATGGTTTTCTTAGGGTTTATTTTTTATAAAAAAGATGATAGTGACAAGTCCAAATTTATCAAAAATGTTAAGATTCTTTTGCTTGTTTTTGGAGGGATAACAGTAATTTCGGCGTTACTAAGTAGCCATAAGACTTTAGTTTGGTGGGGACAATACGGTCAAAGAAGAGGGCTATTTACGATTATAAGTTATATAGTCATATGTATGTATAGTATGAGTGTTTATAGGAGTAAAAAAGATATTAGATATATATTGTTACCGTTATCCTTTTTAGCTATTTTAGAGGGTGTAATTTTAATTAGTCAATTTGCAGGTAATGATTTAATTTTTTCAGATTTTGTAAAGTCTTTTATAATACCGAAGAAGTATGAGAGTCTTAGAGATGCAATGGAACTAACCATTGAAGGAAAGGCTTATGGAACATTTTTTAATCCCAATTATGTTGGTAGTTTTGTAGCATTATTGGTTCCGATATTTGTTTTAACAGGTATAAAAGCAAAGGATATTAGATTGAAGCTAACATATTTATTTGTGGTGTTACTTTTATTTTTGGGTTTGTTTGCATCTGGTTCTAGGGCTGGAATTATTGGAGTTATTTTAAGCCTAGTTGTGGCTTTCTTTATTTCGCTAAATTCCATTTTAAAGAGACCAAAAATGATGGTTATAGCAATTCTTGTAAGTGTAGTTACTTTTGCGGGTATAAATATGTTGACAGAGGGTTTGGCAGTGGAGAGAGTTAAATCTATGTCCAATGATGTGAAACAGCTATTTTTGGATGTAGACAAGGATGTATTACAAGATTCAGTTATTAAAGATGTTTATGTGAAAGATCAAAAATTAAGTATTTTGTTGGATAAGGAAAAGGTGTTGAACTTTACTATAGACTCTTCTGATCAGCTTCGTATTACAGATGAAGTAGGGACTATAGTTGATTATAAGACTATAGATAAGTATATAATTCCGAGTACAAATTTAGCTGATATTAGGCTAAAGTTAGGTAGTATTAGTTACGAGAATGAGAAGAAAAACTTATACTCTTTAGAGATAAATAAGGAAAGATGGTTATTATTTAGCTTAGATGGGGAAGAGTTAGTTATTATGGATGGGTATGGAAACCCTATAACTATTGAAAAGGCTAAATCCATAGGTTTTAAAGGGAAAGAGACTTTAGGAAGTAATAGGGGTTATATATGGTCAAGATCATTGCCTATATTAAAAGAAAGCTTATTGTTTGGAGTAGGGCCGGATGCTTTTGTGGCAGAGTTTCCTCATGGGGACGTAGTGGTAAGAAGTGCCGTTTATAAGACGTCAACAATAAAGGTGGATAAACCTCATAACTTGTATTTACAAATTGGTATTACTCAAGGAATAGTGGCTTTACTGGTGTTCTTGGTGTTAAATGGTATGTATATAGCAAATAGCTTTAAGATATATTTTAAGAAAGAAGAGTATAGTTTTCATGATGTGTTTGGAATAGGTATAATGTTAGGAATAGTAGGTTATTTAGGGGCAGGTATGTTTAATGATAGTGTTGTATCGGTAGCTCCCCTTTACTGGTGTCTTTTAGGGATAGGGATAGCTGTAAATAACATAAACCAAAAGGACGTTATGGATAGATAGTGTAGCATAAATGATTTAAAAGTAATAATTAAAAAGTGGATGTTTTCCTAATTTAAGGATGACATCCACTTTTGTGTTATATATTCTTGGTATAAGTTTAATTAAATGGGTTGATACCTTTATTCGTCAAGTTTTAAAACTGCCATAAATGCTTTTTGTGGGACTTCTACATTTCCTATTTCTCTCATTCGTTTCTTTCCTTCTTTTTGTTTGTTTAGAAGTTTTTTCTTTCGAGAAATATCTCCACCATAACATTTTGCCAGTACGTCTTTCCTGTAGGCACTTATGGTTTCACGGGCGATTACCTTTGTTCCAACGGCTGCTTGTATTGGCACCGGGAATTGATGTTTTGCTATTTCACCTTTTAGTTTTTCACACATTACTCTTCCACGCTTTTGGGCAGAGCTTTCGTGAACTATGAAGCTTAGGGCATCTACCTGCACACGATTAATCAGAATATCCAGTTTTACTAGCTTGGAGGTGCGATATTCTTTAAACTCATAGTCTAAAGAGCCATAACCTTTAGTTCTGGATTTTAGGGCATCAAAGAAGTCATAAACCACTTCGTTTAGAGGTAATTCGTAGTGAAGCATCACTCGACGTTCGTCAAGATATTCCATGTTTATCATCTCGCCTCTACGTTCTTGGGCAAGATCCATTACTGCACCTACATAGTCTTTTGGTACGATGATATCTGATTTTACTATAGGTTCTTTTATGTGGTCGATTTCGGTTATTGGTGGTAGGTTGGCAGGATTTTGGATCATCTGCTCATTTCCATCAAGGGTTATAACCTTATAAACTACAGATGGAGCTGTAGTTACCATGTCCAAGTCGAATTCTCTCTCAAGTCTTTCTTGGATTATTTCCATATGAAGTAGTCCAAGAAAACCACATCTAAAACCGAAGCCTAGGGCAGCTGAAGATTCTGCTTCAAATTCTAAAGCAGCATCGTTAACTTGTAACTTTTCTAAAGCATCCCTTACATTTTCGTATTTTTCACCTTCGGCTGGATATATTCCGCAATAAACCATTGGAGTTACCTTTTTATAGCCTGGAAGAGGTTCGCTTGTTTGTCTTTCAAAATGAGTTATGGTATCGCCTACTCGGCAGGATTTAATATCTTTGATAGAGGCGGCGATATAACCTACATCTCCTGCATTTAATTGATCTACAGCCACGTGATTTGGAGATACAATTCCAACTTCTACTACCTCGAAGGTTTTTTTGGTATTCATCATTAAGATTTGATCACCTTTTTTAACGGTTCCATCTATTACTCTTACATAGGATATTACGCCTTTGTAACTGTCGTAGTATGAGTCGAATATAAGGGCTTTAAGAGGAGCTTGGTTATCTCCCTTAGGAGCAGGCACATATTTTACTATAGCTTCTAACACATCTTGAATGTTAAGTCCATTTTTAGCTGATATAAGAGGAGCGTAAGAGGCATCTAGGCCTATAAGGTCTTCTATTTCTGACTTTATTTCTTCAGGTCTTGCTGAAGGTAGGTCAATTTTATTTATTATTGGAACTATTTCCAAATCTTGCTCTAAGGCTAGATATACGTTTGCAAGGGTTTGAGCTTCTACGCCTTGGGCTGCATCCACTACCAGCAAAGCTCCTTCGCAAGCTGCCAGTGAACGAGATACTTCATAGTTAAAGTCTACGTGACCTGGAGTGTCTATTAGATTTAGGAAGTATTCATTACCATCTAAAGCTTTGTACACTAGCTTTATGCTTTGAAGTTTAATGGTAATTCCTCGTTCTCTTTCTAAGTCCATGTTGTCTAAAAGTTGTGATTTCATATCTCTAAGTTCTACTAAACCTGTAGCTTCGATAAGTCTATCAGCAAGGGTAGATTTCCCGTGATCTATGTGTGCAATTATACAAAAGTTCCTTGTCATATTTTGCTTGTTCAAGTTTATTCCTCCTAAAATTTGCTTTTAAGCATATTTATCCATAATAAAATAGTATATCACAAAAATGGGACTTCATACAAGATGAAAAGCAAGTTAAAGAAGAAGTTGATATTAATATATATTTAATGTAGCAAGGTTAGCTATATTAAATATATATATCGATGCATCTACGTAACATAATTTTATAGGCTTATCGTTTATTTTGAAGCATTGTTTAGGTTGTTGATGGCAAATTGATAATTTGCTAAAACTTCTATTACGTTAATTTATGGTATTACATGCTTGACAGGTATTTTGCCCGTCATCCATTTTAGTTCCACAATTTTTACAATACATAAACCTTCTCTTCTTCCTTTGATGTATTTTATAATTTCCAATGTATCTATACATGTTTCAAGGAAAATACAATCATATAGGTTAATTTTACATACTAACCTTCTTGAATGTCAATACATATGTTACATTTTTGAATAAAGCTTCTTTAAGGTGACGAGATTACTTTAAAAATTTTCTTATCCAGCAGTGTCAAGGGAAGCTTTGATCTTTACGAATCTCTGAACGCTAAATGGAACAAGTGGGTATTTTATACAAGATATTAGCTTAAGAACGTAAGGAGGTCTATTTTCCTTGAATTATGAATGGGTTTTATGATATATTTTTAATAAGGGGGACTATATGGACATTTTTATGAGAGAGGCTTTCAGGGAGGCTTTGTTAGGTTATAAGGAAAATGAAATTCCTGTTGGGGCTGTGGTGGTTAAGGATAATAAGGTTATTGGTAGAGGTCATAATATAATTGAGCAATCTAATATGGCAAGTCGACATGCTGAGATAATTGCTATTGAAGAGGCAGGAAGATTTCTTGGAAGTTGGAGGTTGGTAGGGTGTAGTTTGTATGTAACTTTAGAACCCTGTACTATGTGTATGGGAGCTATTATCAATTCACGGATTAGGGACTTGCATATCGGAACCCTGGACGCTAAGACGGGAGCAGCAGTGAGTGTTTTAAAGATAGTGGAGGAAGAACTTATTCCTAATAGAGTGGTTGCTACTTTGCATAATGAGAGGGTTTGCGAGTATGTTTTGAAGAGGTTTTTTAGAAAACTAAGAAAAAGGGATGAGTTAAATAGATTAAAATAACGAGGAAGTCTAAGTTTTAGGGTTTAGTATAGATAATGAAGATTAATAATTTGAGATGTTAGGTTTAAAATAAAAAATATAGAATGGAGATTTTTATGGATAAGAGTGTAGTTATAGTAGTTTTACTTTGGAATTTAGTTGTATTTTTAATGTATGGGTTTGATAAGAATATGGCTATCCAAAAACAGCGTAGGGTAAGTGAAAAAACCTTGTTGCTTTCAGCTTTTGCTATGGGTGGAGTAGGTGCTTTTTTTGGTATGAAATTTTTTCACCATAAGACAAAGCATCTAAGTTTTAATATTCTTGTTCCTCTTAGTATAGTATTTAATGCAGGTATTATATATTTATTAAGTGAAGGTATAGTTTTATAAAAAATTTATACTTTTTATGAAAATCTTTTATGGGAGTTTTGTATTTTTTGTGTCTGATTTTCTCTAGTTGTGGTAATATATATTTATACAGGAGGAATATTAATGGGGCATTTAGATGGTTGTGAGGACTTCAAAAAGATTAGTGCAGAGTCCAATGAGATTTTAAAAACCTTTTATTCCAAGGTGGAGTATAAGGCTTGTGAGTATAATTTTATAACGATGTATATGTGGCAAGAGGTATATTCTTTTCGTTATGCTATAAAGGGTGAGGTTGCAGTTATCTTTGGGGAATATGAGGGAGAGGTTTTTTCGACGGCTCCACTTTGTTCTATAAATATGTTGAATGAAGGTTTTCAGTTTATTGAAGAACTTTTTGTTAAGTTAAATAGGCCGATGAACTTAAAGGCTATTACTGAGGATATTAAGGATTTTGTGGTAAATAGGTATTCAGGTAAGTTAGATATGAGTTTTGATAGGGATAGTTCGGATTATGTTTATGATGCAGATAAGTTAAGAAATTTAAGTGGCAGAAAGATGCATTCTAAGAAAAATCATTTTAATGGTTTTGTTAAGGAATATGGAGATAGATTTTCTTATAGAAGGCTGGATAAAGGGGATTTTGGAAGATGTATAGAAATTACTGAACGTTGGGCTTTTTCTAAGGAGAAGGATCAAAATTTAATTGGAGAGAGGCTTGCCATTCAAAAGGTTTTAAAAAATTATAGATCATTTCCACAACTTGTAGTGGGTGGAATATACGTAGATAATATATTGGAGGCTTTTACTTTTGGGGATAGACTTAATAAGAATATGGCATTGGTGCATATTGAAAAGGCTAATCCTAATATTAGAGGGTTGTACACAGCGATAAATAAGCTTTTTTTAGAGAATGAGTTTCCTGATGTGGAGTATGTTAACAGAGAGGAAGATTTAGGGATAGAAGGTTTGAGGGATGCCAAATTAAGTTATAAACCAGTTATGCTGGTGGATAAATATCAATTTACTATGATGGATTAGTAAGGAGGGTGCTTATGGAAACGAGATTTGCCCAAAAAGAAGAGAAGCTAAGGGTTAAGGAACTTTGGAGATATTCTTTCTCTGATAGTGGAGAGAATGTAGAGTATTATTTTGATAAGCGTTATGATGATGCTAATTCCTATGTTGTTACTGAAGGGGACGATTTTATAGGTTCGCTTCAACTTAATCCATATAAGCTTAAGGTCGGTGTTGATGTTGAAGATACAAGTTATATTGTGGGGGTTAGTGTTGAACCGGAGTTTCGAGGAAGAGGTTATTCTAGCGTTTTGATGAAGAGTGCCATTAATGAACTTTATAGGCGAGGTGAGAATATATCTTTGCTTATGCCTATAGATACTAATATTTATTTGAGGTATGGTTATATAAATACATTTTCAAGACATATTTATACAATGAATCTAAGAGATGTTAGGTATGATAAGAGTAATTGTACTATAGAAAGAATAAAGACTATAACTGATAGCTATTATGAGGAGTTAGTAGAACTTTACAATAGGGCTTCTAGTTCAAAGCGTGCAGCTATTTATAGGAACAAAGAGTATTTTTTAAATAAACTTGATGAACTTCATGTGGATAATGGTGAGTTATATATTATAAGAGAAGCTGGGAAGGCTATAGGTTATTTTATGTTTATTGCTAAGTATAGTTCCAGTAAGTCCTTAATATTAGAGGCTGTATTTAATAATAATGCAGCACTTAATAGCATGTTTAGATTTATTAGTTCTCATGTAACTCAGACTACAGCCATTGATATGAATTTTGTAGATCATAAAGCTTTTGAAATAGCTAGTAAATTTTCTAATAGGTATGATATTACAAAAAAACATTTTATGATGTCAAGGGTTATTAATGCCAAGTATATTTTAGGGAAGGTTTTTGAGACTGCTTTAGAATCTAGGATATTATCTGATAGTGAGTGGAATATGTTTGAAGGTAAGGTTATTGTACGAGTTCATGATGATTTTATAGAAGATAATAATAAGTTATTTGCTGTAGAATATGATGGTTCTTTTGTTGAGGTCTATGAGGTGTCAGATGGAAAGCCTAAGTTAGAACTAGGTATTCCTGAACTTACACAACTTTATATGCGTTCAGCAAAACTTTCCAATATGCAAAAGTATGAAGATTTGATAATTAATGATAAGGATTTAGAGAGCATCTTCAGTATATATGAGATTACGAAGTCTAGTTATATTAATGATTTTATTTAAGAGGTGATATTTTGAAGGACGAGGATTTTAAAGATAAAGAATTGACGGAAGATATTATTGAAAAGCGATTAAGAGAACTTTTGGAAAAACCTAAGGAGTTTATTCCAAAACCTGCCAGCTGTTTTAGAAATAATTATAAAAACTTCCAGTATGATTATGAGGAAGATCCTTATGAGACTAATTGAGAGCTTCGAGGTGAATAATGAACATTACAAAAGAGAGTATAAAGAAGTCAATTGATGTGGCTATGGGTAGGGAAAAGGCAGATTTAGTTATAAAAAATTGTAAGATTGTGGATGTTTGTGGGGGAAATATTATAGAGGGTAATATCGCTATTTCTGGAGGGATTATCGTAGGTATTGGCGATTATGAAGGAGAGAGGGAATATGATGCAGAGTGGAGATATGCGTCTCCGGGGTTAATAGACTCTCATATTCATATTGAATCTTCTTATTGTTCTCCAGAAGAGTTTGCAGCTATGGCCTTAAGCCATGGAACCACTACTATCATTGCAGACCCTCATGAAATTGTAAATGTATGTGGGTTGTCAGGATTTGACTATATGAAAAAAGCTTCGGATAAAACTAAGTTGACGGTGAAGCTTATGTTACCTTCTTGTGTACCTGCCACAAGTTTTGAAGATGCTGGTGCTATTGTCACAGCTACGGATATGCAAGCTTATATAGGATTAAAAGATGTACCGGGGTTAGGGGAGTTTATGGACTATATGTCTGTTATTAACGCTGAGGATATGGCTTTGGATAAGCTTATTCTTGCAAGAAATATGGACAAAGTTATAGATGGTCATAGTCCTGGGCTAAGAGGGAAAGAGTTAAATGCCTATTCTGTTGCTGGTATATCAACGGATCATGAGTGTTCTACTCCTGATGAGATGATAGATAGGTTGCAAAGAGGCATGTATGTTCAGTTAAGGCAAGGTTCAGCTTGTCACAATCTGAAAGAGCTTATTCCTGCTATTAATAGTATAAATTTTAGAAGGTGCGTATTATGTTCTGATGACCGCCAGCCTAAGAGTATATTTGAGGAAGGCTATATGGAAGAGCATTTAAGAATATTAGTTAGCGAGGGTATAGATCCTACTATTGCTATTGCTATGGGGAGCATTAACGCGGCAGAGTGTTATAAACTTTCAGATAGAGGGATGATAGCTCCAGGAAAACGTGGGGATATAGTTCTTTTTCAGGATTTAAAGGATTTTGTTGTAGCTGATGTTTTTGTTGAAGGTGAACATATAGCTAGTAATGGTAATTGCTTACTAGAGTTTGAAAAAGAAGATATAACTCCGGTTCGAGGTAGTGTTCACTTGAAAAACTTTAATATAGATAAATTAAAACTAAGGCTTAAGTCTAATATGGTTTATGCTATAGAGATGGTACCAGGAGGGGTTTTATCTAAAAAGGCCTTGGTGGAGATAAAACTTAGTGAAGATGGGGACTTTGTTTTTGAAAAGAACAAAGATGTGATTAAGTGTGCTGTAATAGAAAGGCACAAGGATACAGAAAAAATAGGTTTAGGCTTCATTAAGGGTTATGGTATGGAATATGGAGCTATTGCAGTTTCCGTATCGCATGATTCCCATAATATCATATGTATAGGCGTTAGTAACGAAGAGATGGAAACGGCTATAAATGTATTACATCAGCAAGAAGGAGGCTTTGTTATAGTTAAAGATAATAAGGTTTTAGGTTCTCTTGCTTTGCCAATAGCGGGAATTATGAGTAATGAAAAGGGAGAGGTAGTAGCAGAAAAGTTACATTCCTTACATGAGTTGGCATTGAAAGAGTTGAAGGTATCCGATAAGGTTGAACCAATAATGACTTTGACTTTTATGTCGCTTATAGTTATACCGGAACTTAAATTAACTGCAAGAGGGTTATTCGATGTAATGGAATATAAGTTTATTGATATTGAAAAGCCATAGATGATTTTATTTTCTGGAAGTTGTGTATTTGAAATAGAAAAATCCTAGATTAAATTACGAGTTTAGCGTACTTTTAATCTAGGATTTTTTGTTTATGTTAAAGGCTATTTTTTAATAAACTGTTTATAGCAAGAAGTACTTAAGGGTAAATAGTATTGCTAAAATATACATCAGCGGTGTTATTTTCTTTGCCTTACCAGTAATTAGGTTTATTATAAAGTAGGTAATAACTCCCATTGATATACCTTCTGATATACTGAAGAAGAAAGGCATTGCTATTATACAAATGTAGCAAGGGATAGACTCTGAAAAGTCGTTAAACTCTATATTGGTAATATTTGTGAACATATAGAATCCTACTACTATCAATGCTGGAGCTGTGGCGAAAGCCGGGATAGCAAGGAATATAGGTGCAAATAATAAGGAAAGAAGGAAAAGGATACCTGTAGTTAATGCGGTAAGACCTGTGCGTCCTCCTTCTGAAACTCCTGAGGCAGATTCTACAAATGTAGTTACTGTAGAAGTTCCTAATAGTGCACCTATGGTTGTGGCAATAGCATCTGCAAGCAAGGAACCTCTTATGTTAGAAAGCTTACCATCTTTATCTAGCATTCCTGATTTAGAAGAAACTCCAATTAAAGTTCCTATAGTATCAAACATATCTACAAATAAAAATGCAAATAAAACTACAAAGAATTTAAGTGAGAAAATTTGCGTGAAATCAAGTTTGAAAAGTGTAGGTGCTAAACTTGGTATTGAAAATCCAGCTGAGAAATTAGGTATTAAGTCAAAGAAGCCTAAGGCAGGGTTTGGAATGTATAAGCCAGAAAGCTGACATATTATACCAAGACCATAGGTAGCAAGAATACCTAATAATATATTCCCTTTTACATTTTTTATAACAAGGATAGAAGTTACTATTATACCAAATATAGCTAGTAATACAGTTATGCCTGCATCGTTGAAACTAGCAACAACATCAGGAACTCCATGAACCATATTAAAACTGTCAATGGAAAATATGCTGACTAAAGTGGGACCAGCTATAACAATTTTGGCGTTTTGTAAACCAATAAAAGCTATAAAAAGTCCTATACCTACACTTACGGCTGTTTTTAGGTTAAAAGGAATAGCATTAAAAATAGCTTCTCGAACGTTGGTCAGAGAGAGCAAAATAAAAATAATACCCTCTAAGAATACTGCTGTAAGAGCAGTTTCCCAACTATAGCCCATACCAAGCACCACGGTGTAGGCGAAAAATACGTTTAGACCCATTCCAGGGGCAAGGGCAAATGGATAATTTGCAAGAAAGGCCATAAGCAATGTTCCTATGAATGCTGAAAGTGCTGTAGCTGTAAATATAGCACCCTTATCCATACCTGAAACTGATAAGATGCTAGGATTTACAGCAAGGATATAAGCCATGGTCATGAATGTGGTTATACCTGCGATTATCTCTGTCTTTACATCTGAGTGGTTTTCTTTAACCTTAAAAAATTTTCCTAATAATTCCATACAATAACTCTCCTTAATTTAGTTAGATTTTTAATTTTTACAAAGTGTATTGTAGTGTGATTATAACATAATATTTCGAGAAAAAGTCGTATAAAAATTAAAAAAATATAAAAAAATAAGAAAAAAATATATAATTCCCGTATTATATACAATTATATATTATATATAATACGGGAATATCTTAATATTTACAGGGAGAGCTTTGAGCTGTTACTCAATTCTAGAGAGAGGATATATAAAAAAATTATGAAAAATTTAATAGTGTTAGAAAAACAACAGAAAAATAGTATTAAAAGGTGTATAATAAAACAAATGGAGGGATAAGTATGATTAGAAGAGTTATAAAGATAGATGAAGATAAATGTGTAGGGTGTGGGATTTGTGCAAAGGCTTGCCATGAAGGGGCTATAGGTATCGTGGATGGCAAGGCAAAATTACTAAAGGATGATTATTGTGATGGGCTAGGAAATTGCTTACCTACATGTCCTACAGGAGCTATTAGCTTTGAAGAAAGAGAGGCAGCTTCTTATAATAAAGCAATAGCACCGAAAAGAACAGATGGTTCTAAAAAATCTTCTTTAGAGCCTATACCCAGTGGGGTATCAGAATTACGTCAATGGCCGATACAAATTAAACTGGTGCCTGTAGTGGCCCCTTATTTTCAGGAAGCTGACCTTTTGATTGCAGCAGATTGCTCTGCCTTTGCTTATGGAAATTTCCATGAGAAGTTTTTGAAAAATAAGGTATGTATAATTGGTTGCCCAAAGCTTGATGAGGTAGATTATACAGAGAAGCTGACTAATATATTCGAGGCAAATAATATTAGGTCTGTAACTGTAGTTAGAATGGAAGTGCCTTGTTGTAGTCGGCTGGAAATGGCTATGAAGGCAGCTTTAAGAAATATAGATAAGGCTATAAAACATGATGTTGTAGTGGTTTCAACAGATGGTAGAATATTGGAAGGGTAATTGTAAAAATCTCGAGAAATTTTTCTCGAGATTTTTTGCTTTAAAGTATAAAAGATATTTAAAAAGTATTTAATCAATAATGGTTTTACATAGGGGAGTATATTTATTGCATTATAAGTTTCGTTATGTTAAAATTATATAGTTTTAAAATAAGATAATGATTATATATAAGAGGAAGTACGGATGTTTAGTAAGTTAGTTTCTTATGGTTAGTTGTATGTTATGAAATTTCTTGGTAGTGTTTAAGTTTAAATAAATTAGTTGGTGGGGAAGAAACAGTGGAAGAAAAGAAAAAAACAAAGAAGTTCACATTGAGAAGTTATATACCTGCAGCTTTATTTTTGATAATGGGGGGTTTTTGTGGAGTTTTGTTTGCAAAATATTCTGTTCATGATGTTGTAGGAGAAAAAAGTTTAGTTTATATTTTTGTGGCAATGGGGATGCTTTATGTATTAATCTTTTTCCACATAGTAATACACGAATTAGGGCATATGATATTTGGACTTATAAGCGGATACAGCTTTAGTTCTTTTCGTGTTTTTAATTTTATGTGGGTTAAAGAAGAGGATAGAATAAGATTTAGAAGACATTCTATTGTCGGAACAGGGGGACAGTGTTTAATGGTTCCTCCAGATTTGAAGGATGGTAGAATACCTGTTGTACTATATAATCTGGGTGGCTCAATTATGAATTTTATTATAGCGCTTGTTTCTTTTGGTATCTACCTTATTTTTAAAGATGTACAGGTATTTTCGGACACAATGTTAATGAGTGCGGTTGTAGGTGTGGTTCTGGGTACTATAAACATTATTCCTGCGAAAATGGGAGAGATTAACAATGATGGTAGTAATGCCTTAGAGTTGAGTCGTAGCCACAAGGCAATTTATTCCTTTTGGGTGCAAATGAAGGTAAATGAGCAGTTGACAAGAATGGTTAGGCTTAAGGATATGCCTGATGAATGGTTTAAGATTCCTGAGGATGAAGAGATGAAAAACAGTATGACTTCAGTTTTAGGAGTTTTGACTTGCAGTCGCTTGATTGATGAAAGGAACTTCTCTAAAGCCTATGAACTGATTAGACACTTTTTGGAGATTGATAGTGAGATTATTGGATTACATCGTAAACTTTTAGTTTGTGAATGTATATATTGTGAGCTGATAGGGGAAAATCGATTAGAGATTCTTAGGGAATTTTTTACTGTAAACCAGGAAAAGTTTATGAAGTCAATGAAAAAATTTCCATCTGTTCAAAGAACTCAGTATGCTTACGCCTTATTATCCGAAAGAGATGTTGTAAAGGCGGAGAAAATTAAGATGCAGTTTGAAAAAGGAGCAAAGGCGTTTCCTTATCAGGGGGAGATTGAGGCTGAAAGAGAAATGATGGAGATTGCGAAAAAAAGAAATGATTAGAAGTTGCATCTGTTATACTTGTAAGGTTAATAGCTTTTTTGAAAACTATATTGGCGAAGTTATAAGGAGCTAAATAGGATTATATAACTACTGGTGATAATTTTATAAAATAGCAAAAAGCGATTAAGGAAAATCTTAGTCGCTTTTTGCTGTGGTAAATTATAATATAAAGTTTACTTTATGATTGTAATAAATCTTTATAAAGGTTTTTTGTTAGATTTTTTTCAGTTGGCGGTATAGCTCGTCAAGGCTTAGTCCTTTGATACTATGTCTACTGTAATGTTCTATACCTTTAAGGCCTCCATCGCTTGATAGAAGGTTTTCAATAATATCTTTTTGTTTTGGATCAAAGCCAAATACAAATAATTTAACTGTATCAACCACAGATTCAGGATAAGGAAGACTTAGGTCAAACAACTGATTGTAGATGTCTATTGAATTTGTGTATTGTTTTAGTATAAGGTTTTTATTAACATAGATCCATGTAGTGTAACGTTTAAGTTGTGCTAGGATTTTAGAGTCAGAGGTCTGAGTAGACCAAAGTTTAGGGTTGGAATAGTGCTTAGCTTCACAAAATAAGATTTCTTTTTTAGATGGATTATATAGTACAATATCAATCTTATCCTTACTTATATCTCTTCTGGTAAAGCTTGGATCTATGTCGAGGACTATTGTAGAATGACTGTCTTCAAATCCTGCAGATTTAATTATGTCACCAACACCTAAGGCGTCTACATTTACATATTTGGCACAACGGGCTTTTATCTCTTCATAGCCATCATAAAATGAAGGGATAGCTTTAAGGTTTAGCATTTCGTCTTCTGTAATGTGTTGAACATCACTATATACATTGGTGAAGGCAAATTTGACATGGGTTGTAAATTTTGTTCCATCATATACAAAGAGTTCTCCTCCTTTGTAGTAAAACTCTATTGTTCCTCCACGTAGTGCAGGGAATATGCGACCTTTTCTGATGTCCGGTAATATCTTGTCTTTGTAAAGTGGTTCGTTTTTTAGATTTTCAACATAGTGAAAATATCTGTTAAAATCGCCCATAATATCCATCCTTTCGTTTTATATTAATTAGGAGTTTATCTCCCAATAATTACAAATTTGTCTTTTTTCTGATATTTACTGTAGTTTTCTAACGATTCAATTATATATTTTTCAAATAGTTTACACATCATTTCCCCATTTCCCCCACTTTGATAATAGGTACTAAAGGCAGTGTAATATAAGTCTTTATCTTCTTTTTTAAAAATTATAGGAGGATAACCAGATCCCATAAGTCCAAGGTTAACTAGGAGTCTTCCTAAACTTCCATTTTTGGAAGGGAAGGGGTGTATCATCTCAAAATTAAGATGAAAATATGCTAATCTATGAATTAGGGGAGTTCCCTTTATAGCAAAATTATATTGTTCAATTATCTCTCCTACCAGTCTTGGTATTTGTTCAGGCAGTGGAAGTTGATTTGGTATTCCCGAAACCAACATTCTCTCTTGTCTAAAGTTTCCGCTACTGTGTTTATCAAGTTTACGGTGAAGTTCTTTTATAGAAAATAAATTTATTTCCTCTTTTTGGGAGAGTAAATACTCCACTTTTAGATATCCAGCTAATTCTGAGAATATATCTACATGTTCTTTTAGACTATGATGCTTTAGAGATGCTTCTTCAAATAGGATTAGCTTGGTTTCATCTATGGTAAGTTTGCTACCTTCAATTGCCAGAGAGTTGTGTATATAATTTAGGATGAAGTTTTTTCGTAGCTGCTTACCTATGTCATCATCTAAGGGGACGCTACACATAAGTTCATGCATCATGGTATTAATTTTTTTTAGCATGGAAGTCTCCTTTTTGATAATATTTCATAAGTTATTATACAAAAAAATCTAAAATAAAACAAGAAAATAAGCTTCTTTGAGTAGTTTTCCTTTGTATTTTTACATAATCAGTGATAGAATCAGATTAGATGAGTAATTTTGAAAATTGGGAGGAAGAGTTTATGAAGAATACAATATTATTAATTGAAGACGAAAAGCCGATTTCCGATATAGTAAAATTTAATTTGCAAAAAGAAGGTTACGATGTAATTACTTCTTTTGATGGTGCAGAAGGACTTAAACTAGCATTGAATGAGAAGGTAGAGCTTGTAATATTGGATATTATGCTTCCTAGTATGGATGGGTTTGAGGTTTGCCAGAAGATAAGAGAAAAGTCTAATGTGCCTATTATAATGGTTACTGCAAAGGAAGAGGAAGTGGATAAGGTTTTAGGCTTGGAATTTGGAGCTGACGACTATATGACCAAACCTTTTAGTATAAGAGAATTATCAGCAAGGGTTAAGGCTAATATTAGAAGGACGGCTATGCCATCTGTAGGAGGTCAAAGTATTTCTGCAGATATTATAAAATCTGGGATACTTAAGTTGGACTTGGCTAAGTACGAGGTAAGTAAAGGTAAAGAGATCATTGACTTAACTGTAAGAGAGTATGAATTGCTTAAGTTTTTGGCTATACAAAAAAATCAAGTTTTTTCAAGGGAACAATTACTAGAAAAAGTATGGGGATATGAATACTATGGAGATATAAGAACTGTGGATGTAACAGTTAGACGACTTAGGGAGAAGGTTGAAGATGATAGCTCCAATCCTCAATATGTAGTTACTAAAAGAGGGATAGGATATTACTTTAAAGGCGAATAGAGGAGATAGGGTTGTTTAAGAGTATTAGATGGAGACTTATAAGTGTATATTTTATCTTGGTATTTATTGCTATGATAATTGTAGGCGTTTACATTACAGATCAGTTGGAACGTTATAACTTAGATAACGTTAGGCAGACCTTAACGTCAACGTCTAATAATCTTGTCAATAACATTATAGATATGCAAGATTTGGTTGCTAATAAAGAGAGTATTCAAGCTGGACTAGATAATACCACCTTGCCTGTAGATTATGAGGTTTCTGTTGTAATAATGAGTACAGGGGAGATTATAGCTTCTACCAATAAGAATTTTATAGGTAAGTATGCCAGCGACGTGCTTAATAAAGATGTAATTATAAATAGTCTTAAAAGTCCAGTTACAGAGATAGATACTAAGGATAAGGGATCCAATAAGTACCAAATTAAAAATATGGCTTTTTCTTTTCCGCCAACAGAAAATAATCCTTCGGGATATGTTATATATGCCCGAGCTTATTTAGATAGTATATATAAAAATATTAATCAGTCTAAAGGGATATTTTTAAATGCTACACTTATTGCTTTGGTGGTTACTATATTTTTAGGGCTTATAATATCTAAAACAATTACAGGACCTATAAATGATCTTAAGAATAAGGCTATTAAAATGTCTGGAGGAGATTTTAGTCAAAGGGCGGTAGTTAAATCTAATGACGAGATTGGAGAGCTGGCAAGTACATTTAATTATCTTACAGAAAAGCTAGATAACACCTTGGAGGAGGTTAGCTCGGAAAAATCAAAGCTAGATTCTATAATTAACCACATGAACGATGGGCTTCTTGCCTTAGATAAAAAAGGTAATGTGGTACTTTATAATATTGGCTTTATAAGGTTGCTGGATATTCCAAGTACCATGGTGTTAATAGGCAGACAGTTTAATGATATAGCCAAAGAACTGAATTTAGATATTAATTTTGAACTTATAAGATATATAACAAGATCTAACTTAAATAGAGAAAAGTCCAAGAAGTTTAACTTGTCCAATGGAAATGTTATTAATATTTCTCCTGGGTATTACAGTGATGATATTGGAATATTAAAGGGGTATGTTATACTCTTCCAAGATGTAACAGAAAGTCAGCGTTTAGAAGAGATGCGTAAGGAGTTTGTGGCAAATGTGTCCCATGAGTTAAAAACCCCTATTACAACGATTAAAACCTATTCAGAAACTTTACTTTCAGGAGAGATTGAAGATAAAGAGACGGCTAAAGCTTTTTTAAATGTAATAGACACAGAGGCTGATAAAATGACTAGTCTTATTAGGGATCTATTGCAGCTTTCCCATATAGATTACAAAAAGATTATATGGGATATGTCGATACAAGACCCAAATAAGTTGATAAGAGATTGTATCGAAAGGTTAAGCCTATATGTAGAGGAGAAAAATCAAAGTATAATCTATATAACAGACAGCGAAAGTGTTAGAATGAATATGGATAAAGGTAAGTTGCAGCAAGTATTCATGAATATAATTTCTAATGCTATTAAGTATACCCCTAAAGATGGAAAGATCGAGGTAAGGTTAGAAGTGGTGGGACTTAATGCAAGAATAAGTATTAAAGATAACGGTATCGGAATACCGGAAGAGGATATCCCAAGGCTTTTTGAACGGTTTTATCGAGTTTCTAAAGGTCGTTCTCGTGAAGAAGGGGGAACTGGATTAGGATTATCAATAGCGAAACATATTGTAGAAGGCCATAAAGGGACGGTGGAGGTCCACTCTAAATTAGGTGAAGGAAGTACATTTGTTGTAACTTTGCCTGTAGATAAAACAATATTGTATACATTAAAATAGTAAAGTGGCAATTATTTAAACTATGTAAGAAACCATTAATTATCCTGTAATCGTTTTGTAATGTTCATATAATATAATAAGGATAAGAAATTAAGGGGGTGTCTTAAAATATATGAAAAAATTAATAAGAGCACTTCTTTTGACCGCAATAACAACTACGTTGCTTTCAGCACCATGTTTCGCAAATAATGTAAGTGTGAAGGACGTAACAACAAAGATAGAGTCGCTTCAGGCAAGCTCGCCAATAATCACAAAGCCAAAGGATAAGGTATATCTTACCACCAATGATTCTGTGGTTATATCAGGTACAGGAAAAGAAAAGGATATAGTAAGCATAACTGTTTATACTAAATCAGGCTCTGAATACACACTGATAAGTGATGACTCGTTGGAAATTGGGCCATTGGGAGTATTCACAACAGAATTAAGTTTAAAGTATGCAGGTAAAACACCAAAAAGTATGCAAATATCAGGTGAGACCTATGTTTATTTAAAGATAGTAAGAGGAACTACTGTAATTGATGATGCAAGAATAATCAAGTATACCTCTGATGAAAAGTTACAAGATTCATTAAGTGCTTTAAAAACTGGAGGAGCGCTTAAGACAGTAGGGCATTAAAGATAGTAAGGAGGGCCCAAGTGAGAAAGGAACCTCTAAAATCACTTAGCATTATCTTACTTTTTATATCTGCAACATTTCTTTCGGGGTTTAAGTTTGATTTTTTTGCAAATTTTAAGCAAAATGTAAACTATCAAATAAGTTCTATTAATCCTCAGGAGGTTATACATGATGTAATAATACCATCATATATAACTGTTAACCTTGGTAATAAGGGAAGGACAGTACTTTATAACCAAAATCCTATATATTACTCAGAGGCTATGAAGATATTAAGGGAAGCTTTAGAATCAAATGAAGTTTTAACTGAAGCCAATGTAGAGATGTATAATAAGCAAAAGGATATAAAAAGTTTAGAGATTAAGTTTGATTCTTCTGTAGATTCTAGGCTCCTAAGAAGGAGCCTTTTTTTAGATAAAAGTTTAATAGATGATATAGGAAAAATAAATGAAATATTAATTCCATTGGTAGATGATAATAGCATCTACCTTAAAGTCGTGGACAAAGTTTTTAGGATACAGCTAAAAAATAGACCCAATATAGAGTCCATAGATGTTTTAAGTTCAAGTAATCCAAATAAGTTTTATACGCTCAAAGATTTGTATGATGTGGATAGTTTAGCAATAACCTCCCTAGAAGGAGGGGTGGATCAAGTTTCTTATGAAACCTCGTCAAAGTATACGGATATGGAAGTAAAGGACTCTATTGCTGAACGTATATTTGGAGAAAAGTACGATTTCATTTCCAAAACTACAGAGGTGGATGAGAGTGCAACCTATACGTACAACTTTGGACAAGAGTATTTAAAAATCAAAAGTTCAGGACTAATAGAATATATTAATGAAGATACAGGGTCAGAAAGCGAAGCCGACTTTGATAAAAGCTTAGATGTGGCACTTAATTTTTTAAATGTATTAGATTTTGATTTAAGCACCTTAAAATTTGAAGATATAAATAAAACTATAATCAATGAAAAAAACGGATACCGTATAGTTTTTTTAGTGGATATAGATGGGTTTGAGGTTCATACATCTATACCGAGCCATGTTATTAATATTGAGGTAGTAGGAAATAAGGTATATTCTTTTAAAGGAATAAATCGGCAGGTGCAAAATCCTATTGCAAATTCTCGTGAAGTGTTGTTACCTATGGATGTAATAAGTCTAAACTATGAAATGTTTAAACTAGGATTAGACTTTGAAACAGGAAATCAGTTAATAGGGCTTATTTCTGATATAAAGCAGGTATATAGACTAGATTCTGAATACAGGCTACGACCATGCTATAATATAAATATAGGGTTTAGAGAATATTATTTTGATATATATACAGGGGAGGAGGTAGGAAATGGATTGGTCTAGAACTAAAATCTATTTAATACTGGGACTCTTGATGGTAAATATAATACTCATATGTAGCCTATATAATGAAAATCATAATGAAGAGGTTAAGAACTATTATACAGTAGAAGGAAGACATGATCTTAATACCCATTTATATAGGTATGGGATTAAGGTAGAAGTTCCGTTGGAGTATAAGCAAATATCCACTAAGACTTTATTGGTAGAATATAAAAGCATAACAAGAGAAACTTATCCAAAGTTATTTAAGGACTATGGTAGTGGGTTGGACATATTAGGGGACAAACATATGGTGCTACAACTTCCTTTAGAAAAGTCTATTCAAAATCAAGAAGAAGCTATGAATTTTGCAATAGAATTTTTAGAGCAATATTGCCCAAATGAAAACGTTGATATTAAAAACATAGAAGAAAATGAAAATGAAATAATAATAACCCTAAACCCTTTAATTAGGGGAAGTGTATTAGAAGATGCTAGGACGGTATTTACCTTCAACAAGTTTGGAGGAGTAGAAATAGAAAAAATTCAAATGGATATAGTAGGTGAGCAAGAAAAGCTAAATAGGCAACTAAATTCTGTAGAGGCAATAATAGAGGCAGCACCTCACCTGCCTTATGGTTCAACTATAGTTGATATGGACTTAATATATTACTATTCCAGTAATGTGAATCAGACTATATTTAATACAAAAACAGCAACAGCAATGCCTACTTGGAGAATAAAAACAGATCAGGGATACTTTCACTATGTAATGGCAATAGAGTGAAAAGTAAAAAAGTGATATAGGTTTATTAGAAGTACCATTGTAGATTCTATAGAGTATAAAATTATAGAGTGGGGAGATATTGAGCAGTATGAGTATAAAAGATGAAATGTTAGAAAAGTTCTGTACTTTTAGCAAAAATGAGAAGAAAGTTGCTGAATTTATAATAAAAAACTATGACACAATAAGCCATTATAGAGGTGAGGATATAGCTAAATCTGTGGACACTAGTGATACCACGTTGTTTAGGTTAACTAAAAAATTGGGGTTTTCTGGATATATCCAGCTGAAAAAGGCTATAAGCAATGAGCAATTAGAAGGACATGTACGCAGTCCTTATTTATCTTTAGAAACTACACCGCAGAGGGATTTGCTAAAAGAATCACTTTTATTGGATATACAAAATTTTATAGAAGGTGTAGATAAGGAGAAGTTATCAGAAGTTGTAAAAATGTTAATTGATGCAAGGCGGGTGTATCTTTTTGGATTAGGCTCCGATGCCATATCAGTGCAGTATTTAAATAATTATCTTCCTTTATGTGGAATACCCTGTACTCTGATTACACATCAGGGGATTTATCTAAGAGAAATGATAATAGATCTTTCAGAAAAAGATGTTATCCTAATGTCTAATTTTCCTGAGATAGAGGATGATGAGTATATGTTCGCTGATTATGCAAATTCTATAGGATGCAAAATTATATCTATTACAGACTCTGAAATAACTGCTCAAAAACTTAAGAGTACGGTATTTTTTCTAACTAGAGAATCTAGGGAAACCTTCTATAATTCTCCTGTACTGTCAATAATATTAAGTAATTTAATATTATTGGAGATAAAAAATGAACAACCAGAGAAGATTAGAGAAAGCTTAAAGAAACACCATGGAATAGTAAAATATATGACTAAAAAGTAAGATGAATAGAAAAATACCAGCTTAAATATTTAAGCTGGTATTTTTTTAGAAACCTAGAACTAATCCGAGTGTAAGCATAGCCATAGATATTAAAGTTACATATCCTACCAATGGCATAACAAACCTGAACCATTTAGAATAGGGAATTTTGGCTACAGTAAGCGCAGTAATTAGTATTCCTGATGTAGGAGTTACAAGACTTACTATGCCTTTTCCTAGGTGATATGCAGTTATAGTCATTTGAACCGAAACTGACTGAAGGTCACTTAATGGTGCAAGAATAGGTATTGTAAGGGAGGCAAGTCCAGAACCAGAAGGTATTAAAATAGACATAAATCCTTCAAATATCATTATAATATTAAGGTATACTGCCTTTGGGAGTCCAGACATAAATTCAGCGGAAGAAAAAAGTATAGTATCAATAATATTTCCATTCTTAGCCAAAACAACAATAGCTCTGGCAAGACCCAAAACAAAGGCTGCTGAAAGTACATCAATCATACCATCTATGAAAGCTTTGCAAATCTCTTCTTGTGAAAGTCCACCAATAATTCCTCCAATTATACCGATGGCAGTAAATACCATGGCAATATCACTTATATACCATCCAAGTTGTAGAACACCAAAAACAATAGTGCACATACCTACAATAAATAACAATAATACTACGAAGCGTTGAAAATTAAGCTTTTGTAGATTGTCAAAATCAACAATAAAGCTTTCTTTATTTGTTATATCGTATTCATATACAATAGAACTTTTAGGATCTTTTTTTACTTTTCTGGCATGTAGCATTACAAAAAGGACAGTAAAGGAAGTGAGTACTAGAAATATAATGGTTCTATAACCAATACCTGAACCGGGAGCAATTTGAGCTAAAGCTTGTGCTATTCCTACGGTGAAAGGATTTGTGGTAGATGCCATAAACCCAATTTCTGAACCGAGAAAAACAATTGAAACGCCTGTAAGGGTATCATATCCAAGGGAACACATTAAAGGAACAAAAATCATATAAAATGGTATTAATTCCTCAGCCATTCCTGTAACAGAGCCTGCCAAAGCGAAGATAAGCATACATACAGGTATTATCAAATAAGATTTATCCTTAAGATTCTTAACTGCTTTTCCTATAGAGGCTTCTATAGCACCAGTTCGATTTATAATCATAAAAGATCCTCCAACAAGGAGTACAAAACCAATAATCTCAGCAGCATCAACAAATCCATCAATCGGAGAACGGAAAATATCAGTAAAGGTCTGAGGATTTGCTTCAGCAGAGTGATATGTACCTGAAATAACAATATCTCTACCATTAACCTCTTGTCTGTCATAAACACCGCTTGGAACAAACCAAGTTGAGATACCTGTCATTAAGATTAGAATAAAAATTAATGTGAATGTATGAGGCACTCCAATTTTTTTAAATTTTTCTTTCATAAAAAAGCCTTCTTTCTTGTAATTTTGATTTATAGGAAATCATTTACCTAGATACTAGCATAATTAACAGAAAATCGCAATATTATTTTCGTTTTTTATAAAAATGTACTTTTTTATTCTAAAAGTTTGTGCTACAATTTATTAAAAATAGATATAGGAAGGTATATTATATGAATTCAGAATTAAGTAAAGAAGAGATAAAGAAGTATTTACACGATTTTGCTGATGAAAACCAGACACTGTTTGCCAATATTTCAGACTATATATTTAAGCACCCAGAACTAGGAGGGGTAGAGTTCAAGTCCTCAAAATACTTAGGAGAATTTATGAAAGAACATGGGTTTGATGTAAGTTTTCCTTACGATACATTGCCTACTGCCTTTATTGCGGATTTTAAAAATGGAAATGATTTATTAACTTTTGGCTTTTTGGCTGAGTATGATGGGCTTCCAGGATATGGAGAAAATGGAACAGCAGGACACGCTTGCGGACATAATTGGATTTCTGCCTCTATGGTGGGTTGTGCCATAACATTATCAAAGATTTCCAAGGATATGGGATTTAATGTTAAGTTAATAGGTACGCCTGCAGAGGAAACTTTTGGGGCAAAATATGACCTCATAAATCTAGGAGCTTTTGATAATGTGGATTTTGCATTTCAAGCTCATATGGATTGTGAAAATTCTATGTATGTAAATACTTTGGCAATGAACTCTATAGAATTTACTTTTAAAGGACTAGCTTCTCATTCTGCACAAGCCCCTGAAAAGGGAATTAACGCACTGGATGCTGTGATTTCTATGTTTGTAAATGTGAATGCTCTTAGGCAACAAACTAGAGCTGACTCAAGAATTCATGGAATAATTACCAATGGAGGGAAAGCGACAAATATAATACCAGATTTTGCTCAATGTCAATTTACTATAAGGGCAACAGATAAAGCATATTTATCTAAAATGAGAGAAAGTCTAATAAATATTGCTAAAGGTGCAGCTTTAAGCACAGGTACAGAGTTATCTTATAGAGATTTTGAAAATCCCTTTGATAATATGCTCAATATTAAAAGCTTTGTTGAGGTAGCAGAAAAAAACTTTAAAGACATAGGGGTAGAAAACTTTAAAAAAGAAGACGATAAAGGCCTTCCAGGTTCATCAGACATTGGAAATGTAAGTTATGTATGTCCGACCCTATATGCAGAGCTAGGCTTAGAAGTACCTGAATCATTTAGGGTTCATCATCCCAGCGCTATGCTTTATGCAAATTCACCTATAGCTTATAATAAGATGACACAAACCATAAAGGCTTTTACATCAACAGTGGTTGATATAATCCTTGATGAACAAACTAAAAAGTCAATAGAGGATGAATTTAAGTATAAATTAGGTAAATAAGGTGCAACACTATAGTATAAATGAATCATAATTAATACTAAAAGGATAAAAATATTTACAATATATAAGATCTATGTTATTCTCTACAAAATAAACATTTGCAATTTTAGAAAAATTCCAATGTTTGTTTAAAAAATTTTTTATAAAAAGAGGAGGAAGTTTTATGCTGTTATTTAATCCTGTAGTAATATCTGTGTTATTGTTGTGCATTTTATGTCTTTTGAAAATGGATGTTCTTATTGCTCTTATTATATCTGCACTGGTAGGAGGGGTTATTGCCGGGGGAGAAATCAGTGAGGTTATGGGAACCTTGATAAATGGCATGAGCGGTAATTCCACGACGGCATTGAGTTACATACTTTTGGGAACTTTGGCAGCAGCAGTTAGCCATACGGGACTGGCTTCCATCTTATCTAAGAAAATTGCAAAGGCTATTAATGGTAAGGGCATTATATTACTGTTAATTTTGGCGTTTTGCGCCTCTCTATCTCAAAACCTTATACCGATTCATATAGCTTTCATTCCAATTCTAATTCCTCCGTTACTTCATATAATGAATGAACTTAAATTAGATAGAAGAGCTACCTCTTGTGCCCTGGCTTTTGGTCTTAAAGCACCATACATTGCAATTCCAGCGGGCTTTGGGCTTATTTTTCAAGGGATTATAGCTGATAACCTTACTCAAAATGGTATGGAAGTTATTAAGGGTGACGTGTGGAAAACTACTTGGATTTTGGGAATGGGAATGGTTGTAGGTCTGTTGGTAGCAATTTTTATAAGTTATAGAAAACCTAGAGAATATAAGGATTTAGAAGTTGTAGGTGAGGTTCAAATTAATGATGAAGACATAAAGATGGATATTAGACATTGGGGAACTATAATAGGGGCATTAGTAACCTTAGGTATTCAATTAAAGACAGATTCATTGCCATTAGGAGCCTTAGTAGGAATAGGAATAATGGTAGCCTTTGGTGCTATAAAATGGGAAGAAATGCATAATATGATAAAAAATGGTATAGGACTTATGGGATATGTTGCTTTCGTAATGTTAGTGTCAGCAGGATATGGGGCTGTGATTAAGGCTACAGGTGGAGTTGATGAGCTTGTAACTGTGGCGATAACATTTGTTCAAGGGAGTAAGTTAATGGCAGCCTTTGTTATGATAGGCTTAGGTCTATTTATCACTATGGGAATAGGTACTTCATTTGGAACAGTTCCAATCTTAGCAGTTCTTTATGTACCTCTTTGTACCCAGCTGGGATTTAGCGTAAGTGCGACAATACTGCTTATAGCAGCAGCGGCAGCCCTAGGGGATGCAGGTTCTCCAGCTTCGGATACTACTTTAGGACCTACAGCAGGACTTAATGCAGATGGTCAACATGATCATATATGGGATACATGCGTACCAACTTTCTTACACTACAACATCCCTCTAGCTATATTTGCAATAGTTGGTGCGATGCTATTATAGAATTGTTATAGTTAGAACAGACTGTTAAAAAAACAATTTGCACAAATAATATGCAACTATCAGTATAGTTTTTTAATATATTAGAATTCCTCTCAAGGGTATGTGGTAAATAACCAAAATCTACTTGAGGGGAATTTTATTTTTTAATATATAGGGAACTCTTTTGTTTGTTAATAAATTTCTATAGATGCCAGCTATATTTTATTATATAGGATTTATTAATAATTTTTTGTTTCTGCTGAAGGTTCAAATTTTAGCTACATATAAAAATCAATGGGAAGAAAATTCTTTTTAAATTGGAGATTAAGGTAAAGAGATATGAATAGAAAGATTAAGATAATTGTTAAGAATGTTAAAACTTAGGATGGAGCTGGAGAACAACAGTAAGGGTATTATACACAGGACAAGGTAAAAGCTTTTAGTTCGATTTTAATTTTAAAACCTGTTGATACATATAAAATATTTAGTTATGGGTAAAAAGGTAAAATCCAAATAAATAAAAAATTAATCCACTCTGTATCTCCTTTTCTTGGAAAAAAGTTGTAAGAGTGGATTTTAATTAAAACTTTACAGCAGTTCCTGTGGCAACAATCATCATCATTGAACCATTTTGACCAAGCACTTCAAAGTCTAAATCAACACCAACAATGGCATCAGCACCTAAATCAGAAGCTCTCTTTTTTATTTCCTCTAGGGCTTTGCTTCTTGCTTCTATTAACTCTGCTTCATAAGAACAGCTTCTACCGCCAAAAATATTAGTAAGGCCAGCAGCAAAATCTTTAATTAGGTTAATTCCAACAATAACTTCACCATTTACTATTCCTAAATATTCACGTATAGGTCTACCTTCAATGGTAGATGTAGTTGTAATAATCATAATATAATCCTCCAAATTAAAATATATGATTAAATTATTACATATTAATCGTAAATAATCAATTAAAGGAATAATACAATAACATTACAATTTATCACGATTTTTTGAAAAATATGGCAACAGCTACAGTTGTATGTTATTATTTTTACAATCAAATATACTAATATATTAAATTAAAAAAGGAGAGTTATACTATGTCCAAAAAAACTTTTAAAAAAATTTTTATCTTATTATTTTGTTTAATTTTTACATCAGTAAGTGTTGTTTTTGCATATGAAGATAAATTTCCTATTGAAGCAAAATCCAATAAAACTAGGATTGTAACTGAAGAAAAGGCATCTCCTTTATCGGGAACTACTGAAGTTATTAATCTTGATAAAACTAAAGTTAGGACTCTTAAAGCAGGAGGAGAAGGATTAGCAGCTATTATAACTACTGCACTTGCAAAAAAAAATTTGTTTTATGCAGGGGTAGCAGTTACGGTCTTCTCATATATTTGTGGAAGTGAGATAAATGCTGCAAAAGTAAAAATAACTTTTGTAGGAAAAAGAAAGTATACTTATAAAGAACATATGTTAACAAAAGAAAGATCTCTAATAAGAAAAGAAGAAAAAATGAAAGTGGAGGTCTATACAGGAACCAATGGAACTGCGAACACCTTGTCTTATTCAAACTACGGATACTTAAAATTAAAATAAGTTAAATTGGAGAATAAACTATTATGAAAAAATATTACCATATATTTTCAGAAGTATTAATTGCTATTTCAGCAATATATATTGTGTTAGGAGCATTGAATCTGACACCAATATCTGGGAAAATGATACTATATATTTTCATTCTAAATCTTATTTTAGAATTAATAAAATTTATTGTTTTTAAAGAAAGTTATAATGACAAAAAGAAACCTTTACCTTTTAAGATAATTTGTTTATATACTAGTTTTTTAGTATTAGCAATATATTTTGATGTTATATATTTAAAAATAATTGCTTTAGTATTATTGTTAATACTAATTATAATAAAAATAAAAAATGAATATTTAGTAATAAAATAAATTTTTTAAGTATATTTGATTAATATGTTAAATAAGCAGAATTAAGACAAATAACCATAGAATTTTTTCATAATAAGTTAGGCGTGAAAAATTAGGTTTTGCATAATAATATTTATGGCATAAAAAAGCTCCCTTTGTATAAGGAAGCTTTTTTAATTATATGATAAAGTATTACATATTAATCATAAATAATCAATATATAATTATAGCTCAAAGGTAATCAATCAGAAGCTTAATCAACAGTTAAAATTATTCTAAATTCTGTTTATTATCCTCAACATACTTAGTAATAGTCTTTATTAGATTTCCCAGAGTTCCCTTTTTAAATGGAGATTGAAGTCCTACTTCATCTATTATTTCTGTGAATGTCTTACGTCCTGACAGGTCGATAATCTTTATATATTTCTCCCAAGCAGCTTCCCAGCCTTGCTCTAGCATAATTTGCATTATCTGTAATGCAACTACATCTGCTAGGGTATAATCTATATAATAAAATGGGTAGGTGAATACATGAAGCTGTCTTTGCCATAACTTACCTTCACTATAAAAATTCACATTATCATAATCAACCGTTGGCCAATATTCACGTTCTAGTTGTTTCCATATTTGATTTCTTTCTTCCTTAGATAGATTCGGTTCATCATATATCCTATGTTGAAATTCATCAATCATACAAGTGTAGGGTATAAAATTAAGAGTACCAAGGAGATTAGTTAACTTTGCCTTTTCGCTATCATCACCAAAGAATTCCTTGAAATATGGCCAAACAAGATATTCCATAGACTTTGAATGACATTCGCAAAGTTCCATAGACGGAGAAGCTGCCTCAAGTATAGTAGGGGACTTATCCATCATAAAATAGAAAGCAAGAGCGTGGCCCATTTCGTGAGTTAATACTTCCACGTCATCAGTTGTTCCATTAAAGTTAGTAAATATAAAAGGAAGTTTATATTCAGGTAAAATACTACAATATCCACCACCCATCTTATTTTCTCTTATATGAAGGTCAAAAGCTTCCTTTTCGTCCATAAGACTTGCTAGACCATTTGTTTCTTTAGACATATCCTTAAACATTTTCAAACCTACTTGATACAAATCTTCACCTGTTTTTTCAAGTTTAGGATTTCCTGTTAAACACATTAATTTTTCATCATAGTATTTCAGCTTATCTACCTGAATTCTACGAGCTTGCTCCTTCTTTAACTCTTGAATCAAGGGAACTAACTCAGTTTTTACTTGTTCCTTAAATTCCTTTACCATATCTCTGTCATAGCAATTTCGGAACATACGAAGATAACCTAACTCTGTAAAATTCTTAAAACCCAGTTCCTTTGCAATCTTTGTTCTAACTTTTATCATATCATCATATATCTGTTCTAACTTTTCACTATTGGCTGCATAAGTTTTACTTAATGCCTTATATGCTTCTTGTCTTATATTTCTATCTTCCTTACCTAAAAATACATTCATTCCAGACGGAGAGTATTGCTTACCTTCAAAAGAAACCTTCATCATACTTTGAACCTTTTGATATTCCAGTTGCAACTTATTTTCTTCACCCATCAAAGAAATAACTTTTTCTGATATTATTTTTTGGGCTATCTGTATATTTTTAGTTACTATTGAGCCGAAGTATTCTTCAATATCCTTCAAGTATTTGCTTTTAATTATTTCTTCATTAAACATAACTTGAACTTCTGAGAGTCTAACCTTATTTTCAGAATAATAAGCTTCTTCATCACCATAAAACTGGTCGCTGGTGTTTATAGTATATCTAATAGAAGATAATGACATCATATTTTCATATCTATTGGCATTTTCTTGTTGTTTTTCTATAATTTCAATAGCATCTTCTTTTGAATGAGCTTCTTTTAGCCTTAGTATATTATCTTTAGTTTCTTTAATAGCTAATTCAATATCTACTCTTACATACTCTAATTCTGAAAACTTTCTATTATCTTTCATATATAATCTCCTTCTTATTATTAATTTACAAATAATGTATAAATTTAGTTTAAAGAGGCTTCTTCTTTAGTGAAAACTACTTTAAATTCCTCACAAACCACTAACATATCTTCATTAAAGTTAATGTTGTAGGTAAGTAATTCTTCACTAAAAAAAGCCCTATGCACTTTTTTCCAATAGCTCAGACTTTTATCTCCCTCACCTTCCTTATAAGCATGCTGGCTACTTACCTGATCAAAGGGGCAAAGATAAACTTTTGTGGTCTGTAATATGCAGAGAGCATCCTCCGCAGAATTAAGCAATACTCCATAACTTCCCTCTTTAGGAAGCTGTTCTTTACATTCCAAATAGGCTTGATAGATAGATGCTGTGGCAGTTTTAAAACCGTTTAATGTCAGTTCCGCTAGTTGATCAGATACTTCGCTACCATAACTCCAACTTGTATAAGACTCACTTTTATGTTCTGGATGTTTATCAATAAAGGCTGCCCATAATTTGTCTGATTTCATATTGTTCTCCTTAAAGTTTAATAGGTATTAAATTTTTAGCGGCTATAGTGTTGGAAGTTACCGTACAATCAATGGCTAAAATATTTACGCCTTGAGATTTAGCTTCCACTAAGGCTTGGCTAAATTGAAGGTCTTGTGCCTTATTAGGGGTAAAGTATTCTATACCCTCCATTTGGATAACAAAGATGACATAAGCTTCATAACCAAGATTTTTAGCTTGTACCAATTCTCTAAGGTGTTTAGTACCTCTTTGGGTTGGAGCATCAGGAAACATAGCTATATTATCAGTTTCTAAAGTAACGCCCTTAACCTCCATATAAGCCTTTTTATCTTGATATTCCACATAAAAATCAAAGCGAGAGTTACCAAAAAATTGTTCACGCTTAATATGGTGAATATCAGGTAAAAAGTTTTTGGTTTTAAGAAGTTCTTCCACCACATCATTAGGAACTTGGCTGTCCATATTGATTAACCGATCTCTCTTATAAACAGAGATAAGGTCATAGCGTGTTTTTCTGGTGGGGCTTTGACAATCCTCCAAAAAAATTTTTGAATTTGGAAGGAGCAATTCCTTACAGCGTCCTGTATTTTTTACGTGTACAATCTCTTCTTTTCCATCTATTAGAACATTAGCAATAAACCTGTTAGGTCTTGAAATGAACTTTCCTTCGACAATATTATTATATTCCATAGCTTCTCCTGTATTTCATAACTTTTAAATAGTATACCATAAATTCCATTATAGACTTAAGAATTCAGCATAATATAGAATTTTACAATTTATATTATTAAAGAGGACAGCGAGTATTTCATAACGAAATCTACTTTTATTTCAATATAAAAGGGGGATCTTTACAAAACTACATTGTAAATTCCCCTTACTTGATTTCTAATATTTATTAATTTTTGTTTAGCGAAAACATTGCTTTAGTTGTGAAAAATACTATAACACAAGAAGCCATAGCTTCTGCGATTCCATTGGTTGCTGCTATTGAACCCAAAAATATAGCTGCTCCGCCTTGTGGAAGTCCAAGTTTTTCAACAATCTCTTGTGCAAAAAATATATATGCCATGCCCAAAACTCCAATAGTGTTTGTTGCTGTTGCTAAAAAAGCTGCTATACCTGCTGAAACACTAGGTTTTTTAGTAACTTTCAAAAGGGCTGTAAAGCTAAAATACGCTACTATACCTATTGCTACTCTTGGAAGTATAGATACCATAGGGTTCCAGAAAATAAAGGATATAGGGGTTGGAGCGGTAAAGCTTTGAATAATGGAAGTTATTCCAAAAATCAACCCTACTGCAAAACCAACAAAAGGGCCTTCTAGAATTGCACCAATAATAACAGGTATGTGCATTGTAGTGGCCTTTGCAAAGCCTAGGGGGATGAAGCCCAAGGGAGTCATGCCTAAAACTATTGAAAGTGTTCCTAAGATTGATATTATAACCAATCTTCTTGTGTTAAACTTTGTTGTGTTTCTCTTGGCGTCCGAATAAGGTACACCAGAAATTTTTGAGTTTTCCATATTCAATTCCTCCTGTTCTGGTTCGCAAAGGATACCAGACAATATTTTATTGCAAGCTCATTATATAAGAAAAGATTAAAATTCGCAAGAGAAAAAAGTTATAGTTTAGGATATTTTTTTAGAGTGTATTGGCCATAAATATATAGAGATTGACAATATTCTCTAAAAAAAGATATAATATTTACACTATTAAATTGGAATATATAAAATTATAGAGTATGTAAAGTGGTGGGAGGGACACCTTAATTGAATTGTCTAATGATAGTTTTATCTTTGAATAAATTTGTTTGGTATATTATTTTGTAATAAAGTGAATTATGGATAGATAAAATATAACATTATACATATTAAAAATTTATGTTTATAGGGGGGATATTGGAAAGTTTGAAAAATTTTTAAGGTTGAGCTATACATAAATTTAAGAAATAAACGAGAAAACATAAAAAATAAATTAGATAGATAAATTAAAGGTAAATACCTAATTAAAGGGAATAGTATTAATTTATCTTATGAATGAAAGGAAGTAGCCTATTGAATATGTTTGAGATAAAACCTAATCAAGTTATTATTATCTGTTTAATACTGCTTTTAGGCATGATAGTAACTGAGTTTTTTTTCAACCATATCTGCTATTTTGGAATCAAGTTATGTTAAAGAGGTTATACCAATTGAGCATTTAGGCAAATCTATTGCTATTATTAATTTACTTGCAACTATTTTTTATCCTATATCTGAAATCTTATACGGATTTATGGTTGATAATTTCCCAATATACTTTACTTTGATGTTATTAGTTTTTGGGATGATATGGAATATTTATTTAGGGAAAAAGACTTTTGTTGATGAGAAATTAGAGGTGAGAAAAAATGAAGTATCCAGATGAAAATTCATATAGAGTTATTTCGGCTCATAGTAACATTTTTAAAGTTCAAAATCAAGCTAAAGAGGTAAAACTCGTTAAAGTTTTAAAAAATCTTTTAAGAGAATCTAGTGGACAATTTCCAGCAGTCGGAGATTGGGTAGAAATTGATGAGAATGATGTTATTGTTAATGTAAAAGAACGAAAAAATAAGATTTCAAGGAAAAGACCAGGTAAAAAATTTGAAGAACAAATTTTAGCATCTAATGTAGATGTTATGTTTATTCTCACTTCTTTAAACCAAGACTTCAATATAAATAGAATTGTTAGATATGTTATTTTGGCAAGAACCAATAAAATAGAACCGATTATTGTGCTGACAAAAGTTGATTTGTGTGAAGATTTTAATTGGTATTTAAGTCAAATCCAGGAAAAGTATAGTGATATACCTATAATTTTAACAAGTGCAGTTCAAAATATAGGAATTAATGAAATCGAAAAGATATTAAATCGAAACATTTGTACAGCAATATTTATTGGTTCATCAGGAGTTGGAAAATCCACGATTATAAATGAGTTAATAGAAAATCATAAAATGAAAACTAATATTATAGGAAAGAGTGGAAAGGGAAAGCATACCACTACACATAGAGAGTTATTTGTTTTAGAGAATAACTCCTGCATTATCGATACTCCAGGAATGAGAGAGGTTGGGCTTTGGATTGAAGATGTAAATACAGCTTTGTCAGATGATATTACTGAATTTGCAAAGTTTTGCCGTTTTAAAAATTGCACTCATACAGTAGAACCTGATTGTGAGATTATTCGTATGTTAAATGAAGGGCTTATATCAAAAGAGAGATACAAAAACTTTATTAAAATGTCTAAAGAAATAAAGTATACTATAAAAGAGCAGGAAACTAGAAATAAATTAAAAAACAAAAAAGCAAAAAAGTAGAAGAAAGGACTATACATTATTCTGTTGATGAAAATATAGATAGATATATATAATTTATCAAAGATAAAAGAACACATAAGTTTTAATCAAAATGAGTTGATAACTAAAGTTATATTAATCGTAATCGGTTTACAAAATTAAGATGGTTCTTGGGGAGGAGAGCAATCATTTTATACAAGTTTTGCTTTAGACTTCCTTTTGTATTGTTTTAGCTTTTCGTCTGAATTCAGAATGAGGTATATAGTAAAAGAAAAACTAGCTAAATCTATAATTAGGGGGATTTAGTTTGTTATAGTCAATGAAAAATATTCAGAGTTTCAAAATTCAGCGATTGTAACTTTATCGTTACTTAATAAACTAATTTACTAATATTGGGGCTGATTTCTAGGGGAGAAGATTTATTATAATATAATTTAAACTAATGTGCATATGTGAATGATTAATCGGTGTTATGAAAAGTTGAATATGATTACATGGTTGATGTTAAATATGGTATTACTGTATAATAAAGACGATTGTGTTTTAGAAATGAAGAGGATGATAATGGAGTCGATAATTAAAGTAGAGTGTATAGAGAAAAAGTTTCTGGTGAAGGGAAGAGATGTCCACGCTGTAAATAAAATTAGCTTTGAAGCTAAGGAGGGTGAGAAGGTAGGATATGTTGGACTAAATGGAGCTGGAAAAAGTACAACAATAAAGATGCTTACAGGCTTAGTTGCACCAACCAGTGGTGAAATTAACATTCTTGGTTTTAGGCCTTTTGAGCAACGTAAAAAATATGTTTCAAATATAGGGGTAGTGTTTGGGCAACGTAACCAATTATTTTGGGATTTACGTGTAGAGGATAGTTTTTTGTTTCATCAGAAACTATATGGTATATCTAAGGCAGAGTACAGGGAAAGACTGGAGTTTTTTAATCAGTATGTTGACCTTGCATCGCTGATGAATAAAAATGTTCTAAAACTTTCCTTAGGACAAAAGATGCTTTGTAATGTAACGCTTTCGCTTTTACATAATCCAAAGATTTTATTTTTGGACGAGCCAACGATTGGGCTAGATATTTTTGTGAAAGAGGAGATTCAAAATCTTCTAAACCAAATTAACAGATGCTACAATACAAATATTTTATTTACTTCTCATGACATGAAAGATATAGAAAATATTTGTGATAGAATTATAATTTTGGAAAAGGGTAAAATTCTTGAAGATATGCAAATTTTGGAATTTAATCGTGAATATGGTGGGACTAAATCCATTGTTTTAAATAAGGGGAAAGATTTGCCATTAGATGTGATTTTTCAAGAAACAAGGGAAGCTTATGGGGAACGTATTGATTTGAAGCTTTGCGAAAATAATAAATCATTGTGCATCCGTTTCAAAGAAAATGAAATTAGTTTGATGGAGCTATTAAACTTTATGGATAAAACAGGCAGGGTTAACGTTGAGAGTCTAGTTATCCGAACGGACTCTTTGGAAGATGCAATTAAAAATATTTATCAACGAGGAAAGTAGAAAGTTCGAGAATATTGTGATTTGATAAATGGAGAAAAGAAAATGGGCAAATGTATCGCAGTCGTTGAGGTTGCATTGAAAAATAGTTTCGTATATAAACTAAAGTTATTATTTTACGCATTGATGGGAATTGTTCAGTTTGTGTTGTATTATTCTTTATGGAGATTCTTATATAAAAGTGGATCTACTGCTGAATATTCTCAAGTTCAAATAATGACCTATTTTATGCTTTCTTTTGTTATACAAAGTATCTTACCACGATGGATTGCCATGGATATTGGGTGGTTGGTTAGAAGTGGAGGTATTTTGCAGACTTTTTTGAAACCGATTAATTTTCATCAATATTATTTGCTAAATAGCTTTGGTGATGTGATTTTTACATTGGGATTTATGGGATTTCCTGTTATGATTCTTTCGATTTTTTCTGGTAATATCGTTTTTTGTGCAAATCCAATGTATTTTATTATTTCTCTGATTTTGGCGTATCTTATCGCTTTTCACTTGTTTTATATCATAGGCTTGTTTAGTTTCTGGCTCACTAATATTTGGGGGATCTTCATTACTTTTGAGTTTGTGTATCTTTTTTGCTCCGGTGCGTATATTCCACTTCGATTGATGTCCGAAGGGGTGGTGAAATTTTTGAAAATGCTACCTTTTCGTTATATCGTTGATGTGCCGATAGGGTTTTATTTGGAGTCAAATTATGACGAAAGTTTGCTAGTTATTCAATTGTTTTGGGTGTTAGGACTATATTTGGGAGCCAAGATATTATACAACAGAGCAGTGAAAAGATTAGAAGGGTTTGGGGGATAGTATGAGAATTTACTTTGAATTATTTATTGCAAAACTTAAAATGCTAGCAATGTACAAACAAGATTTTTGTATAGGTATTTGTTCTTCATTACTGGAATCAGTCTTTTCGCTTTTGTTCATTCAGTTTATTTTTGCAAATTTTGATTCAATTGGGGATGTATCTCAAAATGGAGCTAGATATTTGTATTTTTCTATTAGTTTTGCACAGTCTATGATACAGTTTTTATTTTTAGGACTTATAAGCTTTTCAGATATATATATTAGGGGTGGTGAGCTGGATGTAATTTATCTAAAACCTGTCAATGACATTGCATATGTGATTTTTGATAATATAAATATTAAAGAGATTCCAAATGTTTTGATTAGTATGGTTTTGTTTATATGGTCAATAACTCAGCTTAACAGCCAGCTACATGGAAGAATATTATTGTTTCTATTGTCTTTTGTGGTAGTTGGTATTGTCTTTGCCTTTGCTATGCTTGTTAATTGTTTAAGTTTTAAATACAAGGATACTTTAATGGGAGTAAAGTTTATAATTGCACTTACAGATTTTGGACGCTATCCCCTTGAAATTTTTGGTTATATTTTGAAGATGGTGATGACTTTGTTTTTTCCAATCGCATTGGCAAATTATATTCCGTTGCTATTTATTGATCATCTTTGGTTAGTTTCAATAATTTCATTTAGTGTGGTTATTATTTTAAACACAATGGCATTAAAGCTTTTTCGTTATTCAAGTCGTAGTTATGAAAGTTTAGGTTCTTAGGTTTTTGGTTTATTTTATAAATTTCCTTGACGTAACAGACTTTTTATCTTATAATCTATATAATTTAGAGGATAAGACTATGAAAAAGAGGTCTGGTATTGGAAGCATTAGAGAGCAAAATTCAGTGGCTGAAAGGTTTTGCAGTGGAAGGTATTAGATGTAGCTTTGGAGTCTTTTGGCTGAACTTAAGTAGGTCAAACGTATGCCTGCGTTAGAGGTTTTGAGTGCCAAGCTTTGCTTGGAATTAAGGTGGTACCGCGATTGTTGCCCTTCGTCCTTATATGGATGAAGGGCATTTTTATATGTAAAGGAGTAGAACAATGGCAAATTTAGCTAAGAATTATGATCCGAAGGAGTTTGAAAGAAGGATCTATACAATGTGGGAAGAAAAGGGATTCTTTGAAGGAAATCCTGTAGAGGGTAAGGAAGCCTATACTATTATGCTTCCTCCACCAAATATTACAGGGCAGCTTCACATGGGTCATGCTCTAGATCATACTTTGCAAGATATATTGATTAGACATAAGAGGATGGCAGGTTATAATGTTTTGTGGCAACCTGGAACAGACCATGCTTCTATTGCTACTGAGGTTAAGGTTGTTCAAAGGATATTTGAACAAGAGGGACTTACTAAAGATCAAATAGGGCGTGAGGAGTTTTTAAAGCGTGCTTGGGCTTGGAGAGAAGAGTTTGGTGGTAGAATTGTTGACCAGATGAAGAAACTTGGGGATAGTTGCGATTGGGGCAAGGAACGTTTCACCATGGACGAAGGTTGTAATCAGGCAGTTACTGAGTTTTTTATAAAGCTTTATGAAGATGGTCATATCTACAGAGGAAATAGGATAATTAACTGGTGTCCAGACTGTAAGACTTCTCTTTCTGATGCAGAGGTTGAGCATGAAGAGGTTGAAGGTATCTTCTTCCATTTTTATTATATAATCAAGGAAACTGGCGAGAAGTTAGAAGTTGCAACTACAAGACCTGAAACGATTCTTGGAGATACGGCGGTAGCGGTAAATCCTAATGATGAAAGATATGCACATTTAATTGGTAAAACGGTTACAGTTCCATTTGTGGATAGAGAAATTAAGATTATAGCAGATGACTATGTTGACATTGAGTTTGGAACAGGGGTAGTTAAGATAACACCTTGTCATGATCCTAACGATTTTGAAGTGGGGTTAAGACATGGCTTAGAGCAAATTAGAGTAATGAATGATGATGGTTCTATGAACGAGTTGTCAGGCAAATATCAAGGTTTAGGCAGATATCAATGTAGAAAGGCTATAATGGAAGATATGGAAGCTATGGGTCTTGTTGCCACAGTTAAGCCTCATGCTCATAACGTAGGACACTGTTATAGATGTAATAATGTAATCGAGCCTATAACTTCAAAACAATGGTTCGTTAAAATGGATGAGTTGGCACAACCTGCTATTAAGGCCTTGGAAGATAAGGATTTTGAGTTAGTGCCTAATCGATTTGATAAGACTTACTATAACTGGCTTAATAATATAAGAGATTGGTGTATTTCAAGACAGCTATGGTGGGGACATAGGATACCGGCTTATTACTGTCAAGAGTGTGATGAGCTTATGGTAGGGAAAGCTGCTCCTTCAAAGTGTCCAAAATGTGGTGGAACTAAGATAGTTCAAGATGAAGATGTACTAGATACTTGGTTCTCGTCAGCACTATGGCCTTTTAGTACTTTAGGTTGGCCGGAAAATACAGATTTGCTTAAGCAGTTTTATCCTACGAGCACTCTAGTTACTGGATATGATATTATTTTCTTTTGGGTAATAAGAATGGTGTTTGCAGCACTTTATGCCACAGGGGAAGTACCTTTTAAGCATGTTTTAATCCATGGGCTTGTAAGAGATGGACAGGGACGTAAGATGTCAAAATCCCTAGGGAACGGGATAGATCCTTTGGAGATAATAGAGCAGTATGGCGCAGATGCTCTAAGGTTTACACTTGCAACAGGCAATTCACCGGGGAATGATATGAGATTTTATATGGAGAGAGTGGAATCATCAAGAAACTTTGCCAATAAAATTTGGAATGCAAGTAGATTTATATTGATGAACTTGGAAGATTATCCTAGAAAATCATTTGATAGAAAAGAAGTTGAAGCTGGTTTTGAACTTTCTGACAAGTGGATACTATCCAGATGTAATGAGGTAATTAAAGAAATTCAGGATAATATTGATAAGTTTGAGTTAGGGGTAGCAGCGGACAAGATATATGACTTTGCTTGGTCAGAGTTTTGCGACTGGTATATTGAGATGGTTAAGACAAGACTATACGGTGAGGAAAGTTTATCAAAGGATGCAGCCTTATATACTCTTATGTATGTACTAAACAATATTCTTAAACTTCTTCATCCATTTATGCCATTTATTACTGAGGAAATTTATGGCACAATAAATGAAGGTAAACACTTAATCGTTGCTCAATGGCCACAGTACAAGGTGGAAGATAAGTTTGAACTAGAAGAAAAACAAATGACCTTGGTTATGGAGACTATAAGAGCTATCAGAAATGCAAGAGCAGATATGAACGTTCCACCATCTAAGAAGGCTATGGCAATGTTTGTAGCAGAGGGAGAGGTTAAAGAGGCTATAAAAGTGGCAGAGAGCTACTATATAAGCTTAGCTTCAGTATCTAAGTTAGAGTTTATAACTGAGGCTAAAGTTCCTGAAAATGCAGTGAGTCTAATTTCATCAGGAGCAAAGATATACCTTCCTTTGGCAGAGTTAATCGACTTTGATAAGGAAAGAGAAAGACTTAATAAGGAGAAGGATAAGCTTCAAGGAGAGATTAAGAGAGCAGAGGGAAAACTTGCGAACCAAGGCTTTGTTGCAAAAGCTCCCGAAAGTTTAATAGAAGAAGAAAAAGCTAAAATATTTAAGTTTAAGGAGATGCTAGAAGCAGTGGAAGAAAGATTAAGTTCTTTAGCGGCATCAATAAAGTAAGCTTATATTAAGAAAAAGTGTAAGGCAAAATATAAAAATAAAGAAAGGCTAAGAGTTAAAATTCTTAGTCTTTTTTTATAATAAAACTTAGGTGTTGATGATAGAAAATATAGTAAAATTTTAAATGATAAAAAAATTAAGTATTTATGAAGCTTGGTTTATCATAAAAATATTGTATTTTTTCTTATATTAACTCACTTACTTATTGATTATTTAAATTTGGCTTATTATGGAATAAGAAAAGATCTTTAAAAAAATGCTAGTGATTGGTTGAACTAATCCAATTAGCGATTGGTTATCAGGTATGAGGCAGTTTTAAATTTTTATTGGCTATTGATATTTTTATTGTGGAAGAAAAATTAATTTTCTAGTATAATGAAAATGAAATGAATTTGAAGATAGGTTAGATTTGATTAGAAAGTATAAAATTTGAGGAAGAAGGTGTTTTGATGAAGAGTATTGTTATTACAGGTAATAGTCTTACTTTAGAAGAGATGGTTGCTGTTTGCAGGGAAGGTGTAAATGTTAAGCTCTCTGATGAGGCTAAGGGTAAGGTTCTTGCTTCTAGAAAAATTGTGGATGATTTTGTGAATAATGAGGCTGTAATATATGGAATAACCACGGGTTTTGGTAAGTTTAGCAATGTTAGTATTTCAAAGGACGAGGCGAAACTTCTTCAGAAAAATTTAATTGTAACTCATGCAGTAGGTGCGGGAGATCCTTTTACTGAGGATATTGCTAGAGGGATATTATTGCTTAGAATCAATAATCTTTCTAAAGGTTACTCAGGGGTAGAACTTAAAACTATTGAAACTATGGTGGATATGCTTAACAAAGGGGTAACACCTGTTATTCCTGAAAAGGGTTCTTTAGGTTCTAGTGGAGATTTGGCACCTCTTTCTCATATGGTTTTACCTATGATAGGTTTGGGAGAGGCTTGTTATAAAGGAGAGAGATTGTTAGGCGCAGAGGCTATGAAGAGAGCAGGTATTGATACCATAGAGCTTACTTCTAAGGAAGGTCTTGCACTTATTAATGGAACGCAAGCTATGACGTCTGTGGGAGCGCTTACTACCTGGGATGCAATTCAGTTAGCAAAGATTGCTGATATAGTGGGGGCTCTTAGTGTGGAGGCTCACTATGGTATTACCACAGCCTATGACCATAAGGTCCACGATGTTAGACCACATAGGGGGCAGGGGGATACAGCAAGAATATTGTTGGAACTTTTAGAAGGCAGTAAAAATACTACAAAACAGGGAGAAATTCGTGTTCAAGACGCCTATTCTCTAAGATGTATGCCACAGGTTCATGGAGCTAGCAAGGATGCGATAAATTATGTTAAGTCTAAGGTTGAAATTGAAATGAATTCTGTTACAGATAATCCAATTATTTTTCCAGAGACCTTAGAGGGTATTTCAGGAGGTAATTTTCATGGGCAACCAATGGCATTAAGCTTTGATTTCTTAGGGATTGCCATTGCAGAATTGGCAAATATTTCTGAAAGAAGGCTTGAAAGATTGGTTAATCCAGCACTTAGTGAATTGCCTGCATTTTTAGTTAAAAACGGAGGACTTAATTCAGGGTTCATGATAGTGCAGTACTCAGCTGCAGCTCTTGTTTCAGAAAATAAAGTGCTTGCGCATCCGGCTTCTGTGGATAGTATTCCATCTTCGGCAAATCAAGAGGATCATGTTTCTATGGGTACAATTGCAGCCCGTAAAGCTAAGGAAATATTGGGAAATGCAAGAAGAGTATTGGCTATGGAACTTATGGGGGCCTGTCAAGGTGTTGATTTAAGAGGAAATAAGGGTTTAGGAAAAGGTACAAATGTAGCATATGAACTTACAAGGAATGTTTGTAAGAAGCTTGAGGAAGATAGACCACTTTATGAGGATATTAATGCTTGTGAGTCTATTCTTATTGATGAAAGTCTTGTTAAGGCAGTGGAAAGTGTGGTAGGAGAACTTAATTTCTAAGGAGGATTATATGGATAATATAAATATTTCTAGAGCGATGACTATTAAATTAGAAGCTGATTTGCCAAATATGCCAAAGTTCCAAGAAGGGATAAGGCGAGCTCCAGATAGAGGTTTTACCTTGACTAAGGAGCAAACTAAGGTGGCATTAAAAAATGCACTCAGATATGTGCCGGAAGAATTGCATAAAACTTTAGCTGGGGAATTTTTAGAAGAGTTAAGAACAATGGGAAGAATTTATGGTTATAGATATAGACCAGAGGGTAGAATTTATGGACGAGGTATAGAGGAGTATAAGGGGAGATGTATTGAGGGTAAGGCTTTTCAAGTTATGATAGATAACAACTTAGATTTTGAGATAGCTCTTTATCCTTATGAACTGGTTACTTATGGAGAAACAGGACAGGTTTGTCAAAACTGGATGCAATATAGATTGATTAAAAGATATTTGGAAGAGCTAACTCAGGAGCAGACATTAGTAATTGAGTCAGGACATCCTCTAGGTTTATTTAAGTCTAAACCGGAAGCACCAAGGGTAGTTATTACTAATGGACTTATGGTGGGAATGTTTGATAATAATAAGGACTTCCATGTTGCTACTCAAATGGGAGTAGCAAATTATGGACAGATGACAGCAGGTGGTTGGATGTATATAGGGCCACAAGGTATTGTTCACGGAACTTTCAATACTATATTGAATGCAGGAAGAATGAAGTTGGGTATAGGTTCTGACGAGGATTTGGCAGGAGTGCTGTTTGTGACTTCTGGACTTGGAGGTATGAGTGGGGCTCAACCGAAGGCAATTGAAATTGCCAACGGAGTTGGTATTATTGCAGAGGTGGACTATTCCAGAATAGTTACTCGTCATTCTCAAGGTTGGGTTTCAGTTATTACAGATAGTTGTGAAGAAGCCTTTAATGTGGCAAAGGAGTATATGGACAAGAAAGAGCCTATGTCTATTGCTTATCATGGAAATATAGTGGATTTATTAGAATATGCAGTAGAGCATAATATTCATATTCCATTACTTTCTGACCAAACTTCCTGTCATGCGGTTTATGAGGGTGGATACTGTCCACAGGGCATAAGCTTTGAGGAAAGAACCAAATTGTTGCAAACAGATAAGTTAAAGTTTGATAAGTTGGTGGATGATACCTTAGTTAAACATTTTAAGGCTATAAAGAGTTTGGTGGCTAAAGGAACTTACTTCTTTGATTATGGGAACGCTTTTATGAAGTCTGTATTTGATGCTGGGGTTATGGAGATTTCTAAGAACGGTATTGACGAAAAAGATGGCTTTATTTGGCCTTCGTATGTGGAAGATATTATGGGGCCTGAATTATTTGATTATGGATATGGACCATTTAGATGGGTCTGCTTAAGTGGGAAGGAAGAGGATTTAAGAAAGACTGATGAAGCGGCAATGTCTTGTATTGATCCAACGAGAAGAGCTCAAGACAGAGATAATTATATATGGATTAAGGATGCAGAGAAGAATAAGTTGGTAGTAGGTACAAAAGCAAGAATACTTTACCAAGATGCTTATGGTAGACAAAAAATAGCACTGAAATTTAATGAGATGATAAGAAATGGTGAAATTGGACCTGTTATGTTAGGACGAGATCATCATGATGTAAGTGGAACAGATTCTCCATTTAGAGAAACATCCAATATCAAGGATGGAAGCAATGTTATGGCTGATATGGCTACCCAGTGTTTTGCAGGTAATGCTGCAAGGGGAATGAGTCTTATTGCTCTGCATAATGGTGGGGGAGTAGGAATAGGTAAGTCCATAAACGGTGGTTTTGGCATGGTTTTAGATGGGTCTGATAGGGCAGGAGAGATAATTGCCAATGCAATGCTATGGGATGTTATGGGTGGTGTTGCTAGACGGAATTGGGCACGTAATGAAAATGCAATTAGTACTTCGATAGAGTATAATAAGATAAATGAGGGAACAGATCATATAACAATACCATATATAGCAAATGATGAACTTGTTGATGAGGAAGTATCAAAACTTTTCAGATAGTAAAATTAAAATATTAAAGGAGAAGGATTATGTCAAAACTTTTAGAATGTATACCAAATTTTAGTGAAGGAAGAAATCAAGAAGTAATTGATAAGCTTGTGGCAGCAGCAAATTCAGTACCGGGAGCAGCACTTATGGATCATTCATCAGATCCAAACCACAATAGATCGGTTTTTACTATTGTAGGAAATCCAGATGCCGTAGCAGAAACAGCGTTTCAATTAGCTAAAACTGCTATGGAAAATATAGATATGACTAAACATACAGGAGAGCATCCAAGAATGGGAGCAACAGATGTTATTCCTTTTGTACCTGTTTTAAATATGACTACAGAAGAGTGTGTGGAAATATCTAAGAAGGTGGCAAAGAGAGTATGGGAGGAATTGGCTATTCCAAGCTTCTTGTACGAAGATTCTTGCCAGACAGAAGAAAGAAGAAATCTTGCTAAGGTTAGAAAAGGTCAATTTGAAGGGATGAGTGAAAAGCTACTTCAAGAGGAGTGGGCACCAGATTTTGGCGAAAGAAAGATTCACCCAACAGCAGGGATTACTGCTATAGGAGCGAGAATGCCGTTAGTAGCCTACAATGTAAATTTAGATACTGATAATATCGAGATAGCGAATGCCATAGCTAAGTCAATTAGAGGTTCAAGTGGTGGTTATAAGCACTGCAAAGCTATAGGGATAATGCTAGAAGATAGAAATATTGCTCAGGTTTCAATGAATATGGTAAATTATGAGGGAACACCATTATATAGAGTATTTGAAACTATAAAGTTTGAGGCAGCTAGATGGGGCGTTTCAGTTATTGGTAGTGAGCTTATAGGGCTTGCACCTGCAAAGGCGCTTGTTGATTGTGCTGAGTATTATTTGAAGATTGAGGATTTCAATTATGATAAACAAGTTTTGGAAAATCCTGTACTAAAATTGTTGTCAAAATAATAAGAGTTTAGTAAGTAGGTACAAGATAGGTTACCCCCTTTTTTGTACCTGCTTATATATTAAGGAGAAAATAACCTTGAATAGGTTTGCAGACCAAAAAGTTCAATTAAGACCATCTAATCAGTTTTATTCAAAAGTGTAACATATGTATTGAAATTAAAAAATAGGAGAACAAAAAATATAAAATATATTGACTTCTAGATCCATATAGGGTACTCTAAAAAAACAAAAAAAGGAAGATGTTTATGGGAAAATATAATTTTAAGTCAAAAAAAAGTATATTTATAATCATCATAATAATATATATCATCACCTCGCCACTACATATTAAAGTTATAGAATCAAACCCAGTAATTGACGAGAATGGAAGAGTAGAAATAAAATACCAAGATGGTATGTTGGCAATTAAAAGTGATAATATTGAAGGGTATGATTATGCTAATTTAATGTTTGGTGATAAATTTGAATTAGAATATATTCATAGTGATGACTATTCAGATGATAAGGTAAAAATTAAAAAGACATATTATGGACCGTTTGTTCGATTTAAAGACAAATCGGATATTGAAAAAAATCATAGAGATTTGTTAGTTAAAACAGTTTTAGTATGTGATGTATATAAAGTATATTTTTCAAACCCACTTATTCAAAAGTAGGATTTATATGATGAAAAAAATAATGTTAGTTACTTTGTAATCT
>JBOFZL010000032.1:0-18300 GCA_051655155.1 Filifactoraceae bacterium
TCAAATGATGATATTGACATGCTTAAAAATATCTAATATATTCTAAATAGTTAGATACATCTCTTCGAGCTGCCTCGCATTTAAAATCTTATCATAGAAAGCCTATTTACAGATTTTTTTTCGCACACTATATAAATCATTAAATAAAAAGATAGGATTAACCCTATCTTTTTATTACTTTTATCCCACTAATATTAAGCTTATTTATATTAATATTTATCCCTCCAATATAATATTCCCTTCCATCTATATTATTAAATCCGCCATGATCATCACTTCCCCCAGTTATTAAAAGATTATTTTTCTCACAAAATTCTACTGCCATATTAGTTATATCTTCAGTATGAGTAGTATAATAACACTCAAAACCATCAATCCCTTGCTCTAAAAGCTTACCTAATGTAACCTCAAACCTTAAAGGTTCATTATCAACCATATCCCCTGGGTGTGCAAGAATAGCCTTTCCACCAGCCACATGAATTATCTTGGTAATCTCTGATAGGGTTTTCAACTTAGTTTTTCTTTGAATATTATACTTATTACAAAGCCATATATAGTCTTTCAAATCCTTTACTATACCCTTGCCTTTTAAGTAGTCTATGCCCTTCCAACCACCATTTCCCCTTATCCTTTCATAGTCCAGAAACTCCTTCATTGAAACTTCTTTATAATCCATCTCAATTAATGATATAAGCTTTTCTGCTGACTCTTCCAGTACACATTGATTATACCTCATCAAAGATTTCATTCCAAAATCATCCTTATCAAAGTCATAGGCTAAAATATGAAACTCCACATCTTCAAAGATGCTATTAATTTCCGTACCCAAAATCAAATCTATATTTTCTGACTTGCAAAGAGCACTTATCTCTTCATACCCTTCTATCATATTATGATCACATACAGAAATTAACCCTACCCCCTTGGCCTTAGCCATCTTAATAATATCCCTTGGAGATCTTGTACTGTCAGAATACCAACTATGAATATGCAAATCTACAAACATATATCCTCCTTAATCTAAAAAAATGCCATAACATTATGTTAAGGCATTTTTTAATAATTCTAATTTTTCTTATCAAGTAAATACGATAATACAAACAAACTTTCACTTAAGTGTACATTTTCAACAACTATATCTTCAGAAACAACAATATCGATAGGTGCAAAATTCCATATACCCTTTATAGAAGTTTTGCCTAGCTTATCTGCAATATCTTGTGCATGTTCTTTTGGTGTGCAAATAATAGCTATAGTAATTTCATTTTCATTTACAAATGAAATCAACTCTTCAGTATCCCTAATCTCTAGATCCCTCATCTTCATGCCAATCAATCTAGGATTAACATCAAACAATGACTCTATCTGGAAGTTTTTGTCTTTTAACCACGGATAATTCGCTAAGGCCTGTCCCATATTCCCTGCCCCAATTACCACTGCTTTATAAGACTTATCTATACCTAAAATTTTATTAATTTCCTTATATAACTCTTCAACATTATAACCATAACCCTGTTGGCCAAATCCTCCAAAATTATTTAAATCCTGCCTTATCTGAGAAGCTGTAAATCCTATAATCTCACTTAATTCTTTTGAAGAAATTCTATACACTCCATTATCTAACAATTCTTTTAGGTATCTACTGTATTTAGGCAACCTTCTTATTACTGCCATAGACACTTTTTTCTCTCTCATTTATTTACCCCCTCAAAGAGTCTTATCTTATAATGAATAATTCTATACCAAAAAAGATTAACTGTAAAGTTTTTAATAACAAAAATTTATAATTTTTTAGTTTTTACAATTATTTTTTCAAATTTAAAATATTTATGTTAAACTATTAAATAGCTTGTAAATAGGATAGGTGAACAAAATGATAACAATATCAATAAATAATATATATAAATCTTTTGGCGTTAAAGAAATTCTAAGAGGCATTTCATTCTCGCTAAACGAAAGCGAAAAGGTGGGTCTTGTAGGCCATAATGGTGCAGGAAAAACCACATTATTTAAAATAATAGCAGGAGAGCTAGAAAAAGACAGTGGCGATATTTTCATCGGTAAAGACTTGCAAATAGCCTATCTGAAACAAAACGTCAACATTGAATCATCTAACTCTCTTTTAGATGAAGTATTAACAGTTTTTGAAGATACCATAAAATTAGAAAAAGAATTAAGAGATTTGGAACATCAGATTTCTGCAGTAGCTTCCAATAATCCCGATAACTTAGAAAAACTTATGACTATTTATTCTTCCAAACAAGAAATTTTCAATAAAAATAATGGTTATTCATACAACTCTGAGGCAACAGGTATACTTCGAGGTTTAGGCTTTAAGGATGAAGAATTTAAAAAACCAATTTCCACCCTTTCAGGTGGTGAACAAACGAGATTATTGCTATCTAAGATCTTACTAAAAAAGCCTGATGTATTATTACTAGATGAACCAACTAACCACCTAGATACAGGTGCTGTGCAGTGGTTAGAAAATTTTATTAAGCAATATAGAGGTAATGTGATTTTAATATCCCATGATAGATACTTTTTGGATAAGACGGTAGACTCAATCTTCCATATGGAACACGGAAACTTAAAGCAATATATTGGAAATTATAGTGAATATCTCCTAAAAAGAGAAGTTGATAGAGAAATAGAAGAAAAGGCATACAAAGATAACCAAGAAGAAATCAAACGTCAAAAAGAAATTATCGCTCAACTAAAAGCCTTTGGTAGAGAAAAACAGGTTAAACGTGCCAGAAGTAGAGAAAAGCTCTTAGACAAAATGGAAGTGGTAGATAAACCTATTTCACAACATAAAAAAGCTCATATAAGTTTTGCTCCTAAAGTTATTTCCGGCTATGATGTTATGAACGTACAATCTCTATCTAAAGCCTACGGAAATAGAATACTTTTTAATAATATAGATATAAATATACAACGTGGCGAAAAAGTAGCTCTTATTGGACCAAACGGCATAGGCAAAACTACCCTATTTAATATTTTATTAGGTCAAGATAATGATTATATAGGAGGTATAAACTTTGGCATAAATGTATTTCCAGAATACTTTGATCAAACACGATCTGATCTTAATCCTAATAAAACTATATTAGATGAGATTTGGGATGAATATCCAAATCTTAATGAAAGCCTTGTGCGCAGTATGTTAGCAGGATTTTTATTTCTGGGTGATGAGGTTTACAAAAAAATTTCCAGCCTAAGTGGAGGTGAACAATCTCGAGTTTCATTATTGAAACTAATGCTCTCTAAATCAAATTTTTTATTCTTAGATGAGCCAACAAACCATTTAGACATTGACTCTAAAGAGGTATTAGAAGATGCATTAATATCCTACGAAGGCACAATATTTGTAATATCTCATGACAGATATTTCTTAAATAAGGTTATAGATCGTATTTTGGTACTTTCTCCTAGCGGAATAGAAAACTATCTTGGAAATTATGATTACTATATAGATAAACTCCGAGATCTTGAGGAAGCAAAAAAACTATCTAATGTCCCTGAAACTATAAATAAAACCCAGCAGATAAAAGACAGAAAGAAAGAAAAAGAAATAGAAAGAGAAGAGAAAAAACTCAAAAAATTAATTCAAGATATCGAAAGTAAGATTCATCAATTAGAAAATGATATAACTAAATTAGAAGAACAGTTCTGCCTTGAAGAAGTATACTCAAATCCTGAAAAAAGCATCACTTTACAAAATAATAAAACTGAAAAAGAAAAAGAGTTAAATGAAGCAATGCTCCTTTGGGAAGAACTATTGTCCTAGAAATTTATATTTTATTAACTCTTACTTATATGAATGTTAAGAGGCACTTTTCAAAATGTAATGTGCCTCTTTATTTTATTCTAAAATAGCAATAGCATAATATTCTTATCTAGCGATTATCCTTCACTGTAAATCCATAGAATCCAAAATCATTTTTATCTGTAATGCAAAGCTCTTCATTATCAATAAAGTATTGTATTCTTTTTGCAACAAAAACATCACTTGTCATGACATCCTCTCTTCCCAAAACACTTCCTATAATATATCCAATTTTACAAGCATCTTTTGGAAACTCTTCTCTTATTATATTGTCATAGTAACTTATATCAACACTTTTAATTGAATCATTTTCAAAAACTCTCAGTTGTGAATTTTCACACTGTAAAATATTCCATCGTTCTGACAAATCCGCAATTTCTTTTTCTGTCAACTCATTTTCTTCTTTAAGAAGGTCAGCATAAAGCTTCGGGTCTACTTCACCCCAACTGCGGCATTTTATAATATGATTCTTATCTGTTTTTATTTCATCTGGTAATTTTACAATATAAAGTTTAATCTTTCTATCTTTCAATAAATCTGCTAAGAATAATAATCCACACTGTGCATCAGCCGTATCGTCCAACCAAATTCGTATTTTTTCTGTTTCTTGCTTTAGTCTTTCTAAATCATTAATACAACTTTCCCAAAATTCATCTACATATTCTGAATCATAACATCTATCAATGGAGAATATTGAATGAATAAACTCTTTTCTTGGACAATCATTCAAATAAATCGAAGATTTAATATCACCTTCGGAAAGACCTAGCGAAATACAAACAACTTCCTCTTTCCTCTTTCCATAACTCTGTGCCATAATCATCGAACCTTTTACAGAACCACTAAAACAAACTTCAAACATTTAACTCTCTCCTTTCGAAACTTCTCTACTATTTAATTAACTATTCTAATCTGATTAGTATTCATTTATATTAAAGTTTCTGACGCTATTTTCTCTTGATAAATCTTAAGTCTTTTGCGCCTTAACTTATAATCAGGTATGACCCTTTCTACCAATGCCCAAAACTCACTTTGATGATTCATATATACCAAATGTGCTAACTCATGAACTATTACATAGTCAATTAATTCTTTATCTGCTCCAATAAGCCTTAAGCTTAAACTGATTATCTTTTTTGTATTGCAACTTCCCCACTGTTTTTTAGCCTTATTTACTCTTAGACTATAACCACTTAGCCCCATTATACCCCCATAATAATCAAGGCGAATACTGAAATATTCTTTAGCAAAATCTTTTATTAATTTTCCAAAAATCTTTATAGATTTTTCAAAATCTGCATTATCTTGAACATATAAGGCCTCTTCACTAAGTCTCATTCCTTTTTCGCTCATTTTTAAAACGGGAATCGCCTCCCCTAATAAAAGAATTTCACCTCCATATTTCAGATTATATTTTGGCTCTTGGCTTAAAATCATCTGTCTTTGTATTCTATATCTTTCTATCCAATCTGCTTTTTTTAATATAAATTTTTCTATCATTTCTTTAGAAATATTTTGAGGAACCTTTACAATTACCCTAGCATCTTCAGTTATATATATACCCAAAGTTTTTCTTTTTTCCCTAACTAATTTGTATTCTATCATAAAAACCTCACTTCTCTATATGTACTTGTGAATATATATTTTATCACATAATATAAGCTAGAGAAAGTTATTCTCTAGCTTAGTTAGTTCTTGTTACTCGTATTTATTTAGGATGTCTTTTAAATATATCTTTACTATTATTTAGACTTTGGTGTTGCTACGCAAAAAAGCATATCCCTTTCGTCAACTCCATAATTCTTTGTAAAGAAATCATACATAGTCCAGTTGTAGTAAAATCTTTCAGCAGGATAAATGCCATACCCATCTTGATTATGGTCTGTGGTATCATAAGAATCCGCAACGATAATAACATCATCTTGGGTTGTTTTTGTTCCCAAAGTATCATATCCAATTATCACTTGATAATGTCCACCCCAATCATTCCACGCTGCTATTATTGGTTTTCCTTCCTTCAAATATTTTTGAATTTGCTCTAAGGTCATAAACTCATAAATCTTTTCAGCTGGATAGTCATAGGTACTTTCCACATCAAACCCTACTTTTTTAAATATTGATACCACATCCTTTAGATATGTTGCCTCTTCAGCCATTTTATTTGATCTCATTTGTGCAAGACTTTCCTCTGTATAATTTCCCAGTTTTCCATAATACTCCATAACCATAGTCATTGCACTTATTCCACAAGACCATTCACTAGTTTGTTGTTGAGTTTTAAATTTCGGCAAAATAGTTAAGGTATCTGTGCTTTTCATATTATAAAAATCAAGTTTTGCAAAATATGGTGAGTTCTGGTGATCTCCCTTTCTCTCCACACTATCAGATCCATTTTCTTTATTAATATTTACTTTATAAGGTATTTTCATTTCATTTGTGTAATTTCCATTAGCCAACACCTGTGTTTTGTTAGATATTGTTTCTGGCGTTTTAGCAAATCCAATTATTGTGCTTGCTGCAAGTAAAGCTGATAAAACAGAATATACAATTAGTTTTTTCATAAGATTTGTTCTCCTCCTAAAAATTAATTGTACTTGGTTTGACCAACAATATGCTTCTTTTATTGTATTATTTATTATGTTTTCACTTTTATTTATTCAATTCTAAAAGCTAAAAAAGTCTATATAGTAAATAAATTACTTTTTAATACTCCCCTGTTGTTTCACAAGTACGATGGTTTAATCCCAGCGTATAGGTAAAATACTAAATAATCTTCCTAACGCTAATTCGGCTCTGACTTCGGCTGTCCGTATGGCCATATCACTAGTTGAGAAGTCAATGTCAAGGCTTCGCCTCAAAGAATTAGTTTTTTGGTAACATCCAGAAATAAATACGCCAATATTATATCAATAAGCTTATTTAAGGTCAACTAATATTTATCTTAATATTAGATTTCATTTCTCAAATATTATTGATATCTAGCATTACAAAATTTTAATCACATATTAAAACTTATGACAATAATACTCTAAAAGAATTTATCTAGCTTGACAAATATAGTAATATCATATATTATCATCTTGAACATAGTTCATTTTATGGAGGAATATATGAATAAAAGTGCTATATCTAAAGATGATATCTTAAAAATTAGTAGAACTATGATTTTGAAAGGTGGTCTATACTCTTTTAGTATGAGAGCTATCGCCTCTGAATGTAACATTGCCGTTGGCTCTATTTACAATTACTTTCCTTCAAAGTCAGACCTACTTGGTGCAACTATCGAAAGTTTATGGGAAGATATCTTCTCTCCTTTTAATAATATTATAGAGTTTGATAGCTTTGTCCACTGCGTTTCAGTTTTGTTTGAAACCATTCAAAGTAGTAATAATCAATACTCCGTGCTTTTCAGTGCGCATTCTCTATACTTCACCTCAGAAGATAGAGAAAAAGGCAGAGAAATGATGCATAAATATTTTTTTAAACTTGAAGAAAAACTTATAGGAGCTTTAGAAAAAGACACTAATATCAGAGAAAATATATTTCAAACCTGTCTTACTAAAAAAATCTTTATAAGTTATGTTTTTACGCTTATAATTTCAATGCAAATGAAAAATCAAGAAAACTACCAACCGTTAATTCAGTTGATTAAAACTTGTATATATTAAATTGTGGTTGATCATCAAAAAAATTTTAGCACCAAATGAACAATGTTCATCACATTTGAAAGGAGGTTCTTATTTGATAAAGAACAAAAATTTACTATTACTGGCTAGCCTTGTCTGGATGATTGCAGGATTTAATGTTCTACGAATCGGAATAATATCTTATTATCATAATATATACCCATTAAATTTAATTTCCTCTGTAATTATTTTTTTCATATTTAATCAAAAAATTTTTAACAGATTAGTTGTAAAGCATACTCTTAGGATTATAAATTATACTGAACCTAAACATCCTTTTTGGCACTTTTTCGATTTAAAATCTTTTGTAATTATGATATTTATGATTACTCTTGGAATTATGATAAGAAAGTTTAGCCTAGTTTCAAATGAGTTTATAGCTGTTTTTTATACAGGTCTTGGCACTTCACTCGTCTTTGCAGGTGCAAAGTTTGCTATTAACTATATCCATTATCATAAAACTTCAATTCTTAAATAAAAATTCACTTGCACAAGATATAATAAATATAATATAAAGATTATTTTAAAAACACAATATTTAGGAGGTAACTATGCAAGCTATAGCCGAAACTCTATTTGATGTAATTTATTTATCCCTTGTTATCACCTTAGGTTTAATTATGATTTTTAATAGTAACAATAATTTTCAGTATCGTCTATTTGGAATAATGGCCATAATCTTAGGCTTAGGAGACTCTTTTCATCTCATACCAAGAGCATATGCCCTTTGTACTACTGGGTTGGAAAATTATGTTTTTGCCCTGGGAATAGGAAAATTTATCACTTCAATAACTATGACAATTTTTTATGTAATACTATATCATATATGGCATTTACGATATAATGTGACAAATACAAAAATGACCACTTTTACTATATACTTTCTTGCTGTTACTCGAATAGCTCTATGTTTATTTCCTCAAAACGCTTGGACCAGTTCTTACTCCCCTCTATCTTGGGGTATTTATAGGAATCTTCCATTTGCAATGTTAGGTCTACTAATTATTTTATTATTTTACAAAAGCGCCAAACAAAATAATGATTCTATTTTTAAAAACATGTGGTTAGCTATACTTACAAGTTTTGGTTTCTATATTCCTGTAGTTCTATTTTCTGACTCAATTCCAATAATAGGCTTACTGATGATACCAAAAACCTGCGCTTATGTTTGGAGTATTCTAATTGGCTACAACGGCATGAAAAAGGAGTGTAAAAAAATATGAAAAAAATCTTAAACACAGCTATAATCTACTTTATCTTTGCAATTATTGCAGGAGTATTTTACAGAGAATTTACAAAATTTAACAATTATATAGGAATAACTACTCTAAGCTATGTTCATACACATTTATTTGTTCTTGGAATGATATTCTTCCTAATTATAGCATCTTTTATAAATAAAGATTCATCCTTAGTAAAGGATAAACTATTTGATAGATTTTTTACGCTTTATAATATAGCCCTTTCCATGATGGTTACCATGTTAATTATCCGAGGTGTTGTTCAAGTTATAAATATTGAACTTACAGCTGCCATGGATTCTGCTATTTCTGGAATTGCAGGTATATCACATATTTTAATAACTATATCACTTACAATGTTTTTCTATCTACTTAAAAAACATCTAATTAAAAATGAAACTCAATAAGTACATTTTTATGTTTAATATGTATAAAAGATAATATGTGATTTCATTAAGCATAAACCAAACTAATTAAATTTTCAAAAAAGAAAAAGAGAAGAATCACATTTTCTATTCCTCTCTTTCTGCTCTAACTTTAAATTATCCATAATTAACTTGCATATAACTATATGTATACTATTTATAAAATATTAACAGGGTAAGAGATGAAAATTACATCCTTACCCTCATTTTTGTTTAAATTATTATATACTTTCAGTATTTATTAAAATCTTAAAACAGACTCAAAAAATAAATTATAACGGTCCATTTCTTTTTTTAATTTTATAATTTTATTTATTTTCACATTCTTGATTTGCAACGGTACAGCTAGTCTTACAAGCTGACTGGCAAGAAGTTTGACACTCCCCACAACCTTTTTTTTCTGCATCTTTTTTCAAATTATTCGCTGTTACAGTTTTAATATGTTTCATCTTTTACACCTCCCTAATTTAATTTACATACTATACTATCACAATTTAAATTTTTATTCAATAAAAACTATACCAACAGACTTGCGTAATGCCCATTTCTTGCTAACCCCTTAGTTTTTATATTTACTTGATTCTTAAACAAAGGTCCATCTATAACTACAGTGTGATACTCCCCATTTTCTCCACAAGCATCTGAGCCTTGCTTCACTATTTCTTCTACCAAATTATGATCTAAAACTTCCCCGAGAATCTCTTCCCCCAATATGTCAGAATTTATCGTTTTAATAATCGCCTTATAACCTAAATCTATAAACTCACTTACTAAAGATTCTCTATTTTCTTGCCATAAAGGAAATACAGCTGCCATTCCTGCCTCAAGACAAACCTCTGTGCACCACTGCCTATGTTCATTAATATCTATATCTCCAAAAACACAGAGCCGTACCCCTTCTTCAGACAATTTTTTCAAATGATCTACAAACACTTCTCGATAGTCGTCTTTTCCTATTAACAGTTTAGTTAATTTAATATCCAAAGCCCTTGAAATATTTTCCAGTATCTCCACTGGTACCCCATGAAAAAAAGAACTATTATTTTCCTTATCTATAGTTACCAACAAACTTTCACACTTATAACCACTCTTTATCATTCTATGGAGTGATAAAGTGCTATCCTTTCCACAACTGTATGATATTGCAAATTTCAGATTATCCATCCTAAATACCTCTTCCATTACTCTATTTCTATATTACATTTAATATTAATTCATGACTATCTTAAACAACATTAGTATTTTAACATAAATTCTTATTTTGTGGAAATATAATTACATTTGTTTTACAAATAATAATTTTTATAGTTAATTTCAACTCTTTACTATATACTTTTAAAATTGGATGCGATATATAATATATTTTACAGAAAGAGAACACAATGTTTAAATTAATATTCAAAATAATTAACTTCATATTTATAATAGGTATTATTATTTTACTTTACTCCTTTTTTATGGAACCAAAACTCTTGACGTCAAGAACCGAGGTTGTAAAAACAGGAACTCTAAATGAAGAAATTACCATAGTTCAATTTACAGATACTCATATTGGCCCAAATTACGACATTGATCAACTTGAAAAATTAGTTAAAAAAATAAATTCCAAAAAACCTGACATTATAATCTTTTCTGGTGACCTAATTGATGTAGCTCGAGAATATGGTCGCATAGATGAAATTACACCTACATTAGAAAAACTAAATTCACGATTAGGAAAATTTGCCGTTTATGGAAACCATGATTATGGTGGTGGAGCAAAAAAATATTTTAGTGAAATTATGAATAATTCAGGCTTCGTTATTTTAAAAAATGAATCTTTCCTTTTAAAGATAAACGAATCAGAAAATATTAATATTATAGGCCTAGATGAAGCTATGCTTGGAGCTCCAGATTACTCTGTTTCAGTTAATAAGATTGTATCTGAAAGTCCTAATATCCTAATTTTACATGAACCTGATCTTATTAATAAAATGGATACAACCAATATTGATGTCTCTTTCTCTGGCCATAGCCATGGAGGACAAGTTTCTATTCCTTATATTCGAGATTACGTACTTCCACCTTATGGGAGAAACTATGTGAAGGGTAATTATAAAATTAATGATAACAATACGCTTTATGTAAGCTCCGGTATTGGGACTACCAGAATACATGCTAGATTTTTGAATTTTCCTGAATTTGTAGTCTATAAGTTCAAATAAAAAAATTGCAACTACAGTTGCAATTTTTTTATTTGAACTTATTTACATTTTTGGTTTTGCGAATATCATTCTTCCTGCTGCCGTTTGAATTACTGATGTTACAACAATAATAAAGGTCTCATTAATTCTTCTCTTTGCACCTTCTACTACTATCATAGTGCCATCTTCTAAGTATGCAACCCCTTGATTGTTCTCCTTACCTTCCTTAATAATAGTTACTTCCATTTCTTCACCTGGTATTAGCACAGGTTTAACTGCATTTGACAGCTCATTTATATTTAAAACACTAACTCCATGAAATTGAACTACTTTATTAAGATTAAAATCATTAGTAAGAATTTTACCATCTATAAATTGTGCTAACTTCAGAAGCTTCATATCAACCTCTTGTATTCCCTCAAAATCCTTTTCATTGATTTCTATATCTAACTTAAGCTCTTCTTGCATCATGTTCAATATATCTAAGCCTCGTCTACCTTTTGCTCTTTTAAGATCATCAGAGCTATCTGCAATATGTTGTAACTCTTCCAATACAAAATAAGGAACTATCAACTTTCCTTCAATAAATCCCGTTTTTGCTATATCTGCTATTCTTCCATCAATTATAACACTAGTATCAAGAATTTTAGGTTTAACAGTCACATTCGCTTTTTTGCCACCTAAATTTGTTGCTCCTTTTATATTTCTCGAATTAAATACTGCAGTAAAGTCATCTTTTCTCCTGTGAGAAAGTCTCATCCCAAAGTACCCTAAAAACAAGTATACTGGTAACGCTAAAGTTCCTCCCAAAACTGGTATTGCATTATTTAGAATATCGCTAATAAAATATGCGATTATAAGTCCAATTATCAAACCTATTACGGATGTTATTATATCCGTAGTTGTAAATGCTGCAAACTCTTTTTCCATTTTCCCTGCGACTTTTTGTCCACTTCTTATAAACAATGGAGTTAAGATATAGAACAGAGCTGCTCCTATTAATATAAAACTTACAAATATTGCTGTCTTTAAGAATAAATCTCCCTTTGAAAAAGCCAAAGCATTATCCACAATTATGACATATAATGTCCCTCCTAAAGATCCTCCAAAGACTGCTAGAATCCACCTTACCATATTTTTTAACATATATTCACCTCCTTTTATTATAATAGCTTACTTTTATTATAATTTAATTATAATAAACTTTCAATTACATTTATATTAAATTTTATACCACACTTAACCTCAATATTTTCAAGAAAACTCTTCCTTCTAACCTAATTTTCATATATAATATAAAATCTACAAATAAAATATTAGGAGAACAAATATGATTTTAACAGTTATTTTATATTTATGTATGGCAACTATTGTTGTGCTTCTTTCTAACAAACTAGCATACTACGTTGATTTGCTTGATCGAAACAGTAATATCTCAGGAGCTTTTCTGGGTGGTGTTCTATTAGCTGCAGTTACAAGCTTGCCCGAACTTTTCACAAGCCTTTCTTCAACTATCTTTCTTGAAGATAGCGACTTGGTTTTAGGGAATATTCTAGGAAGTAATATTTTTAATATGGCTGTATTAGGTACTTTGATTCTTTTTTCTTTTAAGAAATTTTGTGATAGCCAACTTTCTCTAAGTCATAAATATACGGCTATTTTTGTAACTCTCGTATATATTATTATAGCAAGCTATATTTTAATAGGCTTTAATACCGAAATCCTAACCATAGAATTTCTATCATTTATAATTGCTGGAGTATATATTTATTCAGTTAAAACCATGTCCAGTGACGACACAGGAAGCGAAGATATGGAACATAATGAAAAACCTATAGATATAAAGAAAATAATCATAAAGTTTACGCTTTTAAGTTTAGCATTGGTAGTTGCGAGCATAATAATAACCTTTTTAACAAATACTCTAGCGATAAAATTAAATTTAGGAATGACATTCGCTGGTGCTCTCCTACTTGGAGTAGCAACATCCCTTCCTGAATTATCATCTTCAATAGCTTTAGTTAAAATGGGGAACTTTAATGCAACTTCTGGAAATATTCTTGGAAGTAATCTATTCAATTTCTTTATCCTTGTTATAGCGGACATAAGCTTCCTTTCTGGTAGTCTTTACACCATGAGTCCAGAAGCAAAAAGTCTTATGTTTTTTGGTCTTATAAGCTCAATTATGCTTACTGCTACCTTTATACTTAAAACCACTGGTCAAGTAAGCCCTAAAAATAGACGTAGAATCATATTTTTGTTATCAGGCGTTATCACTGTATTTTCTTATTTAACATTTATAGCACTTTCGGTTGGGTAAAATTGTTAATAATTCTATCCATATAACTTTATTTTTTATATTTAAATTTAACAGGAGATGATTTAATGAATAGGGATTCACAAGCTGAACGACAATTAGATGAATCCAACACCTTTGTAGTATTACTAATGATAGTTGGCGGTTTTCTTAATGCTTATACCTTTATTACTCGAGGAGGCGTATTTGCTAATAATCAAACAGGTAATTTTGCCCGACTTGGAATAGAATTGGCAACAAAAAATTGGAGAAGTGCTGCTGACTGTCTTTTCCCTATAATAGGTTGTATATGTGGTTCTGCTGTTGCTTCATATATAAAAATGGCACACTTTCCCAATAAACCAAACCACTGGAGAAGAACAATACTAGCTCTCGAATTTTTTACACTCCTTATAATAGGTTTTATTCCCGAAACAGTTCCTGATCGTCTAGTAACTGTAATAATATCTTTTATAACCTCATTTCAATTAACAGGATTTAGAACATGGCATGGAATTTTATGTGCAACAACAATAGCATCTGGAAATCTTAGAGCAGCTGGTCAGTTTTATGCTGAAGCCATCGTAAAGAAAGATAAAGCTTCACTTAAAAAAGCTTTCCAATTTTCATGTGTTGTATTTTCATTTGTACTTGGTGCATTTCTTGGAACCTTTGCCAGTTTTAGTTTGGGTGTAAGAGCAGTTTGGATTTGCTGTTTTATAATATTATTTTTAATTTATAGAATCGCATCAGTCCTTCACCTTCCCTTAACACAGTAAAAACATATCATTTTAGTATAATTTTACATATACTATTGAATAGTAATAATTAAAATGATAAAATTAACTAGGTAAATATTCTTACTCAGGAGGTAATTATGAATCCAAATATTAATAATAAAGTTGCTATAATAGGAGTACCTTTAGATCTAGGTGCAGGTACAAGAGGTGTTAATATGGGGCCAGACGCTATAAGATATGCTGGTGTCCTTAAAAGGCTAGAGAAAATTGGCTATAAAGTAGAAGATAAAGGCGATATTATAGTTAATAAACAATCAGAAAAAAATGCAGAAGGTACACATTTAAAATATTTATCCGAAGTATCTAGAGTAAATAGCGAATTATGTAAAACAGTTTCCGATATAATGAATGAAGGTAAGTTTCCTTTAGTCTTAGGTGGAGATCACTCTGTTGCAATTGGTACTATAGCCGGAGTGTTGCAAAAAGTTCAAAATCTTGGTGTTATATGGTTTGATGCTCATGCTGATATAAATACAGCAGACACTTCCCCATCAGGAAATATTCACGGAATGCCCGTAGCTGTCTCATTAGGTTTGGGCCATGAAAACCTTATATCCATAGGTGGAAAGAAAGCTAAGTTAGACCCTAAAAATATAGCATATGTGGCTTTAAGAGATATAGATCCAGGCGAAAGAGTTAGAATTAAAGAGTTAGGAATACAAGCATTTACAATGCATGAAGTTGATGAAATGGGAATAAAAACAGTAATGGAAGAAGCTATTAAAATAGCTAGTAATGGAACTGATGGCATTCATATAAGTTTCGATATGGATTCAATGGATCCTCTATATGCTCCAGGTACTGGTACTACCGTTCCCGGTGGATTAACCTACAGAGAGACAAATCTAGCGATGGAGATGATTGCCAAAAATGCCAATGTGGTAAGTGCTGAATTTGTAGAAGTAAATACTGTACTGGATAAAGAAAATATAACTGCAAAAACAGCGGTAACACTTATTGGTTCTCTTATGGGGGAATGGTTAATATAGTGATTGTAATTTATTTTATATTATTATTCATACAACAATGCCACTAGAAAAATATACTTTAGAATTAAAAACCCACCATTATCAACGTGCATAAAGATAATGGTGGGTTTTTTAACTTTAACTAATTTGAAATACCTTTTATATATAAGCCAACATTATTAAAATTCTGCGACTATTGAAACTACCATTCCCATAGGATATTTTGACATTATAACAAAGAATACTGTAAAAATTCTTAATATTATCTAAAATATAAAAAACTATATTTTCATCTATATTCCCCCTAAACATATCGCTTATATATTCCCATTCTAAACGTCAATAATTTATTTTCTTCCCCTCTTGACAGAAGAATTTTTTCTTTGATATAATAAATATTAGCACTCGACAATGCAGAGTGCTAATATTTATTATTTAGGAGGATACTATGTCCACAAAAAAATTTAAGGCCGAATCCAAAAGACTTTTGGAATTAATGATTAATTCTATTTATACCAACAAGGAAATATTTCTTCGTGAATTAATTTCCAATTCCAGTGATGCTATAGATAAAAGCTATTATCTATCATTGTCTGATGCCAGTATAAACTTTAATAAGGAAGATTTTTATATAAGAATAACCCCTGATAGGGTAGCCCGTACTCTTACTATCAGTGATACAGGTATAGGTATGACCAAGGATGAGTTGGAGAATAATCTTGGAACAATTGCACGTTCTGGTTCTTTGGCATTTAAGGAAGAAAATCAATTAAAAGATGGTTATGATATTATCGGTCAGTTTGGGGTAGGTTTTTATTCCGCTTTTATGGTTGCTAAGAAAATAATAGTTGAAAGTAAGGGCATGAACTCCGACGAAGCTTATCGCTGGACCTCTACAGGCGAGGAAACATTTACTATAGAGCCTTGTAAAAAAACTTCTCACGGAACAACTATAGTATTATTTTTGAAAGATAATACAGAGGACGTTGATTATGATCAATTCTTAGATACTTTTCAACTAAGCCAGTTAATTAAAAAATATTCCGATTTTATCAAGTATCCAATTAAAATGTTTACTGAACATAGTAGACTTAAAGAGGGTGAAGAAAAAGAGTATGAAACATATATGGAAGACGAAACACTTAACTCAATGATTCCTATATGGAAAAAATCCAAGTCCGAACTTAAAGATGAGGACTATAGTAATTTCTATCATGATAAACACTATGGTTTTGATACTCCTCTTACTCATATTCATTATAATGTAGATGGCGCTACAAGCTACACTGCTTTACTTTATATTCCAGAAAAAACTCCTTTTAACTTTTATACAAAAGATTACCAAAAAGGTCTTTCTCTATACTCAAGCGGTGTTATGATAATGGATAAATGTAGCGAGCTATTGCCTGATTACTTTGGATTCATAAAGGGTGTTGTTGACTCTCAAGATCTTTCTCTAAACATTTCAAGAGAAATTCTCCAACAGGACAGACAGCTTAAGTTCATATCAAAAAAACTAACGGATAAGATTAAAAAAGAACTGTTATCCTTGCAAAAAAATGATAGAGAAAAATATGAAAAGTTTTGGGCAAGCTTTGGCAGAACCATAAAGTTTGGAGTGTATGACAATTGGGGAATGAACAAAGATGAACTTATGGATTTATTGATGTTTTATTCTTCTACTGAAGATAAGTTGGTTACACTTGGAGAATACGTTGACCGAATGAAGGAAGATCAAAAAGAAATTTTCTATCAAAGTGGAGAATCTATCGACAAGATTAAAAAAATGCCTCAGATTGAATATCTTCAAAAAGAAGGTTATGAAATCTTATATTTAACTGATGAAGTTGATGAATTTGCAATTAAGGTTATTAACACCTATAAGGAAAAAGCCTTCTCGGCAGTTGCTAATGCAGACTTAAATAAGGAAGCTGATTCAAAGTCCGACGAATCTGATAATAGCGATTTATTTAGTTTTATTAAGGAAAGTCTTGGAGATAAAATCTCTGAAGTAAAAGCTTCCAAAATACTAGTAAGCCATCCTGTATGCCTTTCCTATAAGGGAGACCTTTCTATAGAGATGGAAAAAGTTCTAAACTCTATGCCAGATGGAAATAATATGAAAGCAGAAAAGGTTTTAGAACTTAATACAGCTCACCCAGTATTCCAAAAATTAAAGACTGCTTTTGAAACTGATAAAGATAAAGCCACAAAAATTTCTCGAGTTCTTTATAATCAAGCTTTGTTAATCGAAGGTCTTTCTATAGAAGATGCTGTAGAGTTTTCTAATGACTTATGTAGCATAATATAAAATCTATTTTTCACATTTTATTGACATTTGTAAAATTTAACATTACAATATAGTTACAACTAAATAAATCATAAGTGCCTCATAGCTGAGGATAATAGGGAAACAGGTTAAAATCCTGTACGGGCCCGCCACTGTAATAAGGGAGTCTATCTTATATGCCACTGATTAAAATCGGGAAGGTTAGATATTGATGTTGATCTTTAAGTCAGGAGACCTGCTTATGTATTCTAATTGTTTTCCTCGTGGTATTAGGAATGACATACTTGTGATTTATTAAAACGGGCGATGATTTATATCATCGTCTTTTTGTTTGTACTAATCAAAATCAGGTTGTAGTACTACTACAGGCACTTCTAAAGATAATGCTGAAAATAACAAAGCAGCTTCAAGTGAAACTTACTACCCTATAACTGTAACTACTACAAATCATTTGGATATAAAATACCAACTTCAACTTCTTCAAATAATAAAAAATCTTGATATAACAATAGTTGCAGCCTTTCATGACTTAAGTATAGCTGCAAATCATTGCGACTATATATATACTTTAAAAAATGGAAA
>JBOFZL010000033.1:0-1594 GCA_051655155.1 Filifactoraceae bacterium
ACCTAATAGTGATTACAGGGGATATAATTGACAGAAGACATTATAATTTAGAAGTGGCACTATCCTTATGTGAACATATTGTTAAAATTGCCCCTGCTTATTATGTGTCGGGTAATCATGAGGCGTGGTCAGGAAAATATGAAGATATAATCCTTAAATTGAAAGAAGTAGGTATCAAAGTATTAGAAGACAATAGTCAGTCTATTTTCATTAGAAACAAAAAAATTGAAATCTTTGGAATAAAAGAGAACAGCAAAAAAAGTGGAAAATTAAGTCAAGAAACTTTTAGTGCTCTAAAAACCTATGAGAAATATAGAAAGAATGATGCTGACCTTTTGATTTTACTAACGCATAGACCTGAACACTTCTTAACATATTCTTCTTATCCATTTGACTTGATCTTTAGTGGTCACGCTCATGGCGGACAGATAAGACTGCCTTTTATAGGAGCACTTTTTGCACCAGATCAAGGGTTTATACCTAAGTATCATGGGGGAAGATATGTAGAAGATAGACAAACGATGTTTTTAAGTCGAGGACTTGGAAATAGTATCTTTCCTCTAAGAATACTAAATAGACCGGAACTAATATTAGTAGAACTTAGTAATGAATATGAAGAAACTAGTAACTAAAAAACATCTTTAACTTTAGAATATGAGATTGGAGATATTTTTTATTAAGCATGTATAACGCTCTTTTATTATGTAGATATTAAGATAAAGAGATATATTGAACTGTTATATTCTTTATGATACAATAGAAAGGCTCTTATTAATAGATTTAGCTTAGTTTTAAATAGTCTTATAAGACGATGTTATGTTTGTGTCTTTAGTATGTAAGGTTTACGGTTATAAAATTTATATTTTATGATGAGGGTAAAAATGATTATAGTAAATAAAGTCATAGAAAATTTAAAGAAGAATAATTTTGATGGATATTTTGTTGAGGATAGCGTTGAGCTTATGATACTTCTGTCTAAGTTAATTCCATTTGGTTCAACAGTATGTTGTGGGGATTCAATGACATTAGAAGAGTTAGGTATATTTAATTTTTTGCGAAGTGGTGATTATACTTTCTATGATAAGTATGTGACAGATTTAACTTCGGATGATAAGCATGAAATATATATAAAAATTTTTTCGGCGGATACATTTATCACAGGTTCAAACGCAGTTATATCAGGTGGAAAGTTGTTTAATATTGATGGTAATGGTAGTAGATTTATGGTCCAAAACAGGTTATTATTGTTGTTGGTATTAATAAAATAGTTGAGAATTTTGAAAATGCTATCGAACGTGTTAGGCAGATATCAGCACCTATAGATGCTAAAAGACTTGGTAAAGATACCCCTTGCACAAAGCTTAATAGATGCATTAATTGTAATCATAAACAGCGTATATGTAATGACTTTGTACTGATAGCAGGTCAATTAAAGAAAAATAGAATTAAAGTAATTATTGTAAATAAAATATTAGGGTATTAGCACATAAAAAATCTGTAATATGATATATGTAAATTTAAAGATTCAACAAAAAAGACCTATCAAAAACTATAGTTATTATGTTTTTGGATGAGTCTTTTTTGTTATTTCTTT
>JBOFZL010000034.1:0-17257 GCA_051655155.1 Filifactoraceae bacterium
TCGAAAAACACAATATATAGATTTATATATACTTTAAAATATAAATATGATATAATGATTTTAACGATACCTTGAACGGATTAATGAAGCTAATTATTATATATTTGAGTGCGGACTTGAAATAAAAATTTAGGAGAGAATGAAGGGTAAGAAAAAGTAGTAATAAAATTAAAATAATTCCCTTAGGAGGTCTGGAAGAAATTGGAAAGAATATGACTCTTATTGAATACAAGGATGAGATTCTTGTTATAGATTGTGGGTTGGGTTTTCCGGATGATCAGATGTTAGGGATTGACGTTGTAATACCAGATATAACTTATTTGGTAAAAAATAAAGATAAAGTAAAAGGTATTATTGTAACCCATGGTCATGAAGACCATATAGGTGCAATACCATATTTCTTGAAACGTTTAAATGTACCTGTGTATGGTGCTAAGTTAACTATGGGATTAGTTGGAGTTAAACTAAAAGAACATAGAATAACTGATGCTCAAATTAATGTAGTAGAAATTGGAGAGCATGTAAAAATAGGTAATTTTAAGGTGGATTTTATTAGGGTTAATCATAGTATTCCAGATTCTTGCGCTTTAGCAATTCATACACCTATTGGCACGGTATTTCATACAGGTGACTTTAAGGTAGATTATACTCCTATTGATGGAAAACAGATGGATTTCCATAAAATCGCTGAAATAGGCAGTAAAGGCTGTTTGTGTATGTTATGTGAAAGCACGAATGTAGAAAAAAAAGGATCAACGCTTTCAGAAGCTTTGGTTGGAAAAACATTAGATGATATTTTTGATAGTGCACTAGGAAAAAGAATAATAGTTGCAACTTTTGCATCAAATATTCACAGATTACAGCAAATAATTAATTCCGCAGTTAAATGTAATAGAAAAGTAGCTGTGTCAGGACGTTCAATGGTTAATATTGTTGCAGTTTCACAGAATCTAGATTATATTGATATTCCAAAAGGAATCTTAATTGATCTTAATGAAGCTAAAAAATATGATGATGGAGAACTTGTTATAATAACTACTGGTTCGCAAGGAGAACCTATGTCAGCATTATCAAGAATGGCAGCACAAGAACATCGTCAAATAGAAATTAAGAATAATGATTTAGTTATAATATCAGCTCATCCGATTCCAGGAAATGAAAAATTAATAACAAGAGTAATAAACCAATTATTTCAAAGAGGCGCAGAGGTTGTGTATGAAAGTATATCAGATATTCATGTTTCTGGACATGCATGCCAAAATGAAATAAAACTAATGCATAGGTTGTTAAAACCAAAGTATTTTATGCCTGTTCATGGGGAGTATAGACATCTTCACCAACATGCTAAATTAGCGCAAGAACTAGGAATGAATGAAGAAGATATATTTATGATGTCCAATGGATTTGTGTTAGAGTTTAATCAAAAAGAAGCTAACATAACAGGAAAAGTACCATCTGGAAATATAATGATTGATGGTTTAGGGGTAGGAGATGTAGGGAATATTGTTCTTAGGGATAGAAAACACTTATCAGAAGACGGACTATTTATTATAGTTGCTACATTATCTAAGAAGGATGGCACTATAATGTCAGGCCCTGACATTATTTCAAGAGGTTTTGTATATGTTAGAGAATCTGAAGAGTTAATGGAAGAAGCGCGACAGCTTATTAAAGATACTTTGAAAAACTGTCAACAGAATAATACACGAGAATGGACAAATATTAAAGTTATGATTAAAGATAATCTTAAAAATTTGCTTTATGAAAAAACTAAAAGAAGTCCAATGATTTTACCGATTTTAACGGAAGTATAATCAGGGGCTGTGACAACTGTCACAGCCTTTTTTAGAAGGTTTGTAAATAAATAGATGAGGTAAAATATGTTTCAAATTAATATTGATAAATTTCAAGGTCCGTTTGATTTAATTTTAGACCTATTAGCAAAGAAAAAATTAGAAATAAGTGAAATAAGAATTATAGATATAATAAATGAATATATAAATTACATTGAGAATATGCGTATAGATGCAGATGTTCAGGGAGATTTCTTAGTTGTTGCTTCTCGATTATTAGAATTGAAATCAAAATTTCTTTTATCAATTAATTCAGAGGAAGAAGATGATGATATGGAAAGGCTTGTTAAATCATTAGAGATTTACAAGTTTTATAAAGGGGTGGCTGAGTCATTAAGAAATAGAGAAAATTTTTATGGAGACTTATATTTTAGAAAACCTAATGAACATTTTATTTCTAAAATTATAAACATTGAAAAATTGACATTGAATTCAATAAAGGAGTATTCGCTTATATTTAATAGGCGAATAGATACTGATAAAGCTAAAATTCATAGTAGAAAAATTATTTCAGTAGAAGACAAAATTAATGAAATTGAGTTAATTTTAAAATCTAAAAATATTATTTATTTTACTGAAGTTGCTAAATCGCAAGAAAAAGATGATTCTATTGCTACTTTACTTTCTATTTTAGAATTAGCAAAGATAGAAAGAGTAGGAATAAAACAATATGATTTATTTAATGAAATAATTATAGAAAGGAAGTAAATTTATGGTTTTAAGCAAGATGATATCAATTATAGAATCCCTTTTATTTGTATCGGGGGATCCCATCAAAATATCAGAAATAATTAAAATCATTAATAAGCATAACGATAGAATGGTATCAAAAAAAGAAATAGACTATTGCTTAAATGAAATTAAAAAGAAGATGAACAATGAATATAGTGGAATAAAATTAATAACAACTGATGAAGTTGCTTGGTTTGTAGCAAATGATGATAATAAAAAATATATGGATGAAATTTTGATGGTTTTGAAAAAAAAGAGTTTAACTCAAGCTTCAATAGAGGTACTGACTATAGTTGCCTATAATCAACCTATAACTAAATTAGAGATAGAAGAAATTAGAGGAGTAAAATCTGACAGAGCGATTACCTCTCTTATAGAATTTAATCTAATTAGTGAGGCAGGAAGACTGGATAAAATAGGAAGACCAATTTTATATAAGACCTCAAATGAATTTCTAATTCATTTTGGATTAGAGTCATTAAATGATCTTCCTAAATTAAATGATGATATAGAATTGTAATTATTTAATTACTAGAGTTTGAACATTTTGCTAACTCTAAGTATTTAAGATAGAATTTAGAATTTTCAATTATATATAAGGCTACAGTGACAGATACAAATAATGAAAAATCTATATCTTTTTCACAGGATTTATGTCCAATAATATATTTATCTAACATAATATATATAAAATCTTTTATAGAATTATGATTATTTAAACTTATATGTTCATTAAATTCTTTTAAATTACTATATTTTTTGAACTTTGAGTGTAAAAGTTTTTCATAAAGCAAGTGCTCATTAACCTTACCTTTAAAGTATGATCTATCATAGTGAGGATCACAAAAATAGTCACATATATAATGAGTTATTACACCTAGTTCCACTGAAAATTTTCTCATACTTATATTATTGTTATTTAAAAGTATATATATTTTATCTATAAGAAAATCTATACTGCAATCAATGAAATGCTTTGTTTTAATATATTTTGGAGCTATATCTGGAAGAACATTTCCATATATGAAAAACTTATCTTCGAGTTTAACTTCGGACGAGTTTTTTATTTCATTTAAAATAATTTTAGCTATAATTCTATGAGTAGGTATTAACATTGTATTCACCGCCTAGTGTTAGTATTTTACACCAATATTTTATAATTTACAACTAAAATGGAGAAAAGAAATGATATATGATTTAATAATAATAGGAGCTGGAGCAGCAGGAATAATGGGAGCTCTTGAAGCTAGTAAAAAAGGTCTTAATGTATGTTTGGTTGAACAAAACTCCTCCATAGGTAAAAAACTTGCTATTACAGGTGGGGGTAGATGTAATTTAACAAGTGCTATTCCAGTATATGATTTTGAAAAATATATTCCTAGAAATTACAATTTTTTAAAGAGTTCATTTGCACAATTTGATAATAATGATTTAATTAACTACATATTTGAAGTAGGGTTGAATATACAAAAAGAAAAAGATAAAATATATTTAAAAGCAGCTAATGGAAAATTATTTGTAGAAATTCTAGAATTAAAATTAAAGGAAAGAAATGTGATTATTAAGTTAAATACGAAAGTTATTGATTTAATATTCAAAGAAACAGAATTGATATATATAAAAACAAATAAAGGTATATTAAAGGGTAGGGATTATTTAATAACTTCTGGTGGGTTAAGTTATCCTGATTTAGGAAGTGACGGAAGTATAATGGATATATTAACTTTAAAAAATATTTTTAAATTAGAAGAAACTTACCCTTCTTTAGTGCCAATTAAGCTTAAAAATAATATTTTTTCAGAACTAGCAGGAGTAACTATCACAGCAGGAATAATTTTAGAGATTAATAAAAGAAACAAGAGATTTGTGGGAGATTTACTTTTTACTCATAAAGGAATAAGTGGGCCAATAGTACTTAATTTAAGTTCATATATAGTCGATTTAGATATAGGTAGATATAACTTATATTTAGATTTATTGCCAGAGATTGAGACAGAAAACTTATATAAACAGCTAAAAAAAGTGAGAGGTAAAGCGAAAATAAGTGAAAGTTTGAATTGTTCATTACCAAAAAACTTAATTAAAAAATTATTTCAAGAAAATATAATAGATTTTTCTAATTTAAAAAATAAGAATTTAGAGGAGATTATATTAAGCATAAAAAAGTTTAAGATTGAAATAGATTCCTTTGAAGGATATAATAAAGCCATAGTTACACGGGGAGGTATAAGTGTGAAAGAAATAGATCCTAAAACGATGAAATCTAAAAAGATAGATAATTTGTATTTTGCAGGAGAAGTAATTGATGTTGATGGTCTTACAGGTGGATATAATTTACAAATAGCTTTTTCAACTGGATATATAGCAGCAAAAAATATAGGAGGAAATAGAAAATGAAACTTTTAGTAGAAAAAATTTATGATAACGCAATTTTGCCTAATTATGCACATTGTGGAGATGCAGGGATTGATTTGTATTCTGTTGATGACGTAATTTTAGAACCTGGTGAATATAAAACAGTATCAACAGGTCTGAAGATTAAGCTTCCAGAAGGGACAGAAGGGCAAATAAGACCAAGGAGTGGGTTGGCAGCAAAACATGGAATATCGTTAGTAAATTCACCAGGAACTATTGATGAAGGTTATAGAGGTGAGTTGAAAATTATTGTCATTAATTTAGGAAAGAAAAAATTTCATATAGAAGTAGGAAGTAAAATAGCCCAAATGGTAGTTGCACCCGTTCTTAGAATTGAAGTTAAAGAAGTGAAATCAATTGAGGAAAATACATCAAGAGGAAACAAAGGTTTTGGCTCTTCAGGTACAAAATAATGAATAATATTTCTATAGTTTATCCTCAAAGTTCAGAGCTTATACTAGAAGATTTTAAAAATATAATAATAGAACTTTCTGATGAAAGTGACAACTTTCCATTTAATTCAAAAGATGTAGATATAAATGATAAAGTTATTAAAAATTATATTAATTACTTGATTAGTTCAATTAATTCAACGCTGTGTCTATGTTATAATAATAATGAAATTATAGGAATAGGATTTTTGGAAGGTGGAAAAAAAGAAAGAACATTTCATTTAGCTAATCTAAGTATAGGTGTCTTAAAAAAATATAATGACATAGGAATAGGTAGCAAAATAGTTGCTTCATTAATAGAATACGCATATGAATGTGAATATATTGGGAAAATCGATATTATGGTTAGAATAGATAATAATAGCGCAATAAGTATATATAAAAAGAACGGATTTACAGTAGAAGGGAAATGTAGAAGAGGTCTTTTTATTAATAATGAATTTTTTGATATTTTATATATGGGATTGATTATTGATTAATTATATTGATTAATTATATTGATGTATTTATAATTAGTTAAGAGGTGCAATTTATTACAAAAAATCAGATATCAAAGATATGATAAGACAAATTTTACAAGAAGATAATAACATCTCAGAAAATGAAGATATTATTAATTTTATTTTGAATAGATTAATAATGATGAGTCAAAATCGCCAAGAGAAAATAAGCTAGAGTATAAATAATTTTAATTGTTTTAAGGAGGATATTATGAATAAAACTAGAATTAAAAAAGTTACTGATCTAATGAATAAATTTAAGTTAGATCAGATTATAATTTCAAATCCTGCAAGTATTTTTTATTTAACCGGAATATGGATTCATCCAGGTGAAAGATTGGTAGCCTTATTTATTAATAAAAATGGTGAAAATATATTTTTTAATAATGAATTATTTCCAATTAGAAATGACATAGGAGCTGAAATAGTTTGGTATAATGATGCACAGGATCCTATTGAAAAGATGAAAAATTATATTAATACTTCTAAAATAATTGGAATAGATGGAGAATGGAAATCTAAATTTTTAATTAACTTAATGAAAGTCTGCCAATGTAATAGTTTTATTAATAGTTCATTTATTTTAGATACTATTCGAGCTGAAAAAGATGATGATGAAAAAGTTTTAATGAGAGAAGCCTCAAGACTTAATGATTTGGCAATGGAAAAAATACAATTGGAAATAAGAGAAAATATAACAGAAAAGTATCTTATGAAAAAATTGCAAACTATTTATGAAGAAATTGGAGCAGATGGATTTAGCTTTAATCCTATCATTGCTTTTGGAAAAAACTCTGCAAATCCTCATCATGATACTGGAAACTCAACGCTAGAGTGGGGAGATTCTATAATTATTGATATTGGATGTGTAAAAGACTCTTATATTTCAGATATGACTCGAACAGTATTTTTTAAAAAAGTTGGCAATCGTGAAAGAGAAATATATGAAATTGTAAAAAAGGCACAACAAATGGCAATTGATAAGATTAAACCAGGAGTAAAATTTTCAGATGTGGATTATGCAGCAAGAAATTATATTGTTGAAAGAGGATATGGAAAATTTTTTACTCATCGAACAGGGCATTGTGCAGGGATAGAAGTTCATGATTTTGGTGATGTTTCAGAAACGAATCAAGATATAATAAAATCAGGAATGGTATTTTCTATAGAACCTGGAATTTATTTAAGTGGCGAAGTTGGAGTAAGGATAGAAGATTTGGTTCTTGTTACTGATGATGGGTGCGAAGTATTGAATAAAATTTCGAAAGAAATTAAAATTATAAAATAAGTTTCAAAATAAATTTTAAGTTGAAATTATGCGTATTAACAAAGTTAAGTAATTATATTAAAATTCATTGACAAATATATATATAAAATGGTAAACTAAATAAGTTAAAAATCTTATATGTTCCGCTTTTCAAATTTGATTATGAACATAAAATTACATGGAGGTATAGTGATGGAAATTATTAGAAGTATTGAGAAAGAACAATTAAAAAGTGATCTTCCTAAATTTTCTGCTGGAGATACTGTAAAAGTACACATCAGAATTGTAGAAGGAAAGAGAGAAAGAATCCAAATATTTGAGGGTGTTGTACTTAAAAGGCAAGGTGGAGGTATAAGAGAAACCTTTACAGTTAGAAAAATTTCTTTTGGTGTAGGAGTCGAGAAGATATTCCCAGTTAATTCACCTTCAATAGAAAAAATTGAAGTAACTAGAAAAGGTAAAGTTAGAAGAGCGAAGCTTAATTACCTTAGAAACAGAGTTGGAAAAGCAGCTAAAGTTAAAGAAGATAAGTCAAAATAATTCAACTTGGGGGACTGATGACAGTCCCTTTTTTTATTTAAAGAGAGGATGATAGTATGGAGAGTTTTGATGGTAGAGTGCATATAAATTGGTATCCTGGACATATGAAAAAAACAAAAGAATTATTGATTGCAAGTATTAATTTAGTTGATATAATTTTAGAGGTTGTGGATAGTAGAGTCCCGTATAGTAGTAAAAATCCAGATATTAATGAAATTGCAAAGAATAAAGCAAGAATTTTATTATTAAATAAAGATGATTTAGCTGAAGTGAAAATAACTGAAAAATGGGTAAAATATTATGAATCATTAGGGTATGTTGTACTTAGTATAAGCTTGCTAGATCCTAGAGCTGCTCAAAAAATATATTATGCTATTGAAAGAGTTTTTGAAATTAAAGCAAAGCAAATCGAAGAAAAAGGAATGAAAAAAAGGGCAATTAGATTAATGATAGCAGGAGTTCCTAATTCAGGGAAATCAACTGTTATTAATAGACTTTCAGGTAAAAAATCGACGCAGACAGGTGATAGGCCTGGAGTTACAAAAGGAAAGCAATGGGTAAGGTTAAAAGGAAATTTAGAAATGTTGGATACTCCTGGAATTTTATGGCCTAAATTTGAAGATGACCATGTTGCAAAAATGCTTGCATTTACAGGAACAATTAAAGATGAAGTGTTGGAAATAGAAGATATTGCTTATGACTTGTTAGAAATATTAAAATCCAAAAGGATTGACCTTATAAATAAACGTTATGATTATAATTTTACAGGAGATGAACCAACTATAGAAATTATGGATAAAATAGCGATTAAAAGGGGGTTTATAACAAAGGGAAAAGAAATTGATTATGAAAGACTTTCAAAAACTTTGTTGAATGAATTTAGAAGTGGTGCTATAGGTAGATTTAGTCTTGAAGATCCAGGAGATAATATATAATGTACTCAAAATTAACTGTAAAAGAAATAAAAAAAAATGTAGAAAAATTAAGGAAAGATGAATATATCCTTGCAATAAATCAACTTAGAATGGATAATAGAGAAGGTGTTAAAAAAATTTCTATGGAACTTTGTAAAAAGTTAGAAGCAACAAAAAAAGAAGAAGCTAGAATTGAGAAATTGGTGCTTTTTGACCGTGATTTTGGAGATGTTATTATTGCAGGGGTTGATGAGGTAGGAAGAGGTCCTTTAGCAGGGCCTGTTGTTGCGGCATGCGTTATAATGAAAAAGACATCAAATCTTTTATATATCGACGATTCAAAAAAACTTAGTGAAAGTCGAAAGAATAAGTTGTATGAAAAAATTATAGATGAGTGTGTAGCATACGGAATTGGAACTGCTAGTAATGAAGAAATTGATAAGTATAATATTTTGAATGCAACATTTCTAGCTATGAGAAGAGCCATAGATAATACGAGAAGTGATATAGATGTTATATTAGTTGATGGAAATCAAAAAATTAAAGAAATAGATATATTACAAAAAACTATTGTTAAAGGTGATGAAAAATCATATTCTATAGCGTGTGCCAGTATAATTGCAAAAGTCTATAGAGATAGAATTATGAAAGAATATCATAATGTTTATCCAGAATACGATTTTGATAATAACAAAGGATATGGAACTGATAATCATTATATAGGATTAAAAAAATATGGAATTACTCCAATTCATAGATTAAGCTTTATTAGAGATATTATATAGAGGGGCATATATGGGCAGAAGCATTTTTTTCGCAATATTATCATTTTTTTTAGTTGAAACAACTTATAATAGTATAGATAAAATATTTATGAGAATGATAGATAGACCTTTGGTATTTTTCTATTGCTTGTTATTTTTGTTTTTATTTTTTAACGGTTTATCTAAACTTAAAAACACAAGAACAGCAACTATTTTAATGTCAGGATTTACAGCGTTTTTGTCATTATCGAATTATATAACTATGCGTTTTAATAATAAATTCTTTTCATTTAGTAATATTGCATATCTTGGAGATAAGATGGAAGTTTTGTCAATGTTTATTGGTAAATTATATAGTCCTGCATTAATATTGATAATACTATGTGCAATGATCAATATTATATTATCTGTGCTATATAAAGAAAAAATTGAGTTTGATAAATTAAAAAAACTACCAGAAATAAATGATAAATACGTTTATATTTCTTATGAAATGAAGGAACCTATTATTTACAACGAAAATTTGAAGTTAGAAGTAATAGGCGCAAATCATGATGATAAACAATCAAATGTAAATAAAAAAATTGATTTTATGGAGGATGTTGAATTTCTAACAGATGAAATTGAACATATTGTAGAAAACTTTGATAATGCAGTTGATAAAATTACAAAAAAATCAGGCAAAATTTTATTTTCTTCCAAAATATGGGGAGTATTTATTTTGATGATGATGATAATACTCAGTCAGTTTATTTTTAGTTTTGATAGATTTTATTTTTCAAGTTTAATGAATACTTATAAAATTATTAATTTTGAAACAAAGGATACAGATATTTATCATAGTTTTAATGTTCCTATAAAAAAATATTCAGCAAAAATAGATAATGTAATATATGAAAAGCCTGAAAAAGATGTAGATATAGTTGTTATTCAAAGTGAAGCGTTCTTTGATTTCTCAAAAATAGATGATTTAGAGTTTTCAGAAGAAATAACTAAAAATTTTAAAAAATATCAACATGAGGGAATGTGGGGAAGAAGCTTTGTTCCGGTTGTCGGAGGAATGACTTGTAACTCCGAATTTGAATTTTTAACAGGAATAAAAATTAAAGATCTTTATGGGTATCAAATGCCTTATGAAGAGATGCCACTTATGAAAATTCATTCTTTAGCAGATGATTTTAAAAATTATGGATATGAAACAAAGGCAATTCATGGATACAGAAGAGATTTTTTCAGAAGAAATGAAATCTATCCTATGCTAGGTATAGATGAGTTTATTGCTGAAGATAATTTTAAAGATGCTAAATATTATGGTGCATGGATGAGTGATAATGATATATTTTTAAGAATCTTAGATGAGTTAAAGGAAGGCGAAAAATTAAAGTTAAATCAATTTATATTTTCTGTAACTGTTCAAAACCATGGACCATTTAGTTACAAGGCACCAAAAGATAAAGTTACGGTTGGAAATTTGTATTCAGAAGACAAAACTTCATTGGAGAACTATGCTTCTGGAATTAAAATATCTGATATTTCTTTAGGGCAATTTATGGAGGCTTTAGAAAAAAGAGAAAAAGAAACTATAGTTGTTTTTTATGGAGACCATATATTTAGTTCGGAACATAAAATAATATCAGAAGATCCATATTTTAAAGAAAACATAAATAATAAATATGCAACAGATTATTTTATGTGGAGTAATAAGGGAAGTATAGAAGAGGAAGAAAAAGATCAAAGTTTATTGTCTCTTTCAAGAGAATTAAAAAAGCAGGTATTACCACTTACCTACTTTGATAAATTTATACTAGATAATTACGCTACAGAAGATGATTATTTTGATGGTATAGATATATTTGATCATGAAGCTTATAAAACTGTAGTTAATAAGGTTTACTCAAAAGAAAATTTTGATCCAGTGTATTTGCCTATTAATGATTAAAACATTTTTAAAGTACCTATAACAGGAAGAATTATAAGTGATACGATAACAATAAATATCATTGCAATTAATAGTGGGTTACGTTTCATGTAAGGCCTCCTTATAATTTGATTATATAGTTAAAGTTTAGTAAAAAATTTCAATTAAGTCAATTCTAAATTGCTTGTATTGAGCAAATATGATATTATTTGATGAAAGGGAGGAATGTTGATGAGTGATAAAGATATAAAAAAAGCACATATTGAAGAGATTGAGATAGAAATACTGGAAGAGGATTATATAGTTGAAAATACCTTGAAAGAAAATCGAGTTAAAAGGAATTATAAGAAAAAGAAGCGTAAAAAGAAAAATCTATTTAATGATATAATTTTAAATTTAAAAGAATATGGCGAGGTAGGTATTGAAGCCATAAGAAAGTACAAAGATAGACTAATCTCACAGAAAGAAGAAAGAAAAACTGTGAAACCTAATTCAGCACTTTTAACAGCTAAAAAATCACTTGAAGAAATAGAAAGTTCAAATGAGATTAGTTTTGAGATTGAATATGCAAAAGATGAAAAACTTTTTAAAGATAACAATCCAGCAGATGTGAAACGTTATGCAGAAAAAAGACATGTGACTAGTGATGATGATAGTGTTGTTGAAAAAACAAAATATAGTAAAAGAAAAGTAAATAAATTTAAAAATAGACCATCCCGTTCAGCATCAGCTATAGCACAAAATTTTATTGAAATATTAAAAAATAAAGATGGCAAAAAATCAATAGTTTCTGATAAAGATTTTATAAAATTTATCGGAATAATAACTCTTTTAATTCTTTTGTTTGGAGCAGTTTGGTTTGGATTTAGTGGTTTGAAAGTAAATAATACAAAAACTAATACAGTTATTAGTGATGTTGAATATCCAGGTCCAATAAAGCCAAATAAATTATTTACTTCAAGAACTCCTGAAATTAGAAATTTATTGGGAGCTCCAATATCATCTGGTTCTATAGATGGTACTACTGATAAATTTTTGGATTATAATCTTTCTTGGTTTGGAGAGGATACAATAAGCAAAATTATTTATGGAGAAGATAAAAGAATAACTAAGGTAGATATTTCTTTTAAAGAATCATCTTTAGAGAAAGTTTTTCTAAATGTTAAAAAATATTTAGGTGAACCATTTGCAAATAATCAAGAAACTAAAGAGATTGTTTGGTTTCAGGATTCAGCTATGTATAGCTTAAAAGAAGTAGATGGAAAAGCAGCATTGAATATTGAACTTCCTGTTTACAATAATTTTAATAACTATCCTATAAGAGAAGGTTCTATAATAATAGAAAAACAAGGAGCACATGATTTAACAGGTGATGGAAAAAATGATGTTCTAGTTTTAATTGGGGAAAAAGAGAGTTATATATATAGTGAATTTACAAAACTTCATATGACAATTTGGGACGGAGAGAATGTATTCTTTACATCATTTCCAACAGATAGTGATGGAGGCACAAATATAAAATTAACTTATAATGATATTGATAAAGATGGGATAAAAGACATATCTGTTGAAAGTAAATCTGAAGTTATGAGTAATTATAATAGTTTTACAGTTAAAAATAGCGCAATATCAAACATATATACAAGTCATGATAAACCTAAATAGGGTAAAATAGTATAAATTTCTAAAATAGAGTTAGATTTAGACAAAACTGTGGTAAATTTTGCCACAGTTTTATTTTTATGGTAATATGATAGTCAGGAGGAATTTATGAAGATAGATAAAAGATTACAAACAATAGCAGATATGATAAAGGATTCAAAAATGATTCTAGATGTAGGAACAGACCACGGTTACCTATGTTCATATCTAGTTCAAAATAAAAAGGCAGAACTTGGAATTGCTTCAGATATAAGTAAGAGTTCATTACAAAAAGCCATAGACCTACTTGAAAAAGAGAATATGGGAGGTAAAATTCAATGTAGACTAGGAGCAGGACTTAAAGTTATAGACAAAGATGATAAAGTGGATACCATTGTAATTTCAGGAATGGGTGGAATATTAATATCGGAGATTATCGAAGCTGATAAGATACTTATCCAAAAAACTAAGCCTATCTTAATCCTGCAGCCTGTTCAAAAACCAGAGATTATAAGAAGATACTTGATAAATAATGATTATCTTATATTAGAAGAAACCTTGGTAGAATCTGAAAAAAAAATATATAATATAATAAAGACTATTTATAAAGGAACAAAGGATATAGATTATGAAAGTGATTATTTTGAGATTGGAAAGTATACAAATAAAGATAGTACTTATTATAAACAGTTGAATTTTCTAATTGACAAATATGAAACAGTTGTAAATTCTATGAAAAAATCAGATGAAATATCTGAAAAGGATATAGAAAATAAAGAGGTTTATATTCAATTTTTAAAGGAGTTAAAAAATTATGAAGCTAAAGAAAATTAGAGAGGTTTTAGATGAGGTTCTGTTTTTAGAAAATAAAGAAGACTGGGATAACTCAGGATTGCTAATAGGTGACGAGGAAAATGAAATAACAAATGTCTTAGTAGCCTTGGAATTAACTAAGGATGTACTTGATTTGGCATTGGCTAAGAAAATGGATATGATAATAACTCATCATCCAGCAATATTTTCAACAATTAAAACTATTGTAAAAAAAGAAGATGAAAGAAACTACATCTATGACCTAATCAAAAATAATATCGCACTTTATGCCGCTCATACAAATTTTGATAAATTACATGATGGAATGGATACCTATATAGGAAGATTATTAGGAGGCTTCAACTTTGAAAACTTAGAAAATACAGACTATGGAATAGGTTTTAAAGTAGATATGGTAAACGCAAAATATTTAGGTGAAAAATTAATATCATCACTGGATTTAGAAGCTATAAATGCAATTGGTAATCTTGAAAATAATATTGAAAAAGTAGCTGTTATAACAGGTTCAGGTTCAGATATGTACAGCTTTGTAAAAGAAAATGGAGCGCAGCTATTTATAACAGGTGATATAAAATACCATTTCGCACAAGACATACTAAAAGAAGATATAGTAGTATTTGATATTGGACACTATGGATCTGAGAAAATATTCTCTCAAGTCTTTATAGAGAAATTTGCAAATCTATTAAAGGACTTAAACGTGGAATGTTATTCAGGAAACCAAAATCCATTTAAATTAATCCTAAGGAGGTAAAATGTATTTCGTATATTGCGATGGTGGCTCAAGAGGAAATCCAGGGAAGGCTTCTATAGGAGTTGTGATTAAAAAAAATGAAGAGACTGTGTTTACATTAGGTGAATATATAGGTATTGAAACTAATAACGTAGCAGAATATAAGGCGTTGATAAAAGCACTTACTAAATTAGAAGAAATGAAGGTAGATGAGAATATTAAAATTCATTTAGACAGTGAATTAGTAGTAAAACAGATAAACGGAAAATACAAGGTTAAAAATTTGGAATTACAACAACTATTTAGCAAGGCTGTAAGTCTTATAACTAAATTTAAAAACCTTGAAATACTTCATGTACGTCGAGAATTTAATAAAGAAGCAGATGCTCTTGTAAATATTGCCCTAGATAATTTTGAAAAGAACGGAATCTTAGAAAATACATCAGTAACAAGTATAAAACCTAGACTTCCAATGTCAATACTGCTACAAAATAAAGTTGAAAAGCTAAAAGAAATTATAAATAACTATGATTCCATGGTGGTAGGCTATTCAGGGGGGATTGACAGTAGCTTACTGTCATATGTGGCATCACGAATATTAGGGGAAAAGGCTATAGCTCTTATTATTGTTGGTGCCCAAAGTATAGGAAGTGAAATTGAGTATGCAAGGAACTTCGCAAAAACTAAAAAGATAAAATATATTGAAATTCCTGTATCAATATTTGAAAATCAACCACTTATGAAAAATGATAAAGAACGTTGCTATTATTGTAAATTGGCAAACTTTAGGTTACTAAAAGAATATAGTCAAAATAATGGTTATGCGGTGGTAGCTGATGGGGGAAACGTAGATGATTTATCAGAACTAAGACCAGGATTAAAGGCAATAAAAGAACTAGATATCAAAAGTCCGTTCGTAGAAGCAGGATTTAGCAAGCAGGACATAAAAGATTTTTCTGAATATCTTGGACTAGGCTTTGAGAAAAGAGGGAGCAATACTTGTTTAATCACAAGACTTTCAATAAATTCTAAAATTACAGAAATTCGCCTAAGACGTGTGGATATTTGTGAAGATTTTCTAAAATCTAAAAATTACAATGGATTTAGAGTAAGAGATTTAGAAGATATAGCAGTAATTGAATTTATGGGAGATATAAATATCTCCAACGAAAAAGCAAATGAAATCAGCATTTTTTTTAAACAGCAAGGATATAAAAAAATCTATATTGACATGGAGGGTTATAAAATCGGCTCCATGAGTGAGAAGGAGTAAATATGAAATTTGAATGTATAGCAGTCTGTCTTTTTGGATTAGAAGCTACCGTAAAATTTGAACTTAAAAATCTAGGAATAAAGCTTACTGACACCACCGATGGAAGAGTAGGTTTTTTAGCTGACGAATATGAAATAGCTAAGGCAAATATTGGTCTAAGGTGTGCAGAACGTGTTTTGGTAAAAATAGGTTCTTTCAAAGCCAGTACCTTTGAAGAGCTATATCAAGGAATGTTCAAACTTCCTTTGGAAAACTACATTGGTATAGAAGATAAATTTCCAATAACCAAGGCAAAATCCATAAATAGTAAACTATTTAGTATTCCAGATATTCAAGCAGTATCAAAAAAAGGAGCAGTTGAAAGACTTAAAATGAAACATAGGACTAATGAGCTTAAAGAAATAGGCAAATTAAATAACATCAATATTTTCATAAATAAAGACACTGCAGAAGTCACAATAGATACCAGTGGAGCAGCACTTCACAAAAGAGGATATAGAGAGTTTTCGGGAGGAGCACCTATTAGAGAAACCCTAGCAGCATATATGGTAATGCTAACACCTTGGCATGAAAAAAGACTTCTTATAGATCCAATGTGTGGCTCAGGAACTATTGCCATTGAAGCTGCTATGATAGGTAAACACATAATGCCAGGAATCAATCGTAATTTTGCTGGAGAAGAAGTATCATTTATATCAAAAGCAGCTTGGACTAAGGCAAGAAAAGAAGCTATAGAAGAAGAAAATGATTGTGATTTTAAAATATACGCCTATGATAAAGATCCAAAAGTTATTGAGATAGCAAAGGAAAATGCAGAAGTTGCAGGGGTAGAACGGTATATAGAGTTTAAGGTTCAAGACTTTGCGGACCTAAAATTTGATACAGAATATGGTTTCTTAATCACAAATCCACCATATGGAGAACGGATGGGAGAAGAAGATATAGAAGGACTTTATAGACTAATTGGTAGCAAATACAAAGTTGCAAAAAATTGGTCTTTCTATATAATAACTTCAAATGAAGAACTAGAAACTTTTATGAGAGTTAAGTATGATAAGAAGAAAAAATTGTATAACGGGAGTTTGACAACATACTATTATATGTTCCCGGGTTCAAAACCTCCAAAACAATAACATAGGTGAACCTATGCCAATTATCATTTTTATTTGTATAATACTTTTTTTATATTGGGGAAATAATAGTATAGTTGTGTCCAAATTTTCATATCGCCTAAATAGATCTTACGATGATGTGCAGAACATAAAAATTCTTCATATTTCAGATTTTCACAACAAAAAATTTGGAAAGGTAGGATATTCACTTATAAAAATAATAAAAGAACAAACACCTGACCTAATAGTGATTACAGGGGATATAATTGACAGAAGACATTATAATTTAGAAGTGGCACTATCCTTATG
>JBOFZL010000035.1:0-6447 GCA_051655155.1 Filifactoraceae bacterium
ACATACAATTAAATTTTATTAAAAAGGTAAGTTATAAATTATGTATATACAATCATAATATATAAAAAGTGAATAAAGAAAATTTATATAAAAAATAAGGTGGATATAGAATAAAATAAATTTAATTAGGTTCATTCTACAAAAGTTTTGGAGAGATTAATTAAAATAAAAGATCATATTATAGAAATATAATATTTTAATATAAGGGATATCTATAATGTATGACTAATAAAATTTTTATGTATAGTAACACAAGTGATACATCGCATACACTTTACATTGTAAATATATTAAATAATGTATTTTGTTCTCCTATTACAAAGGGGTTGAGAGTATGTCTAGATATGAAATATTTACAGACAGAGATAAAAAAATTATCCAGCTAATAGCAGACTTAAAAGTGGTGGATGTATTTGTAGTTGATAGCATTTTATTTAAAAATACTAAAACTACAAGAGTTGCACAAAGACGATTACAAAACTTATATGAGTTTAATAGAGTTAAAAGATGGAGAATGAATCAAATAAGCAATTATATATATTATTTGGGCAAAAAACCTATAAATATAGATCATAGTATTCTAATGAGCCACTTTATAGCAAATCTAAGTAACATTGGAGCTGAGATAATAGAGATAAAAAGAGAATGGCTAATATTTGAAGGAATTAGAATAGATTTATTTGTATCTTTTGTAATGAATGGAAAAAACTACACCTCTATAGTTGAAATAGAAAATACAAAGAATTTTCAAAGCAAGTATGATAAGTTAGAATCATACTTTTCAGGTAAAGAGTATAAAAACTTATTTTCTAATATTCCTCTTATAGTTTGTGTAAGTGATAAGCCATTTAATAAACGAATATTAGAGGTTATTCAAATTGATACAAAATTTAATAATATGAAAGAACTAATGTCTATATAAAATATATACTTTAAGCTATAGATTATATAAATACAGCGAGACTTTCAAAATACATAGACTATACGAGAAAAGGTCTCACTTTCTTAATATGATTAATTGGGGTTATATCATAAAATAAATGTAAGACCTTTTGAGTAAAACTATATACTACACTAAACTAAAAAATATATATTAACAATGATCACAGCACTTTATTATCCCAGGTATAGTTATATTTATAATGCCATTGGCAGCTATCTTAGGTATTATAATATTTATACCGTTATATTCTGATATTTTATTAACAGTAGCGTCTTTTGGTACTATCACATTGTTTATATCAAAATCAAATTCATCTTCAAAATAATCCTTAAATACTACATTAATAGCATCTATATTACCGTTATTTTCAATTGTAAAAGTATAGGTTAATTCTCCATTGCATTCAATATTTTCTTTATTTGCTTTTTTATTTATTATTAAACTTGCATACTGAATGTATACAACAACCTCATTTGTTTCTATAGGGGTGGTTATTTCATTAGAAGTTATAAAGCCTTTGTTCACTATATGTGTGTTTGATATAGCTGTATTTTTAACCTTTACTTTAAAAGTAAATATAGAACTTACACCTGAAGGAATAGGGCTTCTTACTATAATGTCAATATTACTTACAGTAGAATTATCTGTAACTATTGCATATGCGGTATTGATTAAAACCTTAGAACTTTTTTGTATATATTCAATACTAGAATCCAAGGCATCAGACAATTTTAAATTATTCAAAGGTGCTTTACCTGTATTTGTTACGACTACAGTATAGTCAAAGGTATCTCCAGGTTTTATATTTGTTATAGTCACATATTTGACTACAGAAATACTAGCGATACTAGTTTTGATACATGTTGAAACTATATTTGATTGAATAGTACCATCAGTTTTTTTTATCCCATTTATTGTATATGAGTAGTTTAAATACGCTTGATTTTTAAATAAACATAAACAATCAGTTTTAATGCAGGTTGAAACTATATTAGATTCAGTATTTCCATCAGTTTTTGTAACTCCATTTACAGTATAGGAGTAATTTAGAAGCCCTTTATTACTAAAAGTACATGCACAATTAGTTGACATAAATTGTTACCTCCATATAGGTATTTAAGTACAACTAAGTACTTTTACTTCAAATTCTAATTTTCGCTTAGAACTTGGAGCAATATCTCCTAAATTATATCCATTTATAAAATCTCCTGATGGAAAGGATGCTACAGGTTCAGTAGTTTCATCTATATACATTTTTGAAGATAACAACTCTACATTACCTAAATCTATTAAATTTTTTAACTCAGGGTCTTTAAATAAAACATCCTCAGCTAATGATGATCCTTTATTTTCTATATTTATAATATAAACAAACGTATCTCCAAGATCTGCATTTAATGGTGCAGATTTTGATATAGACATATTAGGAACTGCATATACTCCAAGTATATAATCTTCAACTTCTCCATCCTTTGCAGGACCTAAAGAACGACTATCTTCAGCAGTTGAAACTGTTGAAATTGGAGTTAGGTTTTCAGTTGTAATTCTTAATCTTATGAAAGTTTTTCCTGGTGATAATGTTAGATCTTTTGGCTTTATAAATATCAAAGGTACTGTTTGTAATCCACTAGATATACTAGGTACTTCGGATGACACAAATTCATTTACATTAAATATGCCATCTTTATTAAAATCTAACCATGCATATAATCTAGCAGTTTGTCCTGTGTTGTTTTTAACTTTTACATTTATCGTATAGCTATTATCATTTATATTATATGGATTTAGAGGTATATTAGTTGGGCCGTCATTATCTAATAAAGAATTTCCATCACTATCAGAAGCATTATCCTCATCTACTGATATACTTCCTAAAGAAAGATTTTCTACAATAGTATGTCGAGGTCCATTATTAGCTAATTTAGATTTGTAATTAGCAGTTCCAAATACAGTTCCATTTTCTGGTGCATTTCCATAATCAACTAAAACTTGTGCAAATATGCAGTTAGCACCATCTGCATTACTGCTTGGAAATCCTTTTGCAAAGTTTTCGAGCTTTGCAAATACTGGATTGTTACGGCTATCAAAGGTTAAGGTTGCTCTATATATTACACCTGCTTGTGACATAAAGTATATAAAGCCTTTATAATCCTTAAATGATGAAAGCATATAAAATTGGTTACTATTTGTAGTTGGTATAACAGATAAATCTGTGGTTATTGCAGATTTAGTACCTGTAGGACTAATTTTTATCATTTTACTATTAGCTAAAGTAGTTGTATTTACTTCAAAGGAATATAAACTATTATCTGCTTGGTGCCATACAAAGTCCTGGATAGCAGAGCTTGTAGTAGCTATAGTTTCAACATTTCCATACTTAGGAGAATACGGGTTTAAATTTAGTTTATATATATTATTTAGGTTTCCTTTAAAGTAAAATACACCTTTATCATCAAAAGTACCTAGATAATAGCCATTTCCATCTTGAGTTAAAGGTATATTAGATATATTTACTTTATATATTTTTGCATCAGATTCTATTCTATACAGATTATCTGTATATCTATCAAATGCATATAAAGTATGTTCAATTGGATTATACGCAAGAGCATTAAGTTGTAAATTCAAAGGTCCTACTGTTACGCTTGTACCTGTAACTATATCTATCTCATATAATATGCTATTTCCATCACCTGATATTACATATCCAACAGGTTTACAGGGATATTGGTTATATGGACCAAATCCCATATAAAAAGATTGGTCTGTATTTTGGAATGTGAAGGAATAGTTAAGTGCTGTTGTAGGAATATATTCATTTATTGGACTTGCTATATTTAAAGTCTTTATTTCTTCATCTGTTTTTACACCATTTATATTTAAGTTTGTGTAGTAGATTTCATAATTTGAACCAATGCTACAAGTAAATCTAGCACATCCAGATGAATCCGTTAAATATGATATACATTTATTATTAGACTTATCTCTAAGGGTTATATATATAGATGAAATAAATTCATCGCCACTAGTATAAGACCCATCTCTATTATTGTCTTTAAACAAGTAAACAGCTACATTTCCAATAACAGGTGATGTTTTTACCGTTAAGCAATAGTTTAAGATGCTATCTACTGATGGATCTGTAGATAAATTACTTTTTACCTGCATACAGGGATTAGCAATATATCCATCTGGATAGGTTAAACTAGCACAACTTAATTCATAGCTTGTAGGAGGCCATATTGTAGGAATATCTCGTACAATATATACTTCTGCATAAGTTCCTTGGATATAAAAATCTGCTAGACCATCTATTAGCTGATCATAATGCCATTCTGAGTAAGTTTGATCATAGACTAGTGCAAATCCATATATATCTGTTATAGGTGTGTTTGTAGAGCAATTAAAGGCATTTACTCTCAAAAACTTATCATAATATGTCATTTAAAGTTCACCTTCCTAATTATATACATATTACTTTTTATATAATATGTATATAATTAGATATTGTTACAATAATACACATTATGATGGTTTATATTACAAATAAAACACCTTTAATGTTTAAGTTGACTTAAAGGTGTTTTATAATTAGTTGAATTTTTCAAATAGATTTTTCATTGGAGTTACTCCATGGTAATTGAAGATATTTGATGCATTTGATTTATCTTGATAGTAACTATCATTTACTAAAGTATTGGTTACTTTAATATCTATGTTAGGGTTATCTTTATCTATAATAAATTTACCATCTTTTGAATAATCTTTAAGGTTTACCCAAGTAGGATTATCTGTATTTAACGGTTTCGATGTATTTATAAATACATCAACTTGTTCATAATTCATAGGCAATATTTCTTTTACAGAGTACGCTCCTTTTGTAATATAATTTAATGTAGTATCTGGATTATAAGAAATATTAGTAGAAGTATCTTTTAAATAAAAGTTTAAGGTTTGTTTTGTGTTTCCAGCTAAGTCTACAGTATATGTTTGGTCACCAACTATAGATATAGAGAATTTATAATTAGGATTAACTTTATTATTAGGTATGGTTTCCCATATACCAGTATTGTTTTTATGCACGATGTCTTTTCTAATAGTGATGCTACCTTTTATAAATGGAATATCTACTTTTGGCTTGTTGAAATATTCTTTATTGGTTGTATTTCCATCTTTGTATTCAACAGTAGCTTCAACGTTGGTATCAACATTATTTTGACCTTGATAAATGTCTTTTGGTTTAACTTTAAACTTTATGGTTACTCCATTAGAATCTATATTAATAGGACTCCATGTTAAAGAGTCGTAAGTTTTATTATTTATTGTTTTTTTTCCAATAGTTGTAGCTATATCAACTGCAGGTGAACCAGATGGTTTTTCTATTACTGCAGTTTTTCCAGTTCCATATCCATCCATTACTATATTAAAAGGCTCTGTAACTATATCTGTTATAGTAGCATTAGGTATTGTAATATTTGGAGTGTTGTCTTTATATATTAATAATTTTCTAATAGATAATATATTCTTTGTGTTATTATCAGATTTCCAAAAACTTATGTCTACTTTATGCTTTCCAGGAGTTAGACCACGTTTACGATATATAGTCTGTTCCATATTATTTGAAGTGAATTTATGAGTTGGAACTTCTTCTCCTACTATATCTCCATCTATTCTAATTAGTGCTCTATCTATATATTCTCCGGAATTACCTTGTGCAATCCATTCAAATCCAGTACCTTCAAATTCAAAGGTTATACTATTTCCATTTGTATTTGTAACCATATAACTTTTATTACTTTGTGAAGTTCCAACTGTACGTTTTTGCCATTGGCTACCAGGTTGACTATGGTACTTTATAATAGAGTTATCATACATCAAAGTTGTAAACTGGGGTTTAGGTGTACTAACTTTTAAAGCTATTTCAAACTCTCCAGTATGATTTCCAGCTTTATCTTTTACAGGTGTTGCCGTTTTTTCTTTTATCAAGCTATTACTTATAGTATTTTTATTAACTACTTCTATATCTATATTTTTATTATCTTTTGATAGATTAAAAGTTGATCCTTTATTTATCACTGTACCATTTACTTTAATTTCTTGTAGTGCATAGTTTGACGGAATATTTATTTCTTTTACAGTATAATCTCCTGCGACCAAATACTTATCTGCATCAGCAACAACAGTAGATAATATAACTTTTCCATCAGGTGATACAGTATGTGGACCAATTAAATGTAGCTCCCCTGTGTCATTAAAATCTTTAGATTTTAATTTGTAGGTTTTATTGTATGGAACTATACCTGCAGGGTCAGTAGTATAAATAGCACGCTCTATAACTATTTCAAAAGGAGTATCATCAGCTATTATTTGGCCTAAAGTATTTTTTACATTTTTAGTAACTTTAATTTTACCTTTTTTAGGGCTTATGTTTACAGTAGGATCTTCTTTGAAAGCTTCTGATGATTCTGAATTTGTAGTAGGATCTTTGTAGTTTATATCTGCAC
>JBOFZL010000036.1:0-6447 GCA_051655155.1 Filifactoraceae bacterium
TTCCATACTTTTGTGATCTTTGCTCTTAAGAATTGATCATAATCTGCTTTACTTGTAACACTAACTTCTTTAGTCATAGTATCTCCTGGTAAAACTGGCTTATCATATACCATATCTCCAGTCACTGGATCTTTTGTTGATCCAGGGAAGTTCTCTGTTATGTCTATACCTGCATCTGGATTTGTCGGATCAGTTACTGAACCTGTGTTGAATACGTTTGTTATATCATCTTGTGATGTGAACCATGCTAGCGTTCCCCCTATTATACCTACTGACAATACTCCTGCTGCTATTAACGTTTGAATTTTCTTTTTATGCATACTAATACCCTCCATTAAATTTAATAATTACTCAATCTATGCAAATAGCTATCGCTATAGCATCTAAGCTATGCATCTGCATCCGCTTTGTCTTTTTCTTTTTCCTCTTCTTTATCTATAGCTTTAAATCTTTCACTAACAAAATTCCCTATAAACCCAAGTGCTATCAAAGCCACTAATCCACCTATAATAAGTGTTAAATTTGATTTCATCCAGGACATAATACTTCCTAGTTTAGGAATAACTTTTACAACCTTACCTATTAAAACTTCCTCTGGTACAGGATTAGGATCTTCCACATTATTTGCATCACCTTGTGTTACATACTTTTTATTATCACCTTCAGTTATAACTCTTTTTACTCTATGTGTTGTTATATTATTTGAATTTAAACTTCCAAACGTTATAACATCACCAGGTGCTATATCTTTTAGTGACACCTCTTTTGATATTATCAAATCACCTGTCATTATTGTTGGTTCCATACTTCCTGTAAGCACTGTGAAAAATCTATTACCTAGTATTTTAGGTTGAACTCCATCTTTCACAGATTTAACCATTATAAATGACGTAGATAACAAACATATAAGTATGGTGTAAAATAATATATTTCCTGCTATCTTTAATGCTTTATTGTTTTTCATTTTTTATCTCCCATAAAATTCATTATTACCTACTACATAAACTGTCTAACATTTTTTGTAGCTCACTACCTTCTTGTATATTGCTCCATGTTTTTCTATGTGCATCTTTTGTTGCTTGAACTGCTTCAGCTTTAACATCTATTACAAGTGTTTTCCCTTCGTATCTGCTTTTTAAATTATCTGGTACATTAGCAGATACTGAATTTAATATTACATTTGTAGATGAACCTTTTGGTATTACAGTATTATAGTAATGATAGCTATCAATTTCAGATGTCCATCTGTCTTTAGTTTCTATACTTGGAGTATCTATTATATTTTGTGTCTCATAGTTTAATTTAACTATGTTTGTGTCACCTGGCCATGCATTACCTTGTTCATCTACCCATCTTGGAATAATTGCAACTCTAATAAGTGCTGGTGATTTACTATTGTTTTTTATTTGTACTACCTTTTTGTACTCTTTTCCATCCCATCCTGAAGGTGGAATAAATTCTTCACTTACTTCTATATCTACATCTCCAATGTTTATTGTATTGATAACCCTATCTTCAGATGTAAAATATGCATAAGTGGATATTACTAAAATTGTGCTACATATGAGGAGTAACAAAACGCTTATCCCCACTGATTTAATCTGTTTTTCCATTAGATCCTCCCCTTTTTTCCATTAAAAAAAGCTATCGAAAATTAATAAATACGGTTACGTTTATTCATTAGTTTCTAATAGCCGGTTGCACTAACGACTCCATATGCTTAAAGTGCCCAGATACAAAGCATATCTCATAGTCTCTATTTAAATATATTAAATTTTATTTAATACGTTACTAATATTAATTAAAAGGGTTTGGTGTTGCAACAACTAGTAATTTTACAATTTGATTAGTATAGTTAGCCCAGTTGTGATCAGAATTAGAATCATATTGAATACTATCACCTACATTAAGCTCATAATAGCTATTATTTAAAAATAATGTAAGTACACCTTCTAAGACATATATAAATTCTTCTCCAGCGTGATTGTATACTTCGATTTTCTCTTCTATGTTGTTTGGTATTATCTCTACTAACCTTGTGAATATCTCTTTTTCTTTTAAATTGCCTGATGAGTTATATTGGATACATTTTGAAGTGCATATTTGGTATAACTCCTTATTGTAACTTCTTACAATATTTGTTTTGTTATTTTCTGTGATTGTAAAGAAATAGGTGGGGTTAACTTTAAGAGCGTTAGCGATTTTATCCAATTTATCTATGGATATGCTTGTAAGACCTCTCTCTAGCTGTGATAAAAATTCTACTGAAAGTTCAGTCTTTTCACTCAAATCTTTTAAGGTCATTTTTTTCTGAGTTCTTGCTTGTTTAATTTTACCCCCAAGGTCTTTGTTCATATATCAATGCCCCTTTTTCACAAAAATGAATTTATTTTTGTATTTTTTTGATTTAGAAATTAACTATTTAAAATTACGTCTCAATTTTAAATTTCCTTCAATTGAGTTATATAGTCGTTTCAATTACCATCATGCTTTATATTTTAAATGATAATTCGATTATAATCATTTGTCAACCATTAGAAATTATTTTTTTAATTTTGAACTTTTTTCACAAAAATGAACTTTTAAGTTCTATTTATTTAATTTATGTCATTTATTTGTTTTGTATATACTTTTTATTTAATAAGCATTGTTGAATATTTATTAATGCACACGCTTGTTTGTTAATATTTTAATTATGCATTTTAGATATTTAACTATTTTTATATTAAGTATCAATTTATAGAAAGGATTATTTAATGATGTGTAATAAAGTTATTTCAAATATTGCAAAAGTATCATATAAATCTATTAACGGAGATTTATATACTTGTTACAGTAATAATGTTAAAACTAAAGTATTAGAAAAAAGCTGTATGCGTTATAAGTTTAACACCAACAGTTGTATAAATTTGTACTCTATATTGCAAGGATCGTACTATATTATAGATATTGATAGCTATGCAGATATTTTGAATACGTCTATTAATATAGAAAATGGTGAATATGTTTTATTACTTGAAATATGTTTAACTCAAAATATGTACTACTTGTACAATATTGATTACTCTCCAGAGTGTTTTTCTTATTCTAAATATTGCTATTATAAAATTCCAGTATGTGTTAATTTGTGTTGTATTAGTGATATTAAAGTCTGTGCATATTGCACAGATTACTGTATGAACGATTCTAATAAACTCTTAATAAATTCATCTATCGAAATATATAGAAATTAATTATAATGTGTAACCAAAATTATAGATTTTAATATATTAGTATAGAGCAACAGCTCAATATCAATATAAATTTGGAGGCACCACGAATGTCCAAGTATGATAGCAATATAACACCGTTAGACTCTGAAAATGAAGTTGCGGCTAGCTGTGAAGCCAATTGTAAAATATACAATAAAGCAACTGTTAGCTATGAATATATCATAGATAATGAAGCAAGTACTAATACTGCTGAATCTAGTATAGTTTCCACTTGCATTGAAAAAAGACCTATTAATTCTTTTAAAGTTTTTAAAGTAGCATCTCAAAGATATGTAAAACCTGGAGACATAGTTGACTATACTATAGTTATATCGAATACCGGAAATACTATCTTAAAAGATATAAAAATCAATGATATTTTAAACGATAATCTTCTTTATATAGGTAGTCCTAATTTATACGTAAATAATAATTATGTAAATCCTATATTTAACGATTCTAAGCTACCGTCTGTTGAGTTATCTATACCTACTGAATCTACTCTTTTACCAGAGCAAAGTGCCGTATTTACATTTAAAGTTAAAATTAAAGATTCTGTTACATCTGGAACTTTAATTAGTAATACAGCTACAGTAAGTAGTAATGATTCTAATGGAAATCCTATAACTCCTGAAAATACTAATACAGTTGAATTAGAAGTTAGATTTGTTCAATTAGTAGTTACTAAGTCGGCTCCTGAAACTATTAGATGTGGAGATCCAATGACTTATACTATTGTTGTTGAAAATAAATCACAAACAGACGCTGCAACAAATGTAATTGTTACTGATTACTTTGCTCCAGAATTTGTATTCACACTTGATAATATAACTGTACCTAATGGTGCAAGTAAATCATTAGAATCAACTAATGGTATAAGCGTTTCAATACCAACAATACCTGCTAATGGATCAGTTACTATAACTGTTCCAGGTACACTAAATTGTTGTTGTCCAAGCTAAAACTCATTTTTATAGAACCCTTTATTTTAATAGAAAAATAACAATTATCCTCCTAAAATAATCGTTATTATATAACTTGAACACTTAAAGGATCATTTTACTTGTAAAATGATCCTTTTTTATGTGTAATGTCAGTAGAATAGTTAATTTTAGGCGAAATATTTTGAAGTCATTTGCGATATTAGTGAAGCAAATTTTTTATTATTTCATATAATTAAAATACATAGTTCAGTTATGTGAAAAAATATTCAATTATATAAATTAAATATTTAGAATAAGTTGACATTTCTGTATATATGATATTATTATTAAGATGTAATATAAAAATGAAATAATACAATTCATATTTATGAAAAGGGGTATATATATGAATAAAGACATTGGAGGTAAGGTTAAACAATTAAGGACTCAAAATAATATGACCTTAAAAGATTTGAGCGAAAAAACTAATCTCTCAGTAGGATTCTTATCTCAATTAGAAAGAGGTCTTACTAGTATATCAACAGATGCTTTAGGTTCTATTGCTGATGTGTTTGATATTGATATTTCATATTTCTTTATAAAGAAAAAATTCATTGAATCTCCTGTTGTAAGGGGATATGAAAAAGAATTTTATGTAATCTTTCCAGAGGGATGTGTTCAATACAACTTATCAAATAGTCTAAAAAGTAAAAATATATTTCCAAGATTAATTGAAATATTACCAACAGCTACTAATGAACAAATCAAATCAGATACTCATAGTGGTGAAGAGTTTATATACGTTTTAGAAGGCGTTCTTACTGTATTTTTAAATGAAGAACCATATAAACTTTATCCTGGCGATAGTATTCACTATAGTTCACTTGATAGACATTACTGCGCAAATTATACTAGTAAAATGGTTAAAATCTTAGTTGTTTCAACTCCAAATCCTTTTAATTCTAACTAATTTATATTTGATAATTTATTTGTACATAGGTATTTAACATAGATTTAATATGTACTAAAAAAAATATAGTATTTTTAGTAGAGGTACAAGTTGTTTTTGTGATAGTTACTAATACTAGGTGTACATTAAGAATGTATAATTCAACGTATAGTTTGATGTATATTTATTTATTAAACTATTATCTATTACTTTAAAATTTACAAACTTTATATAAATGTTATATTTCTATAGTTTCTGTAAATTCCCTAAATATAAATTAAATAAAAACCCAAGAAATTATTTCTTGGGTTTTTATATTTTTTGTGATAATTTTACAAAATAATATAAAAATCAATAACAACTTATTATTTTTATACATATAATATACTGGTGATATATTATGAATAAAGATGATTGTAGCAGAAGAACCTTACTGCTAAAAGAATTGATTAATGATTGGGATGAATTAAATATAGCATTTAAGTCACTCATTTTTATTGGTTTTATACTGTTTATAATTATTATCTGTATATCATTTTTAAATGGTGAAAGCAGTGGAATACGTAATTCGCTAGAGGTAGTGTTTAGATCTACACTATCGTCTATATTTGGATTTTTATTTAGCTCTAATATAAAATTTAGTACTAATGAAAAGATTGTAGCCATAGAAAGTGTTCAAACAAAATTATATTCAGTTCAAGATGATTTAGATTCATTAGAAAAAGTCTCAGACAAGGAAGATGACAATTGTCAATTATCTAAAAAATACACATATGTAAATATAAATTTGGTTCAAATATGTATTGCTGTATCGATTTGCCTATTATGTATGATTGTTATCTGTGCATTATTATTAACAGATTCTTTGGATAATGTTCCAGCTGTTTCTCAAATTAGAGATTTAATGTGTAGTTCTATTGGTTTTTTATTAGGTGAGTCTAAAAAAAAATAAATTTATATAATATTTATAAAGTTCCTATAAGTACAAGTTTTATGTGATTATAGGAACTTTTTCATCTATATTACTTACATATTTCTACAGACTATAAAACGTTATTAGTATACTATTTAACTAGTAAATCTATTATTAATACCAAAGGAGTTATTATGAAAAAAAATTTTCCATATTTAGTGTACTTTCTAATAATTGTTTTTATCAACTATAGAGCAAGTGTATCTCTTAATATACCATTTATAGAGATGACTTTTCCTGTAGGCCTTCTATGTACTATACTCCTATGGCTTTTCTCTAGTACTGGTGGACCATTTACACAAATGTTAAATTTGACTGATGGTGGTTCAGCTAGAGCTAAGTCTAACTTGT
>JBOFZL010000037.1:0-5511 GCA_051655155.1 Filifactoraceae bacterium
CAGCCTACAAGCTGAAGCACATTAAGAGAAGAGAAAAGGTAAGAACCTTTTTTGCCAAATGCAATTTTTACAGTGTCCATAGAAGATTTTTTGGTGTTCGAACCTATTATTCCTGCATAATACAATAGGATACAACCTATTATATGTCCTATTAAAATAGCCATTAAACCTTTGTTAAAACCTAAGGGGGCAATTAAGGTTCCTGTTAATATTTCTGCGATGGAAACAGCAGCACCAAACCAAATTAAACCATTACTAAATACGGACGTTCTTTGTTCTTCCATAAATCCTCCTTTTAGTTAAACAGGCAAATAAAAAAGCGAAAACCCCATAGTTTTCGCAAATTTTTATTTAAGCTTCCTACGTTGGCATTACCCAAATCAGGTTTAAGGGTCTAAGTTTAAACTTACTCTCAGCCTGTACACAAGCTCCCCTGTCTAATTATTATATTTCTTTGAATATATCATATATTTATTTTTATAGCAAGTCTTTAAATAAGATTAAATTGATTAGGCCTTCAAAGTATTATTAAAAAATAAAATTTTAATTAGCATCTAATAGACATCTTGTAAAAGAGTCATTATTGAACTAAATTTATTTTAATTATTTTAATATTATGAATAACTATACCTGATTATGAGATAAGTTGAAAGTTATTTTTATTGTAACGTATAAGCCCTTCTTTTTGCATTTTACTTAATTCAGCAGATAATGCACTGCGATCTACAGAAAGATAGTCTGCTAATTCTTGTCTATTAAAGGGAATAACAATCATATCTTTATTCTGCTTAATAGATTCGGAGGATAGATAAGAAAGGAGTTTTTCTCTAGTGGTACGTTTTGTTATATGACTCATTTTCTGTGTTAAAAAAATATTTTTTTTAGCACAAATGGAAAGTAGGTTACCTATAATAGAGTGATGATGATTACAGCAACTACTACAAGTTTTAAGTAATTTTCCCACATTTATAAATAAAACAGTGGAAGTTGATCCGGATATTAAAGAAACGCCTAGTTCTGTATGTGGAACACAAGCATAGGATTCTCCAAAAATATCACCAGAATGAAGATGAGATATTATAGCACGATTTCCCCAATAATCTTCTTGGATAACAAAGGCTTCCCCTGCTAAGAAAATCCCAAGTTCAAAAGTATTTGTGCCTACTTCCAGTATGGTTTCATTTTTTTGAAAATTTGATATACGAGAGCCAAGGCAGTTTAATACGTGGATAATTTCTTTTTCAGAAAGCTTAAAAAATAGGGGGTTAAGCTTTAAAATATTAATATAATTCATAAAAAACCTCAACTTTCATAAAATGTTGTAAAAACAACCGATTAATTTAATCTATTATATTATAATTGAGGAGACAAGTAAATAGAAACTAAATTTGAAAATGGTAAATTAAAATAAGAGGAGGAGATTAGAAATGAAAGAATCAATGTTTTGTTTTCAATGTCAAGAAACAGTTGGAAACAGTGGATGTACAAAAGGTGGGGTATGTGGAAAGAAGGTATCGACTGCTAATTTTCAGGATGTTTTAATAGATGTTACAAAAGGTTTTAGCGAGGTACTAATATTAGGGAGAAAGCAAGGCTTAGAAATATCTGAAAAGCTAGAAGATATAGTTAGTTTCAATCTATTTGTAACTATAACTAATGCAAATTTTGATGATGAAAAGATAGTCAAACAAATAATTAAGACTGTTGAACTTAAAAAAGAACTTATCAGTAAATTGGCCAACAAAGAAGGTCTTTCGGAGATAGCGCTATGGTCAGGAAAAACAAAATCAGAAATAGAGGCTAGAACAAAGTCTGTTGGTATTCTTCTTACTGAAAATCAAGATATAAGAAGTTTAAAAGAGTTGATAACATATGGATTAAAGGGAATGGCTGCATATAATAAACATGCACATGCTTTAGGAAAAAGAAACAAGGATGTGGATAACTTTATTCAAGAAACATTAGTTGCTATTGAGAATACATCTATAACTTTAGAAGAATTAATTTCATTAACCATAAAAACAGGAGAATACGGAGTGAAGGCAATGGCATTATTAGACGAAGCGAATAATAGTAGCTTTGGACATCCGGAGATTTCAAGTGTAAATATAGGAGTCAGAAATAAACCGGCTATATTAGTATCAGGCCATGATTTAAAAGACTTAGAACAATTACTAGAACAAACAAAGGCTAGTGGCGTGGATGTATATACTCATTCCGAAATGCTACCAGCAAACTATTATCCATTCTTTAAAAAGTATGATAACCTAGTAGGAAACTATGGGAATGCTTGGTGGAAACAGAAAGAAGAGTTTGAAACTTTCAATGGACCTATATTATTTACTACAAATTGTATAGTACCTCCAAAAGAAAGCTACAAAGACAGGGTATATACAACTGGAGCAGCTGGGTTTGAAGGCTGTAAGCACATATTTGGTGAAATAGGCGAGAAAAAAGATTTTAGTGAGCTTATTGAGCATGCGAAACAATGTGAGCCACCAAGGGAAATAGAACAAGGTACAATCGTAGGAGGCTTTGCTCATAACCAAGTATTCGCTTTAGCGGATAAAGTGGTTGACGCAGTAAAGTCAGGAGCTATCAAAAAGTTTGTGGTAATGGCAGGCTGTGATGGAAGACACAAGGAAAGAAGTTATTATGAAGACTTTGCAAAGGAATTGCCAAAGGACACAGTAATACTAACTGCAGGCTGTGCAAAATATAGATATAATAAGTTAAATCTTGGCGATATTGGAGGAATTCCTAGGGTATTAGATGCAGGACAGTGCAATGATTCTTATTCATTGGCATTAATAGCACTTAAATTAAAAGAGGTGTTTGAGTTACAAGACATAAATGATCTACCAATTATATATAATATCGCTTGGTATGAGCAAAAAGCAGTAATAGTATTACTAGCACTGTTATCATTAGGAGTAAAGAATATTCATCTTGGGCCAACACTTCCAGCTTTCTTATCACCAACGGTTGCTAGTTTCTTAGTAGAGAACTTTGGAATAGCAGGAATTAAGACGGCAGGAGAAGACCTAGAAAACTTTTTTAGTTAAGGATAAGAATATAGCTTTAATTTAAACAAACCCCCTTTTTTGTATTTGACAGTAAAGGGGTACATATCAACATATAGTGACATTATTAAAAAAGCCAATATATTTTTTCTTCTGAAACATCCATACCAAGCTTTTTCTGAAGGGCCAAGGATTTATGATTTGTATCTTCAACCTGTCCGAAGGGCGTCCAACCTTTGTGGATTATATGGTTATTTAAAAACTGTTCTAATAAACTTCCATAACCATTATTTCTATATTCAGGTAAGATAAAGAGCAGTCCACAGCTTCCTTCCAAGTGAAGTCCTATAAAACCTACCAGTTTATCATCTAAGAACCCGCCAAAAATATGATGCTCATTTAAAAGGATATGAAGTTTTTCAATGGAGTATACCTTGTAATATTCATGTATAGTTTCTTTAAAGCTGCTATCCAAAACTTTTATTTTTAAGCTGTCCGATAGTGTTATTAACTGCCTACTTAGATTAGCTGTCTGATAGCAAGTTATGGTAGTGTTTAGAAAGAATTTTCTCTTTGCAAAGTCAACTAATTCTTCTTGGTGTAAACAAAGTAGATTTGCATTTTTGGGAAGTTCGGACTCTAAAAGAGCTATACCCTTGGGTATATTTTCACTATACATCATATAGGCAGAGGACCTTTCCTCATGAATTAGTACGGTTTTATCATCTGCATAAACCACCTTGGCATGACCTCTTTTTATAGGCTCTAACATATCTATATTAAAAATCGTATTTTTTGAAAGTGTTGTTATAGCTTGATTTATCATTTGTCCTCCTAAAACTATAAAAGTTACATAATATGACTTAGCTTTATTATAGTTTTCAGTATACTTTTTTGCAAGAAAAATAAAGTATAGTTTATGGTTTTGTAGATTTGAACTATTAATATATTTTGACAAAAAAAATTATAAAACTTAAAGAAAAATAGTGCAAAAAACTTTAAACTATGTTAAAATATGGAAGTTAGCATGAGGAGAGTTGTCCGAGTGGTTTAAGGAGCACGCCTGGAAAGCGTGTTTACGGGAAACTGTAACGAGGGTTCGAATCCCTTGCTCTCCGCCAGAAGATTAGGTTAAAATAGATACAGGGCTGAAAAAGCCAGTGTTTATATGGACTTACGAGGGTTTTGAATGAAAAATTCAAAGCCCTCTTTTTCTATATATAAACCCTTTTTTTGAGAAGAAGGTAAGGTTTTTTGTTTTTGGTTTGAATCAGTTGTATAAACAATTTAATAAAACTAATGGCACACAATCATTATAAAAATGTTATCTATGTGAAAATTTTAATTGGATCGTAAAAATATATTGTTGCATAATTACTACATATAGGATAATGAAAAACAGATATTAAATAAAAAGAAAGCTAAATGGAATAAGTACAAATAAATTAAGAATATTAATGTGATTTTTATATAAAAGTTTAATAGTCTTTGAAAATTGAAAAAAACTGCTATTATTAATTATAAAAATCATCATGAACTTGTATGGAGGTTGTATATGAAAAAGAATATAGGATCATTATTTGTATTTATAGCAATTTTTGCATTTTGAAACTACAAGAATATAATATACACTGATTATCAACAAGATTTTATTTATATAACAAAATAATTAATATTTATCCTTTTGTATCACCTCAAGATGAACATAATTTTAAGGAAAATAAAAATAAATATTTGAAAAAAACTGTGAAAATGAAGAAGAGTTTGTAAAAAAAGTAAATATTTTAAATAGGTGATAATAAAAATTCACTGTCATAAGATTACTAACAGTGAATTATATTAGTTTATAAGGTTTTAAAAATAATTTCAAATTTTATTATTAAAATTGTTATTTTATAAAATTTAATAGTTTTACAGAAAAAGCTAAGTCGCTCTATAAAATTGTTTTTTAACATAAATTTCCACTATATTTTCGTCAGAGTTAGGGGAAATAACTATGGTCTTACGGTTATTATTTAGCTCATAACCATCTGAATCAACAAATAGGTATTCATAGTTATAAGATGAATTCATTTTTGTATCATTGGCAGAGATTTTGCTACTTATTCCAGATGCATACCATTTAGAGGTATCTTCTGAGTAAGTAGATCCTATTTGATTTAGATCTTTAACTTGATAAGTAAAAATTTGTTCTTTACCAGTTTTAGAATCTACTATCACATTATGACTTTCATAGTCCAGATATCTTACTGTGATTGTAGGACGTTGAATTTTCTCAAATCTGTATCCCATGAACTCATAGCCCTTTCGCACAGGAGAGTTTTTAGGGATTGATACAGTGCCAGATTGAACTTCTGATACAAATTCAAAATCAGTTTCATCAAAATGAGTATAAAGGTTACCTGTATTGTTGCTATTTTTATAAGTGATCATTTGATCGATAGGTAAATTTGATACTGAAGCATTACAACCAGAATCAAAATTGATG
>JBOFZL010000038.1:0-3022 GCA_051655155.1 Filifactoraceae bacterium
ATATCTCGCTGCATCTTCTTTAAATTCCTTTGTAAACTGTCTACTCATGTTAAATCCCTCCATCTTTCTTTAACTTTATTATATCTTTTATTTGGGATTTTTCCACTTTCAACTTGTACTATTTATATTCTACCACTAAGTACCAATTGTTGTTATAAAAGCCACTGTAACAATTACCATAAAAACAGCTGCAACGCGTTTACTGTAGTTAACAAATTTACGCATCGTTGGAGTCTGTTTTTCATACTTGATTAATGCACGCATTTTTCGCTCAAATCGTTTGGAAAAACGATGGTTTAGCTCATATTCATTTGGTAAGGATGACAACTGTCGATTTTCATAATTTTTAATATGTTTGAATAAAAAAGCATCATCCACAACTAAATTACTCATACACTCATCGCCTCACTTTCATTTAGTATTTGTGATAATTTTCTTTTTGCTCTCGAAATACGTTGTCGGACATTATCTTCGCTGATATCCAGCATATTAGATATTTCGCTGTCAGAAAATCCTTGAGTATATTTCAACTTAAGGACAGTCATATAATTTATAGGTAGTTTGTTCATGGCTTCTTTGATCATATTTTCAGCCATTACCTCGATTTTGCTATCTTCCATAAATATTTCAATCTCATCAAATGAAATACTTTTTTCTCTTTTACGTTTTCTATAAATATCTATTGCTGTGTTTTCAGTAATCACCACCACAAATCCTTTTGTTTTATAATTATCTACAATATCGATCTTGTCTAAGTTATTTATTATTTTTAAAAACGCATGATGAACAGCATCCTCAGCAATGTGTTCATCTTTCAAGATTTTAACAGCTACATAAAACATCGTTTGTTTGTAAGATATGTACAGCTTTTCAAACTTCCTTTTATCTTCTTCTGTTTCAATAAGGCTTAAATAAAACAGCATATATTCCCCCCGAATCCCTCAGCTTTTACAAAACTTTTGATGTTATCTTGGATATATTATACAATTTACCTTTGCTTTTCTCAAGAATCCTTGTTAGATAATTTTGAAATCTCAAGATGTTATGTAGAATACCACTAATAATGATGCGAGTAGGGTACAGACACTGAGAATGCTTGTTTTTATCTATGCTATCATATTGTTCTTTGTCTGTGTTGTGGGCAAAAGAAGAGAGCAATCAAATTGATTGCCCACTCTTTAAACAATTATTTTATAACTTAATATTCAAATTCTTTGACTGATTGTCTATTTAAACCAGGTATTTCAACCAACAGCTACAACATATCTCAGGGATATTTCAAATATATAGTCGTAACTGGTAGGAAAGCTATCGTTTATCATCATAACAATGTATCAATGCTTAGCTAAAATCAAGTTTATTTTCTAGATAATTGCACCCCAAAAGATTGTACGATGACCTGTAGTGTTTTAACAACCCATGGTCATCAATAATTAGCAAACAATATGGATTACTTTCATCTCTTATCATTTCTATTAACTGAGAATATGAATATTCAAACTCGGCATCAAAGTCTGCAAATGCAAACTGATACCGTATTTTTTGATGAAGCTCATAAAAATTTTCTTGCAGAAAGTTAATCAAACTGCTAGAGGTGCTTCTTTGAGAAATGTCAGAGAAAAAGTCATAATCTACATTAATTCCAATAGTTATATCTTTTTCAATAAAACCAATTGTAACAAAGCAGTTTTTACCATTAACTGTAAAAGTTATTTTATTATAGGGTTCTGAGTTTATTATCTGTTGTAAAGAATTATTTAGGGCAAACAGGTCAACCCCTGAATCTGTTTTTTCATCATATAAATAAGCAGAGACAAATGCAACATCAGTTTGTTGAAACAAAGCTTCCAAACTCACCAAAATAGTATTTTCTATTTCTTTGATACTGCTTAATGAATGAGATGTAGGGATACATATACCTAAGTCAATTGTTGGCATATAATAACTCCTTTCAATAAGAATCTACCATAGAGCACAATTAAAGTGTGCTCTATGGCCTTTAGTATTACATTGTGTTTATTTATTTAATTTTTAGCTGGGTTCGATGGAATTTTAGTTGCTCCGAAGACAATTTCCATCCGCTTACAAAAGTACCATCAGTTTTAGTTATTACTCCCAATCCGTCCTTAATATAAATTATCGCATCTCCATGATAATTAGTTTTATAGATTTCAGCGGCATTATTAACAACTTTTGCCAATGCGTTTTTGAATTCATTAGCTTTTGCAACGCTATAATTGCCTTTTACGCCAAAGTCTATCGCGTGTTTGAACTTACTCTGAAGTTGCTTTGCATCATAAGTAACGGACGCTAATTTATATGTTTTCATTGCAGACTTAATTGCTGCTTTTCCTTTATCAGTTTTAGCAAATTTGGCAAAATCATCTGCTTTTAAGAGTACTTTTCCACCTTCCCGAACATAGGCTGTGGAAGGCAATAATGGTAATAATGCAGCGGTATCAAGTACAGCCCAACCAAAATTACCCCAAGATGGCTCCTGTAAAAGTTTACTCCAGCTGTATCCAGCCATAGCTATGTCTAAAATATCCCACAAAGTACGTGTTTGCGGTTTTCCATCTTCTTTTACGTAATAAATTGTTCCGAATTCAGTTTCTTGTGAACTTATTACGATATATGAGGTCTGAGGGTTACTGAAATTTTCAGTTTCTGAAGCAAATGCAGGTATGTTCATGCTAAATATCATTGATAGTGTAAGTATAAAACTAATGATTTTTGTAGTCAACTTTTTCATTTGAATACTCCTCTCCATTTAAATCCTTTGTTTGTAATTTTTATTTGCTAAATTTACATATACTTCTTCAAACCATTGGACTGCACCTCCTTATATAAGTTTTATATAGTTATCAACGAATCAAGCGTAATATATCAGAAGGTAGTCTCTTCTTGAAAGCGTTATAACCGCTCCTTGAAACGCCTAGTATTCTCAGCACTCCGCTAACATTAAGGCAGCGTTTACCTTCTTCACCCAACTCATCTTCTTTTACAGATGTTTCAATGAAAA
>JBOFZL010000039.1:0-46273 GCA_051655155.1 Filifactoraceae bacterium
CTTTTAGTTGTCTTTATTATACTTCATTTATATCTAAAAATAAATACTTTTTTTATATTCTAAGTAACCTTTTTAAAACATCTCGTAATTTCCTGTCTGCATTAGATATATGCATAATAACTAATATTAAATTCACTTCTTCAGCTACAGGGTCATATGTGTTAGAAAATACTGTAAAATCCATTACCCTTGGTAATATTTCCCTGATTTTAACTTTTACATATTCATCAGCTATATTTAAAAGTTCGTCCATCGATTTTTCATCATTAAATTCTGTTCCTTTTTTATAACCTAACTCGATTATATTAATTGATGCCTTATAACCTATTGCATCCTCTCTTTGCGTACCTTTTGTAATATCTTCTTTTATGTTCACTTTAGTCTTTGATTTTATTTGTTCTGATAATTCATTTGAATCGACTATATCCATACCTAACATTTGATACATAGCATCCTCCTATAAAAAAAGGGATTGCGACTTTTGTCATAATCCCTTCAAATAAATTTATTTTTAGTCTACTGTATATGGTAGTAAAGCTATTGTTCTAGCTCTCTTTATAGCCATTGTCAGTTTTCTTTGAGCCTTTGCTGATGTTCCTGTTATTCTTCTTGGTAAAATTTTACCTCTTTCAGAGATAAATCTTTTTAGAAGAGCTACATCTTTATAATCAATCATATTGATTTTATCTCCAGCAAATGGATCTGCCTTTTTACGTCTTTTTCTCATATTACCTTTTTGCTCTGCCATTTTAAATCCTCCTATCCTTTAGAATGGTACGTCATCTGTATCTAAAGCCCTATATCCATCATCATCTAAACCTTGAGGTTTAAATCCTGTTGGTTCAAATATAGGTGCTTCTCCATACGTTTCTGACATATTTCTATTTCCTGCTCCTTGCTTCTCGCCCCATTCTAAGAATTGAACGTTTTCAGCTTGGATCTCTGTAACATATTTTTTTTCTCCTGTTGCTGTTTCATAAGATCTATTCTGAATAGAACCTTTAACCGCTACCAATCTTCCTTTTACCAAATAGTTAGCACAATTCTCTGCCATTTTCCCCCATACTTGTATGTTGAAAAAATCAGTTTGCTTTTGGCCATCTTTCCCTGTAAACGGTCTGTCCACAGCTATTGCAAATGTTGTAACAGCCTTCCCAGTTGACGGAATATATCTAAGCTCCGGATCTCTAGTTAATCTTCCAATTAAGATTGCTAAGTTCATATTACACCATCTTTCTTATTTTTCATCAATATTAACAATCATATGACGAATTACATTCTCATTAATCTTTAAGTTTCTATCAAGCTCTTTAGGAACATCTACTGCTGCACTGAACTTTATAAAAACATAAAAACCTTCATTTAGCTTTTGGATTTCGTATGCTAATCTTTTGTTACCCCATACATCAACTTTTTCAATTGTTCCATTAGCATTGATAACAGCTTCAACCTTCTCTGATACTACAGCCTTAGCCTCATCATCAAGATTTGGTTTTAATACATAAATCAATTCATAATTTCTCATTTCTTTTCACCTCCCTTTGGACTATACGGCTCCGTCTATCGGAGCAGAAAGATGAGATTGGGCTACTTCCCATAATCGTGTTTAATACACAAAATCTCATACTCATATATAATATCATTTTATATTACTAAAATCAAGCAAAATTTATTTTCTGCCAACTAAAGCTGAATTTAAAACCAATAAATATATTAAAAATTTTAATTTCATAGCTACCACTTTAAGTTAATTTTTAATATCTACTTCTAAGTCTTTACATATATGCTCCTCATTAACTAAGGTTGGTAACTTTACAATTATCCTCGTTCCTAGACCCTCACGACTTAAAACTGAAATACTTCCATTATGCTTTTCTACTATCCATCTCCCTATAGACAACCCTAATCCTGAACCTCCTGTATTTCTATTTCTGGATTTATCTGTTCGATAAAATCTATCAAAGATATTCTCTACCTCATCCGGACCTATTCCCTGCCCTTCATCCTGAATACTAAACACAATATTACTGTTCTCTTTATAGACTTTAACCGAAATAATTCCACCTACTTCTGTATACTTTATACTATTGTCCATAAGTATTCTCATAAGTTGCTTTATTAAACCTATATCAACTGATGTTATACAATTCTTATCTTTTTCTAAACTAAATTGATGATTTTTATCTATCATCTTAATTTCATTTAAGGTTTGTTCTGCTAATTCACCTATATCAATTTGAGATATTTGAAAATGCATAGAATCGTTATCCCCTCGTGCTAAGAACAATAACTGTTCTACCATTATTTTCATAGCTTCAGCCTCTGATTTTATTGCTCTAACTGCCTCTTCTGCAGTTTTTTGATCTTCTATTCCCCAGCGATCCAACAAACTAGAATAACTTTGTATAACTGCTATTGGCGTTCTTAACTCATGAGAGGCATCTGAAACAAATCTAGCTTGAGATTTATATGACTTGTCTAATCTGTCTAGCATTCCATTTATAGCTACAGTTAATGATTTAAGCTCTGCTTTAGCTGTTTCTACCGGTAATCGTGTCTCTAAATGTTCTGCATTAATTCCATCTAAGGCTCCTGCTATTTTTCTAAGAGATTCTGGCGACATATTGGTAGCCTTGTTTATGACTCTGGTGGCCTTTGCCAAGTCATCCAAAGGTCTCATAGTTTCTCTTATCATTCTCCTATTTTTACTAAAATCTACAAATACAGAAAAAATTTGTATGCACAATATAATCATCATACCATTGATAATCATTGCAAATTCCTTATACATGAGCTTACTGATATACATATAATCTTCATCTTTACTTAAATTATCTTCAATAACAAAGTTATATCTTACCGTTTCAATCATAGAAAATATGTGATAATCATAATCCCCACTTATTACAAAAGGTTTTTCTTTACTATGTTCTAGCTCATAACCAAAAGCTTTAACTATATCTATATTCTCCTCAATTTTATCAGCCTTATACATATTTACTAGAGTTTCTACATTCTTTTTCTCATAATAATATAAATAACTCATGACCATAGTTATTATGACCAAATTTATTAATATATAGCTACTTATAGTTTCTAGTACCACCTTAAAACTGATTTTTGATGCTATAGAGTTTTTTATATTGCTAGTTCTATTCATATTACTCCTTAATTATATAACCTGCTCCCCTTACCGTATGAATAAGTTTCACACCAAATACCTCATCAATTTTACTACGTAAAAATCTTATATAAACATCCACTGTGTTGGTATCACCAATAAAATCATAATCCCAAACCTTATCTAAAAGTACATCTCTTGTCATTATTCTTCCTTTATTTTCCAATAGACACACTAAAAGATCATATTCTCTTGTGGTAAGTTCTATAAGCCCATTATCCCAATACACCTCATGACTTGCCGTATTTATTCTTAATTTATTGTGTAATAGTTCTTCTTTACTAGATTCTAGTATTCGCTTTCTCAAACAGGCTCTTATTCTAGCTAAAAGTTCCTCAATTTCAAAGGGTTTTGTGATGTAATCATCTGCTCCAGAATCCAGTCCCATCACCTTATCTATAGTGCTATCTCTTGCTGTAAGTAATATTACAGGTACATCATTCACCTTTCTTAACCTACGCAATACCTCTATCCCCGATAATTCCGGAAGCATTATATCCAGCAAAATAAGGTCGAAGCCCTGCTTTTCAGCCAGCTCCAACCCTATTCTTCCATTAAATGCCTTTTCTACCTCATAGCCTTCATGCACAAGCTCCAGTTCTATTACCCTCGCTATTTTTTCTTCATCTTCTATAATCAAGATTTTATTTGACATAAGTCCTCACTATCTTTTATTCTCACTAAAAGCTGTTTTCACCTGCTCTGCAGTTTCTTTTGCTGCATCCATAGCTTGATTTAAAGGATTCTCATCACATCTAAGATCCGGCCCTTTAAAGTGGTATGAACACCCAAAGAACAATCCTATTACCATAAGCGGAAGAGTTATCCCGAAGAATACTAAGGCAACAACTAAGGCTATCACAGGAACTGATATTATCACATTTCCATATCTTTTCACCTCAAAATAGTTAGTTACACCCTTATTAATCAACACTCTTATAGTATTGGAAATTCTTCTACTACGTTTTCTTCCATGCTCTTTGAATTCATCCTCAGTATAGTTACAATAATCATCTTCTGAATCCATCTCCTTAGCCTCTTCTTCCTGCTGGTTTCCTGCGGTATAGCTTCCATTGTTTTTAGGAGATTCTATCTTTCCTAGCTTTTCCAAATAAATCACTGCTTCTAGCATATCTCCATTTGTAGCTTCTAATGCAATTTTAGCATCTTCATAACTTACCTTTCCATATTCTTTTAGTTTTTCAACTTGTTCTAAATTAATCATAACATATCCTCTTTTCTATTTAAGTTTTCCTTGAACTTATTATTCCATATTTAACTTAAACAGATATTTAAAAAAGATTAAAAATAAATTAAAGAATATTTATTACTGTTTTGTAGGTTTTACTACAGATAAAACACTTTGTTCTTCACTAAAATGATTATTGATTTCCTTGTTTACTTTTTCTAACGTCATTCCATTAAGCATATCATAATACCAAAATAAGTCTATACCTTGAAAGTGAAATGCCAAATACTGATTAGCTAAAGATTCTATAGAGTCAAAAAGTTTAATAAACGAACCTAACTTACTTTTCCTTACCCTTTCAAAATCATTGGCATTGAGTCCCTCTTTCTTTACTCTCTCAAGTTCATCTAATATAATTTTATGGACCTTTTCTACCTCTCTAGTTTCAGAAGATATTAAGGAATAAAAGTAGTCTTTGTGTATATTTTGTTCATATGCTAACTCACTAAATATTAGCCCTTTACTATATAACTCTTCATGCAGTCTGCTGGTTTTCCCAAATATTATACTCATCGCAATATCTAAAGCTAAATATTTTTCTAACCTCTCTTTAGGATCATCTATTGCCTCATCTTTAAAACCTATGGTAAACATGGGAATAGAAACTTCCATTTCCGCTTCAATCAATTTTTTGTTAATTTCTTTTGGTTCTGACTTTCTCAGTCTTTCTATTTCTCCATCAAACATATTTATATCTGATACAGTATTTTTTACAGTCTTCTTAATCTCTTCAATATCCAAATCTCCAACTATGAAAAGTGCCATATTTGATGGAGAATAAAAGGTGTTGTAGCAATTGTACAATTCCTCTACCGTTATCTTATATATGCTTTCTACAGTTCCTGCTATGTCCACACTATTATTATGAACTTTATACATAGCTCTTAAAGTATTGAAGAATAATCTCCAATCTGCATTATCTTCATACATTTTTATCTCTTGAGCTATTATGCCCTTTTCTTTTTCAACATTTTCATTAGTCAAATATGGACTTTGAACGAACCTTATTAAATGCTCCAATGATTCATAAAAGTTTTCTGTAGCTCCAAAAAGGTAAGCCGTCATATCAAAATTTGTGAAGGCATTTGCCGATGCCCCATATTTAGAAAATTTTAAAAATGCATCCTCTCCAGACTCTTCTTCAAACACTTTATGCTCCAAAAAATGTGCAATACCTTCATTAACTTTTACTCTCTCTTTTGTGTGAGGATTAATAAACTCTAAGTCATTGGAACCATAGTCGGTTGCAAAAATTGCATACTTTTTATTAAAACCCTCTTTAGGCATAAAAAACAAATCCATGTTATTCGGAAGCTTTTCATAAAATATTTTTTCCGAAAGAAATTTATTCTCAATTATTCTCATTTGATACCTCCTGATTAGTCAAAAAATACACCGTATCTAATTTAATATTTTTTGCAACTTTAATTATTCCTTCTTTTGAAACATTTTTAATCTTCTCTATAACTGAATCTATATCATCATTCCCATTTTGCAGGCTTTGAGAAAAATAAAAATCTCCTAAAGCTACAGGCGAATCCTTTATCGATCGCATATTATTAATAAGATACTTTTTAGTAGAATCTAACTCTTCATCACTTATATTTCCAATTTTCATATCTTCAACCTGTTCTTTTATTAGTTTAAGCGCAAACTCATAATTAGAAACTTCTATTCCTGCACTAATAAACATTAAGCCCTTAAACTTTTCTAAATTAGAACCTATACTATAACAAAGACTATGCTTTTCACGTACATTTCTAAATAGTTTACTTGAAACTCCTGTACCTAAAACTGCAGAATACAAGAATAAATCATAGTAATTCTTATCCCTAGCAGTTATTCCTGTTCTATATCCCATGACCAACTTTCCTTGAGATACATCTAAACTTTCACTTATATATCTAACACTTTCTACCTCACTAATAATATTATCCTCAGGGATAATTGATAACTCGTTACTCTCTGGAACAAAGTCTCTTTCTATTATTTCCTTTAGATTATTAAAATCCACATCCCCTACAACAACAATATCAACAGGAGAACTTGAAACTACAGTTTTGTAATGGTTATAGAGATTTATTCCGTTTATTTCTCCCAAATCCTCTATATATCCATCATCTGATATCGAGAACGCCTCATTTTCGCACATATTTACAATACATCTATCTATCGCATAACTTCCTTTATTGTTAATCTTTCCGAGAATATCCTCTTTTAGAACTTCTTTTTCTCTTTCTGTATATTCATTTGAAAATCCACCATCTACAATATATGGATTATATATTATTTCTCTAAGTAAACTCATTCCTTTTTCAAGAACTGGCTCAGGCAGATATTTATCAGCACACATCAACATTTTAAATGCTAAAATTTGTTTTTCCCCAACCTTTATAGTATTAAACGCTACATTCGCCCCATATAAAGCTTGTAATTCTTTATCTATATCTTTTTCAGTTTTTAACCTTTCTGTTCCACACTTTAAAACATCTGGAATTAATGAGTTTAACGTAACCTCCTCACGAGATAAAGGTCTTCTAAAATACAGTGAAATCGTCGCAACCTTTAAATGTGGATTGGGCAAATAAAGTAATCTCACCCTATCATTTATTTTTAGTTTTTCCATATAATCCTCCTTAGTCAACATATTCTATATCTAGATTTTCCAACTGCGCCTTAAAATTCTTCTTAAAACTATCTATATAAACCTGTCTTAACTCTTGCTGTAATATTGTCTCTTCATCATTAAGACCTTCTGTTTTCTTCTTTTTTGCTAAATAATTTATTTTCTCAATTAATTTATCCAACTCTTTTTCCGTCATTATATCCTCCTTAGATATCTACTTTTTTTATAATACTACCATCCTCAATGCCTATAAGCATCAAAACTCCATCTTCATATTTAGCCACAGATCTGCTTCCATCCTTAGGAATAGCTGTTGATCCTGGATTGAGATATACAATCTCATCAACTATATCTATCCTCTTCACATGAGTATGTCCCGATACAATAATCTTTGCTCCCGTATTCCTTGCTTTTTCAACGGCTTCATTCTCACTTATTCGATCTCCATGATGAGCAAAAATTTTTATTTCACCAAAGTCGAAAGTCTCAAATATATTTATATCTTTAATATCCACCACAGTCATATCAACGGAGCTATCACAATTACCCTGAACATATTTAATATTATTCATATTTCTTAACTCTTCAGCCAAATTTCTAGGATCATAGCCTCCCGGCAAATCATTTCTTGGTCCATGATAAAGCACATCTCCCGTATGAATAATATAGTCACAATCCTCTAAATATTTCATCGCTATATCAAAAAAATACTTGCTCCCATGAGTATCACTCATAAACCCAATTTTCATATTTACCTCCTACAAAAATTTTTCCTTAACCTTATTCCAAAACTGATAGTTACTGGTTCTAATAAGATTTACATTTTTTTTACTAGTAGTTATAACTACGCTCTCTATCTCAACAATATCATGTATTATGCCATCTATAGCAATGGTAATTGAGCTTCCAAATTTATTTTCAGGACTTATCAAAATAGTAGAATCACTGGCACATATTATACTTGAAGTAAACGACCTGTAAGCATTAGTATTCAACGGTGCTAGTGGTGTAATCTGAAGAGCTTTTAATGAAGGATCTAAAATACTTCCCCCTGCTGAATAATTATATGCAGTTGAACCTGCAGAAGTTGCTATTATCAACCCATCCCCAGAAAAACACTCTATATAGCTTTCATTTATAGACAAGCTAAGATGAATGGTTCTTATACTATCACTTTTAATTACAAGCTCATTTATAGCCTTAAGGTTAAATTCTTCATCTTTAGTTCTAACTAAAGCTTCTAAAGGAAATAACTTTTGCATAAAATAGTCTTCATTCATATAATCATCTATAAACGCTTTTACCTGCTCAGGATTAACCTCTTGAAAAAATCCCAGTGTTCCAGTATTAATACCAACCACTGGAATACTAGGAAATCGAAACTTTTGGAGCGCATTAATAAACGCACCATCTCCTCCAATGGCAACAATAAGTTCTACATCCTCTCCAAAAACATCTACAACATTAAAACCACTATTCTCAAGTTCTTGTTTCATTATGCTGGCACTAATGCTGGAACGATCTGATGGATTTGTTGTAATAAGAATTTTTCTTTTCATAGTACCCCACCTAAACATCTTGTAATACATAGATTATACCAATTAAGTATAAAATATACAACTAATATAGACGTAACTATAAAAAGTTGTAGGGTAAAATACCTACAACTTTTTATAATGTTTATCTTATTTCTTTTTTTTATTTTTATAAAAATTATCATTCCCAAAATCTAAACATTTTTTTAATACCTTTTCGGATATAAATGTAATCACTACTCCAAAAGCTAACAGCGAAACCATTATAGCTTCACCATTTCCCTTGAAAGAAATTAATCCCGCCAACAAAGTTAACGCCCCTAAAATTATACTGCTTAAATTTTTAACTTTCATAAATTTCTCTCTTTGAGTTTTATATATTTTATGGCCTTTAGAACGTATTGGAAATACAACTTGATCAGAATTCCAATTTTTAATTGTATAACCTATTATCAGACCTCCTACTAAAATTATTGTTATTGAGTATTCAACAGACATATACCCTCCTCTAATTTCTCTTTCTAAAAACTATAAACAATATAGCGCTTATTCCCATAAGTATAGGATAATATAAATTTGGAATAATTGCAAATGGAGTTATCCCTGTAAGACTTGCCGCAGTTAATAGCTGTGCCCCATATGGTATCAAACCTTGACCCACAGACGCAAATATATCTAATAGAGAAGCTGCTCTCTTAGCTTCCACTTTAAACTCTGTAGCTATTTCTTTTCCAATAGGACCAGCCATTACAATTGCCACCGTATTATTTGCTATACAGCAATCTACCAATAAAGCTAACCCTGCAATTCCAAATTCTGCACCTCTTTTGCTCTTTATATTTCCTTTAATTAACCTAAGAATAAACTCTATTCCCCCATTATCTTTAACAATTTGTACCATTCCTGCCACAACTATAGAGATTATTGCTATCTCAAACATCCCTGACATACCTTCATTCAATATGGAAAATATATCCATAATTCCAAAACTCCCTTGAATTAAGCCTACTAAAATAGAAATTGATATACCTGATAATAGTACAAAAAATACATTAAGACCTGCTAAAGCCCCAAATAAAACAACTAGATATGGAACCACTTGAATAATACTATAACTATATACCTCACTAACTTCTATAGGGTTTGTACCTATGTTAATAGCAAAAATTATCCCTGTAACTATTGCTGCTGGCAATACTATAAAAAAGTTTTCTTTAAACTTATCCTTCATATTACATCCCTGTGTCCTAACTGCTGCTATAGTAGTATCTGATATCATTGAAAGATTATCTCCAAACATAGCCCCACAAACTACTGCTCCAATGCAAAGTGCTATGGAAAACCCTGTTTTTTCAGATATTCCCGTAGCTATAGGCGCTAATGCTACAATAGTTCCCATTGATGTTCCCATAGAGATAGATATGAAACATCCTATAATAAACAACCCTAACACAGCAAAACTTGCAGGTAAAACTGTAAGTCCTAAATTCACAGTACTTTCAACACCACCAGAAGCCTTAACAATACCTGAAAACCCTCCTGCCATAATAAATATCAATATCATAATCAATATGTTTTCATCCCCTGCACCCCTTGTAAAAGCCTTAAGCTTATCTTCAAAGTTTCTTTTAGGATTTTGTAAAAAAGCTATTAAAAGTGCAATCAAAAAACCTACAAGTGCCGGCATTGCATAAAAATCCCCCGTTATAACTCCCGAACCTACAAATAAAGTTAAAAATATTAAGATTGGCAATAGAGCCCACCCACTTGACTTTTGTTTTTTTTCTGCATTTTTTAAATTTTCCATTTGATTGATCTCCTTTTTTATTTTTTAAATAAAAAACCCTCTCTATATAAGAGAAGGTTATTAAAATCAATCACTAACACATCTCTCATCTTTCAAGCCTAAAGCTTGATGGATTTGGCACCTTTTCACAATGTGATGGTTGCCGATACTTCACAGGGCCATGTCCCTCCATATCTCTTAATAAGAAAGTTTTTTATTTAATTGTTTCTTAATATATCAGCTTTTAAATTAAAAGTCAAGCTTTTTATTTTATAAATATATCTTTAAGTCATTATTATAAAATTATATCGCTATACAACAATATATTTTCCCAATCCATAAAATTTATTTTCTATGAATATGCATTATATGTCTATTATCTTTTAGTATCCCTTCATATAATTTATTCATAACATAATTATCTGATGCTTTTTTTATTTGCTTAGCCTTATCTATATTGTACAGCCCTTGACTCCTCAATTCTCGTGTTTCCTTATCCCTAATTTCTGATACAGGCTGTCCTCCTCCGCTAATACACCCTCCCTTACAAGTCATAACCTCAACAAAATCATAGTGTCTTAGTCCTGCCTTCATCTCCTTGATTATTCTATCTGCATTTCCTAAACCATGAATCACACAAACTTTAAGCTCTTTTCCGTCATAATCTACAGTAGCTTCCTTAACATAATCCATGCCTCTTACGCTATTGAATAAATCTGTAAACTCATCTTTACTATAACTCTCTTTTAATATTTCTCTTAGAGCAGCTTCCATTACACCCCCAGTATTTCCAAAAATTAAACCTGCTCCTGAGGTTATCCCAAAAGGCATATCTAAAGACTCATCATCTAAATTTTCAAAACTTATGCCCATCTCCTTAATCATAAGACCCAGTTCCTGAGTTGTAATAACAATATCCACATCTCTTATTCCATTTTGTCTAAACTCCGGACGTGCCGCTTCTTCTTTTTTAGCCGTACATGGCATAACTGCAACAAGAACCACTCTCCTATCATCATTTTCCAAATTATACTTAAGAGATTCTTTATACACCGATCCAAAAATTTGTTGAGGAGACCTTGTTGAAGATAAATTTTTAATTAAATCAGGGTGCTTATTTTCTACAAATTTAACCCAAGCTGGACAACATGAGGTGAATAACGGTATCCCTTCGCCTTTTTTAAATTTTTCTAAGAATTCTGCACCTTCTTCGGCAATCGTTAGATCTGCCGCAAGCCCTGTGTCAAACACTTCATCAAACCCTATTTTTCTTAGAGCAGCCGCAACCTTGCCTATAGTTACTGTTCCTGATGGCATACCAAATAATTCTCCTATAGCAACTCTCACAGATGGCGCTATCTGTGCTACAACTTTAACCTTTTCATCAAAAATCAAGTCCCAAACATCTGCTGTTTCATTCTTTATAGTTATTGCTCCCGTTGGACAAACCACTCTACATTGTCCACAATTCACGCAATTACTTTCGGACAATTTCTTTTCAAAGGCCGGTGCTACTTGAACCTCAGAACCTCTATGAACAAAGCCTAATGCTCCTATACCTTGCATCTCTTCACATACGAGAACGCAATCTCCACATTTTATACACTTGTTAGGATTTCTCCTTATAGATGGACTAGAGTCATCAACAGGAAGTTCCTTAAACTTATTCTCAAATCTTATTTTTTTCAAACCATATCTTAATGCTAAAGCCTGTAATTGACATTTTCCTGTAGTTTCGCAAGATGTACAATCTCTATCATGATTTGCAAGTAATAACTCAAGAATAGTTTTTCTATATTTTTGAATTCTTCTAGTGTTTGTATATATTACCATCCCATCTTTTGGCCGTTCTGAACAAGTGGCTACAATATCTCCTCTATCAGTTTCCACTGAACACATTCTACAAGCTCCATATATACTTAATTCGGAATGATAACAGAAAGTCGGAAGATCTATTCCTACATTCCTAATAACAGTTAATATATTTTTTTCATCGGTAAAGTTAACCTTTCTTCCGTCAATAATCATTACTCCTGCCATCTTAAGCCTCCTTTATTGCTTTAAAATTACAAGCTTCAACACAAGCTCCACATTTTATACACTTTTTAGTGTCTAAATTATGAATCTGTTTAACAGTTCCGGATATCGCACCTACAGGACATACTCTTGCACATTTTGTACACCCTTTACATAAATCTTCCTCTATCACAAGTTGCATTAGGCTTTTACAGGTTTTTGTTGGACATATCTTATCTACAACATGGGCAATATATTCCTCCCTAAACAGCTCTAATGTGCTTAATATAGGGTTTGCTGCTGTTTTCCCTAAACCGCAAAGTGCAGTATTTTTTACAGTATCTGCTATATCTTCAAGTAGCTCTAAATCTTCCATTTCTCCGTTACCCGCAATAATCCTTTCGAGAATTTCTAACATACGTTTTGTACCTTCTCTACAAGGTATACACTTTCCGCAACTTTCGTTCTGAGTAAAATTCATAAAGAATCTTGCAACCTCTACCATACAGGTGTCTTCATCCATTACCACCATACCGCCGGAACCAATCATAGCTCCAACCTTACTTAGCGAATCAAAGTCAAGGTTAAGATCTAAGTGATTTTCATTAAAGCAAAGACACCCTCCTGACGGACCTCCAATTTGAACAGCCTTAAATTGTTTTCCGTCTATAATACCTCCCCCTATATCAAATATTATTTCTCTTAAAGTAGTCCCCATTGGCACTTCAATAAGTCCTGTATTTACAACATTTCCTGTAAGCGCAAAGGCTTTTGTTCCTGGACTGCCTGATGGACCATTTTCTCGAAACTTTTCCACCCCATTTAAAATTATTATAGGTACATTCCCAAAGGTTTCCACATTGTTTAGAACAGTTGGTTTTCCCCAAAGCCCCTGCTCCACAGTTCTTGGCGGTTTAACTCTTGGCATTCCCCTCTCCCCTTCAATTGAAGCTGTTAGAGCAGATCCCTCACCACACACAAAAGCTCCTGCGCCTTGATTTATCTTAAGATCAAAGGAAAAGTCTGTACCAAAAATATTATTCCCTAATATTCCTATTTCCATAGCTTCCTCTATGGCTATTTTAAGACGTTTTACTGCCATTGGATATTCTGCTCTCACATATATATAACCATGCTCAGCCCCTGTAGCGTAAGCAGCTATCATCATACCTTCAATCACCTTATGTGGATCACCCTCCATTATGCTCCTATCCATAAAAGCGCCCGGATCTCCTTCATCTCCATTACATACAACATATTTAGGTTTCGCCTTTTGAGAAAGTACCTGTGACCATTTTTTGCCTGCTAAAAATCCACCGCCACCACGACCACGAAGTCCTGAATCTGTAATCACTTGACAAACTTCTTCCGGAGTCATAGAACCTATAGCCTTAGCTGCTGCTTTATATCCATTTAGTGCAATATACTCTCTGATACTTTCTGCATCAATATGTCCACAGTGTTCTAATACAAATCTTGTTTGTTTTGCATAGAAAGGAATCTCCTCTTGAGTTGGATATATTTCTCCATCCTTTCTATACATTAGCCTTTCAACTTTTTCATCAGCTAAAACGGATTTTTCTATTATTTCCTTACAATCTCCTACCTTCACCTTAAGATATAGATAGTTATTTGGCTCTATCCTTACAAGTGGACCTGCCTCACAAAAACCATGACATCCTGATGGTTTAATGCCTATTCCAGCCTCTTCCCTTTCCAACTCTACAGATGCTAAAAGCCCTCTCTCTTCTATAAGTTTTTTTAACTCAGCAAAAACCTCTAGGGACCCTCCTGCTATACAACCGGTTCCTGCACACACGAGAATTTTTTTGTACTGTTTATCCAATCCAGCCTTATATTTACTTGAAAGCGTAATTAAATCATCAATATTTTTGATTAACATAACCCTTCCTCCCTTATCTTTCCAACTAGCATTACAACATTTTCAGGCGTCATCTTAGGAAAAACTTTATCATTAATAGTAATTACAGGAGCTAAACCACAAGCCCCTAAACAAGATACAGTTTCAACGGTAAACTTCATATCTTGAGTTGTATTCTTTCCATTTTCTAATTTAAGTTCCTTTTTTAAAGCATTTAATATAGGTATGGATTTGCGAACATGGCAAGCTGTTCCATCGCATATTTTTATTACAAACTCTCCTTTAGGCTCTAAAGAAAAGTTTTCATAAAAAGTTGCAACCCCATATATTTTGGATTCACTCACATCCATTTTTTTTGATATGTACTCTAAAGATTCTTGTGGTAAATATCTATACTCCTTTTGTATAGCTTGCATAACATTGATTAATTGGGACTTATCTTCCCCAAACTCCAACAATATTGCATCTACTCTCTCCCTTATATCCTGTAATTTCATAACTCTTCTCCTTTTCAATAATAATTACAACACATCTTAATGTTAATAATATATCATCAAATAATAAAAAACAAGACTTTTAGATATATTCTATAAATTAAAACAATATTTTACAGTTTAAAATTAAACATACAAAAAATCAGGAGCAAGTCCACAGACTTTCCCCTGATTTTTAACAATAAAATATATTTTCAGTACTAAAAATCCTTCGTTAAATTATAACATTTAAGAATTTTAGCCCTCTAAATAATTTCCATAAGAGCATCCAGTTCTAAAGTGACTTTTTCCTTGCCTCTTTGGCAGTATTCTACTTTACCTTCACCTGCTAATTTTCCCACTGTTATTTGATACTTTATTCCTATTAATTCTGCATCGGCAAACTTCATTCCTGCTCTCTCGTCCCTATCATCCACTAAAACGCTTAAACCTTTTTCTCTTAACATTTTTTCTAGCTTAACCCCAAGATTTACCTGTTCTTCGTTCTTAATATTGACTATTGTTATTATAGCATCAAAAACCCCTTGACCACCTATATATACTATTCCTTTTTCGTCATGGTTTTGAGCAATTATGGTTTCCATGATTGCCACTTGATCTATTTCTGCCTTTGTAAGTCTTGCTCTTTGCGACTTTCCACTTTGGTCTAAATATTCTACATAATGTTTTGAGCTATAGTTTGTCCCCATATCCATAACCCTTGCTAACAATCTACCTTTTACGATCTCTAATTTACCTTTACATATAGGACAACTGTCACCATCATAAACCTCTATTAAACAATCCACCAACTCTGCTTTAAAATCCCTATCATAATTTACATTTCCAAAATGATAATCAGTTTCGTTAGCTCCTACATAGATATTCTTCCTTTTAGACAATCGTTTATCCATATAAATTTCAATATCTTTCTTAAGTCCTATAGGTCCTGCAAAACCGCACTCTGCACCTGTTATATCTCTTACTAAATCATCATTTACAAGTCCCAGTTCTTCCTCTTTTACTCCCAAGTGGCGCGCAAGCTTTTTCATACTAAGATCCTTAACTCCAGGTACCATCGCCATAATAACTTTATCATTAACTCCAATCAATAAACTTTTTCCAAAAGCATATCCATCCGTATTATAAAAGTCCATAAGCTCATCAATAGTTCCCACATTTGGAGTATGTTCTTTAGACACTTCACCCATTAAGCAGTCTGTTCCAATATCTAAGAAACACTCAGCAAATCCTTGCCTCCTCGTGTAACCACAAGATTTGCAGTGTATAAGTTCCTCGCTTCCTGTCCCCATACCATAAAACTCATTGTCTACAGTAAAGTTATACTCTATCGATAGATTCTTCAAAGCATTTCTAATCAATTGCACCTGCTTTTCTTCTTGAACCTTACCTTCTAAGTTGCTAAAGCTATATAACTTAACCTCTTCCCTTCCTATTCTCATAGTTTTTGGCAGTTGTTTATATGATTTTAGTTCATTTCTTATTAAATCCGTAACTACATCTGTATCAAGGTCATCTTTACCTACATTAAATAAACTTATCTCTTGTGGAATTAAATCCCTAAGCGCTAATCTTACTTTTTCATCTATATGATTTAATTGCATTTCTCCTAGTGGTAACCTTACCATTGCTCCTGAATTAAGCTTTCGCTCCATCCCTGCTCTTATTAAAAGTTGTCTTTCCACCTTATTTTCATCTGATGGAGTTTCTTTTACTGTTGGCAAAAATATATTACTTAATTTCATATTCTCCTCCTTCAAAATTATATTGACTATTAACTAATTCTGCATAGCTCCCATTTTTCTCCATAAGCTCCTGATGATTGCCTTGCTCAATTATTTTACCATCACCCATAACCAATATTATGTCAGCATTTTTTATTGTAGAAAGCCTATGTGCTATTATAAAACTGGTTCGCCCTTTCATAAGTTCTTTTAATGCCTTTGATATTTGAAGCTCTGTAGCTGTATCTATCGAGGAAGTAGCTTCATCCAATATTAGAATATCAGGGTCTGACAGCATAGCCCTAGCTATGGATATAAGTTGCCTTTGTCCTTGAGAAAGATCTTGCCCATTATCTTGAAGCACCGTATCATAACCTAATAGCAGATGCATAATAAAACCATGTGCCCTAGCCTTTTTAGCTGCTTCAATCACATCTTCCCTTGTGGCATCTACCTTCCCATATCTAATATTGTCACAGATAGTTTCCGAAAAAAGATAATTATCTTGTAATACCATCGCTATAGATTTTCTTATACTATCCCTATGGTAATCTGCTATATTTTTTCCATCAATGGTTATAGTTCCACTGTCTGGATCATAAAACCTGTTTAAAAGACTTATAATAGTGGTCTTCCCTGCCCCTGTTTGTCCCACAATAGCTATTTGCTGACCTTTCTTCGCTTTAAATGATATTCCTTTTAAAACTTCTTTTCCTTCTTCATAGGAAAAATGAATATTTTCTAAATTAATATCGCCTTCAAGATTATCTATGCTTACTACCTTGTCCTTTTCATATTCTTCTTCCTCATTTAGAACTTCAAATACTCTCTCTGCCCCTGCTAAAGCTGACTGTACTGTATTAAACAAACTGGAAAGTTCATTTAAAGGTCTTGTGAACTGCTTCATATATAATAAAAAACTTAACATTATTCCTACTGTTACACCCATATTTTTTACTATCATATAAGCTCCAGCAACTGACACAATCAAATAAGAACTATTATTTATCATGTTCATTATTGGCCCTAGCCCTGATAAAGCTTGTGCTATAATACCTGCTTTTTTAAGCCTAAAATTAATTTCTGAAAACTTCCTTTTAACTTCCTCTTCTTTGTTATAAAGTTTAATTAGCTTTTCTGATGAAATTATCTCTTCCACATAACCATTCAGTTCCCCTAAGGCACTTTGCTGTTTTTTATAATATCTTCTGGAAACTTTTGCTATATTAGTTGTTATAATAAACATAAGAGGTACTACTATCATAGCAATGGCTGTAAGATATACATTAAGTAAAAGCATCGCTATTAAAACTCCTGAAACTTGAAATATACCAAAGAAAAATTGAGTAGTATATTGAGTAAGTACACTACTAATATTATCAATATCATTAGTCATCCTACTCATCAAATCCCCACTGGAGCTACCTTCAATATAAGAAAGTTTAAGCCGTCCTACCTTAGCAAATAAATCAGATCTTATGGTTGCGGTTGTTCTTTGAGAAACATATATCATTATTCGGTTCATAGCATAGTCCATCATAGTTGAACCTAGATACAGAGCCATCATAAAAATGCAGGCCTTTCCAAGCCCATATACATCATTTTTTGCCAAATAACTGTCTAAAATATTTCCACTCATTCCAGTAGCAATTATAAATAATAATGCAGACAGCCCTGATAAAATAAAAACAGATAGAACCCTGATTCTATAAGGTTTTAAATAGTCCATAAGCCTATTTAAAGTTCCCCTTCTATCCTTTGGCTTTTCTGTGAGAAACATGGATCTATATCTACCTGAACCCATCTCCACAGGTTTCTTATTATCTTTTGACTTTAAACTAGACATTTTTAACCGCCTCCTCTCCCAATTGAGATATAGCAATTAATCTATAAATTTCATTAGTTTTTATAAGCTCTTGGTGACTACCTATGCCGATAACCCGACCCTCTTCAAAAACAATAATCTTATCCAGATGAGCAATGGACGATATTCTTTGAGCTATTACCAAGGTGGTTGCCTTGTATTCTTTGATAAATTCTTGAATTTTTTTCTCTGTCTTTATATCTACAGCAGAAGTCGAATCATCTAAGATTAAAATCTTAGGTTTTTTAGCTAAGGCTCTTGCGATAGAAAGCCTTTGTCTTTGTCCTCCGGAAAAATTCTTTCCCCTTTGAGAAACTACCGAATCTAAGCCTTCCTCTAGCTTTAATATAAACTCTTTCGAGCCACTACCTTCAATAGCTCTATTTAACTGCTCACTACTTGCCTCTTCAGCTCCCAACCTTAAATTTTCTTCAACAGTACCACTAAGCAATACTGAGTCCTGCATGACAAAACCAACTAAATCCATAAGATTTTTATTAGGAATATCTTTTATATTTATTCCACCTATTTTTATCTCTCCTGAATTTACATCATATAGCCTTGGTATAAGCATTACAAAAGATGACTTTCCACTTCCTGTCCCACCAATAATTCCCACCTTTTCTCCATCATGGATAGATAAACTTATCTCTTCCAACACCTTATCCCCTTCATTGTACCCAAAAGATACGTTCCTGAACTCAATATTATATTCTGTTGGAATTTTAGGCTCCATTGGCTCCACAATAGTGTTTACCTTCTCATGAATCTCATTTATTCTAGTTGCTGAAGCTATAGCTCTGGAATAATTTACAATAAGCATTATCATCATTATCAGCGACATGAATATTTGGATTAAGTAGTTCAAAAATGCCATTACTTTACCAGTTTCCAAACTTCCTCCAATTATCATGTTGCCACCAAACCACATAATAGCTACAATACTTAAATTCATAATAACTTCAAATATTGGAAAAAGTAAAATAATAATTTTTTGAGCTGATATTGTAGTATCCATTAGATCTTCATTAGAAACTTTAAACCTTTCAATCTCTCTATCTCTTCCTACAAAAGCTTTTATAACCTTTGCCCCTAGAAGATTTTCACGCATAACTGTATTAACCCTATCTGTCTTACCTTGAATCTTAATAAATATCCCAAAAACCTGTCTTATAATAATTAAAATAGAAAATACTAAAATTGGGATTCCAACCATAAAAATAATCGCCAGTTTCGGACTTATGGAGCTTGCCATTATAATTCCACCTATTACCAAAAGCGGTGCTCTAACCATCATCCTTAAAAAAATAAGCACAAGGTTTTGCACTTGAGTAATATCATTTGTAAGCCTTGTTATTAAAGATGAAGTTTTAAGTTCATCTATCTCTTTAAAAGAAAGGCTATGTATTTTATCAAAGGTAGCCTGTCTTAATCTAGTGCCAAATCCAAAAGCAGCCAAAGAAGAAAATATAATTGAACCTAAACCACCAATCATACCTATAAATGTAAACAATAACATTAACCTTCCTGTACCATAAATGTAACTAATATCTTGACTGGCAACCCCCACATCCACAATCTTCGACATAAGCGTAGGCAGTTGCAAGTCCATAGCTACCTCAACCATCATAAAACAAGGTGCTAATATAGCAAATATCCAACTTCCTTTTAAGTATTTCAACAATTTTTTCATAATCCCCTCCATTATATATAATACACCTAAAACAACTAAAAGTATACTTACTCAATAATAATATATGGTACAATTTAAGATAAAAGTAAGAAATTTATATATGTTTGTTTAAGAATTATACTTTAAATTATCAATAAAGGATCTTAGGAGGTACAAAGTGAAAAATACAATACTTGTAGTAGATGATGACAGAGAAATTTCTATGGCCATAGAAAAAATACTCACAAATAGTGGTTATAATGTAATCTTAGCTCAAAATGGTTTAGAAGCCTTAGACACAGTGATGACTCAAGATATCCAATTAATAATAATGGATATAATGATGCCAAAGTTAGATGGTTTATCAGCCACAATGAAGCTTAGAGAAAGTAATAACATACCTGTAATTATTCTATCTGCAAAATCTGAAGATAGCGATAAAGTTCTGGGACTTTCCATGGGAGCAGATGACTATATGGTCAAACCCTTTAGCAAGGATGAGCTGTTGGCAAGAGTAAACTCTGCTCTTAGACGATACTTGCATCTAGGTTCTTCAGGGGATGTTCAAATGCACAGTATCTTAAAAATTGGAGGTCTATCCCTTGACACAGATAGTAAACAATTATATGTAGATGGACAGGAAATTAAACTAACTGCCAAGGAATACAAGATACTTGAACTGCTTATGACCTATCCCGGCATTGTATTTTCTGCTGAAAAAATCTACGAAAAAGTTTGGCAAGAAGAAGCCTACGCTGTGGAAAACACTGTCATGGTACACATTCGTAGGATAAGAGAAAAAATCGAAGTAGTTCCTAAAGATCCAAAATATTTAAAGGTGGTGTGGGGAATTGGATACAAAATTGAAAAATTATAGAAACAAATATTTAAAGGCGACAGCCTTCATCTTTACAGTAGTACTTCTTACAGTGTCCAGCTTATTAGCTTTAACACTTTTAGAAAAAACAGGAGGCTATATATCCAATGATAATCTAGCTCCCAATTATCTAAGGACCAATGAGTTTGGAAGTTTGATGCAAACCAACTATTCCCAAACGATAGAGGCTATAGATCCTCTAATAAATCAAACTGAGACTTCAACTGTGGAAAATAATCAAACAACATACAGTAAACATAAGATTAACTTGAAAGACTTGACTTTTAAAAACTATTCCAAAACTAAAAATCTATCAGAGGTTGACTATTATTTTTATATCAAATATAGAGATATGGAAATAACTAATGTAGGCTTAGACAAAATTCTTCAGCAAAAATACTATATAGAAAAAATAGAAGGAAACGACTTCTTTACCTTTAGCCCCAAATTAGACAGTCAAGAAAGTTCCTATATCGCCCATAACCCTTATCTAAATTCTATTAGGTACTGGGACGATTCTTCTAAATACAATGACGCTTTAATCTATATAGCCTATAACGACGAGGTTATTGAAGCCTCCATTGCCAAGTTTAATGAGGCAAAGGCCTCCTTTAAAAAGCAACTACCAAATATAGGTATTTGTATTGCCCTCAGTCTTCTATTTATTATCTATCTATCTTTAGTAGCAGGAAGAAACCCTGAAGATAATGAACTACACCCTTGGAAGGTAGATAGGTTGTTTGGTGAATTTATCATTTTCATGTGTGGATTCTTATTTATATCCTCTATTTATATAAACTACGCTTTCTATGATGCTTCCAGTAGCCTTTTTTACTCTCTTGAAAGTACAAAAACTCTATTCATTGGGATAAACCTTTTTCTATTCTCAATTATGGGGATGTTTTGGCTAAGCCTTTGTCGTAAATTTAAGGCGAAACCTAGAAGATATATGTTTTTTTCCACAGGACTAGCTATAGATTTGGTTATAAAAGTTTTTAAATATATTTTAAATCAAACAAGAAATGCACTATACTTCTTTAACCAAAAACAATATGCAAGATTTCCCGTAACCCAAAGAATCCATAGGTCAACCTATATGTACCTTGGTGCCATATTAACGTTTATCTTCTTTTCATTGATTTTTGGGCTATCTGACGCTGCCCCTCTCTTCTTCTTCTTTATAATCATGCTAATAGTTGCAACCTTCGTTTATATAAAAAAAAGCAAGGAGAATTTTGAAGAGATAAACAAGGGATTTGACAAGGGCTATAGGGAAAGTTTAAAGGCTGAAAAAATGCGTGTAGATCTTATAACCAACGTATCTCACGACCTGAAAACCCCTTTAACCTCCATAATTTCTTACACAGATCTATTGAAAAATGAGGATATGAGCCCTGTTGCAAAAGATTATGTACAAATCTTAGAACAAAAGGCAAAACGTCTAAACTCCATTGTAAGTGATTTATTTGACCTATCTAAATCTACCAGCGGAAATCTTAACTTTAACTTAGAAAAGATTGATTTAAAGAAATTAATAGAACAAACCTATGCTGACATGGAAGATAGTATCAGCTCTTCAAAAATTAGTTTCGTAATACAACTTCCATCAGAGCCGGTAATCATCAATGCTGATGGTAAAAAACTATATAGAGTATTCCAAAATCTTTTGGATAACGCTCTTAAATACTCTCTCAATGGAACAAGGGTATATATCACTTTAGAAGTAAATGATGAGAAAATAGCAACATCAACAATAAAAAATATTTCTTCATATCAAATGAACTTTACAGAAAGTGAAATTGCAGAACGATTCATTCGTGGTGATAGTTCCCGTACCACAGAAGGCTCCGGTCTAGGACTATCCATAGCTGAAAGTTTCGTTACAAACTGTAACGGTAAATTTAAACTCAAGGTGGATGGCGATTTGTTCAAAATAATGCTCAGTTTTCCAACAGTGGAAGGTGATATTCTGTGACCTCTTTCACCTTAAAAAGCATAGCTTTAATTTTAATGGTAGTCGACCATATAGGGTTATATTTTCATACTGCTCCTCCATGGTTTAGGTTTGTGGGTAGAGGATCTTATCCTATTTTCCTATTTTGCATGGTATGGTCATATCACTATACTAATGACAGAAAAAAATATTTGTTAAGGCTCTATCTCATGAGCGTATTTATGACTATATTTTCCTATATTATAGATACTATGCTACCTACAGAAATGGGCTATGGGAACCACAATATATTTCTTTCAATGTTTATTGTTGCTGTAATAATTAGCACAATAGAAATATATATCCAAGACAAAATTAAAGGAGGAATTATTCTAGGTATCATAGCATTTACTCAGACACTATACTTTTTAATTCCAAACATTAACGGAGACTTACTCACTGGAATAATTCCAAATTTAAGTTTAAATGAATATGGTTTTGAATTTATAATTTTAGGTGTTGCTATGTACTTTCTTAAAGAAAATAAAAAAGCTTTAACCGCTACGTATATTATATTTTGTATACAGCAGTTTAGTTCAGAAATGCTAAACTATGGCATGGCAACCCAATGGATAATGATAGTAGCACTCCCTTTAATTCTAAAATATAATAATAATAAAGGTTACAGCCTCAAATACTTTTTCTATATTTTCTATCCTACTCACAGCTTTTTACTTTTTTATATATCAAACTTTCTAGTAGGAAAATAATCTAATAAAGGCTGTTTCAACTATCACTTTGATGTTGAAACAGCCTTTATTAGATTTTACCAATTTAATCAAAGTACATATAACTTATATAACTATATTAAGACAGTTTATATACTTTATTATTTCATTGGCTATAATTTAATTACCTATTTATCAGCTAATTTACAACCTTTACACTCATTGCACATATCAAAATCTTCTTTTTCTTCACCCAAAATTACAACCATTGCAACAGATTTTATAGGACTAAGCTGAAAATACTCATTTATTGATATCTTCTCAATATCATTTTTTTCATTTAATTTATCATATATTAATCTTTGCCCTTCCACAGGAAAATCACCATTCATAGGATAAACTTCATATACTCGCTTTAGACCAGTTTCATCTTGAATTTTTTTAATCAATCTATCCTTCAAAGAGTCCAATACCACTATCCCAATTTTATCAAGTATCAATCCTCTTATCATCTCTGTACTTTGACTATATCTTTCTATTTCTACTTGTATTTTTTCACCTATCGTATAAATAATAAGAGCAAGTTTTTTTGCCATATATTTTCGCTCTGAAAAAACTTTGTAATCCCAAAATTCACTTATCTCTTCAATATTTAAAACTAAATAGTAATATCTAGGATCTATTAATTCTTCAACTTTACACAACTCCATTTCAAGCTTATTCTCAATTATCGAGGGTACTCTTTTTGTTGAATAACCCAAAAATTTTTTTATCCTTGACTTGTTCTTCATAACTTCAACAATCAAATCCTTCTTCATAACACAACCTTTGATGTCTTTCTCATATATATGTCTATGCCTACAGCTGCAATTAGAACCATTCCTTTAACTAACATCTGATAATATTCTTCAATCCCCATAAGAATCATCCCATTAGATAGTACTCCAATAATCAAACAACCCAAAATCGAACCTGCCAAATGTCCATCACCTCCGGTTACACTAATCCCTCCAAGGACTACTGCAGTGACCACATCTAATTCAAATCCTGTAGCTGTATTAGGCAAACCACTGTTAACACGCGAAAGCATCACAACCCCTGCTACAGAACCTAAAAGTCCGGATATCATATATGCTAAATATTTTATTTTTTTAATATTTATTCCAGATAAATAGGTAGCTTTTTCATTACTCCCTATCCCATAAACATATCTTCCAAAAGATGTTTGATATAATAAATAAAATCCTATAGCATAAACTAAAATTTGAATAATTACCGGTATAGGCACAGCTCCCAAATATCCCTGACCTATAATTTTAAATTTCTCTGGAAATCCATAGACAGATACTCCTCCGGTTACAATATACGCTAATCCTCTATAGATAGTAGTCGTACCTAACGTAGCAATTAAAGGTGGTATTTCCAATCGATTGATTAAAAATCCATTTATAAACCCAATGATCACTCCTAAACATATAGTCAACGTTATAGCAACACTTATATTTACACCTGCCACCATCATTGTTGCAAGGCTCACTGATGTTAGAGCTATAACCGAACCTACAGAAAGATCAATCCCTCCTGTAATAATTACTATTGTCATTCCTACCGATGATATTCCCACTATGGATATCTGCCTTAGAACATTAGATATATTTTTCCACTTTAAAAAATTGCTATTTTGACTAGAAAAAAAAATAATAAGACATATAAGAAAAATTAAAGTTCCATATCGAAATAACACTTTCTTTAAGCGAACAACCTTCATGCCATATCCCTCCTTTTATTTTCTGCTGAATCTATAAATATTTTTTCTGAAGTAATACTTCCCCTATCATATATTTTAGATATTTCCCCATAACTCATAACAATAGTTCTGTCTGATAATCTTATTATCTCTTCCGCTTCTGAAGATACCAACACTATTCCTTTTCCCATTTCTGCCAATTTAAATATTAGCTTATATATCTCTTCTTTTGCCCCTACATCAATCCCTCTTGTAGGTTCATCTAAAAGGATTATATCCAATTCCTTAATCAGCCACTTACCTATGGCTATCTTCTGTTGATTCCCTCCACTAAGCTCCTTAGCCTTTTGTTCTACATTATCACATTTTACAGCCATTTTTTTTAATATATCTTTTGTCTTTTTAATTTCTTTTGATTTGATGATTCTACCTTTTTCTATAAAATCTTTCAAAAACACTAAAGTTATATTTTCTCTAACTGATCTTTCCATAAATAATCCACTGTCTTTTCTATCTTCACTGACAAACCCTATTCCTAGCTTAATAGCATCTTTAGGAGATTTTATTTGTACCTTACAGCCTTTTACTAAAATTTCACCACATAATTTTCGATCTATTCCAAATATCCCTTGCAAGACCTCTGTTCTCATAGATCCTAATAATCCAGATATTGAAAGTATCTCTCCACCTCTAAGTGTAAAATTTATATTTTTAACCTTAGGAGTACTAAAATTTTTTAATTCTAAAAGTATATTATCTTTAATAGCTGAATATTTATTTATTTCAGTTTTAAGTTCTCTACCAGCTATAAGTTTTATAAAATATTCTTTTTTTAAAAAATCATTCTCATTTTCATGATTTTTTCTTGTTTCAATAAGTTTTCCATCTCTAAACACCGATATCTTATCCGCTACTTGAAATACTTCTTCCAGTTTATGCGATATATATATTATTGCTAAGCCTCTATCTCGTAAAGTTTTTATTATCTCCATAAGCCTACCTGTTTCTTGTCCCGTTAATGATGATGTAGGTTCATCAAAGATTACAATCTTAGCATCTTGAACAATGGCCTTTACCACTTCTACAATTTGCCTATTCCCCATTCCCATATTTTCTACCTTTTCATTTGGATCTATATTCACATTCATCTCCTTAAGTAGAATCATGCTTTCTGCTATCATAGCTTTCTTATTAATAAATCCTTTTCTCTTTTGCTCTCTCCCTAAAAAAATATTTTCGTAAACCTTAAGACTCGGTACTAAATTAAGTTCCTGATATACTGCTGTTACTCCATTTTTTATACTTATATTAGGCATGTTATCTTTTATCAATTCTCCATCAAAAAATATTTCTCCTTTAGTACTCTTTTCTGCCCCAGTTATAATCTTAATAAACGTAGATTTCCCAGCTCCATTTTCACCTACTATAGCATGTACTTCTCCGCTAAAAAAATTTAGGCTTATATCATCTACAGCAATTACACCTTCAAAAGTTTTTCTGATTTTTTCCAACCTTAAAATTGGTTCCACTCAATTCCCTCCATTTATTTCAAAAGACTGTAACATTACGTCACAGCCTCTGCATAAATTTTTTATATTAATAATTCCCTATATTCTCTGATGTAACTTTAACCATTGGAAATTTAATCATCTCTTTAACTGGCCCTTCTTTAATAACTTTTTGAGTTGTTTCAATTATTATCTTTCCACTATTGAAAGGTTCAATGTCCACTGTTCCTCTATATATGCCACCTTCTTTAATTTTTTGTACCGCTTCACTTACCGCATCTAGACCTACAAGGCAAACATCATCTCCAATTCTATTTGCTGCTACCATAGCTTCATAACCACCTAATACTGCATCATCACTCACTCCCACAACAACATTCAAATTAGGATTGGACTGTAGAACATTTTCAATGGCCTTAAGTCCTGTTTCCCTGTTGTTGGCTTCAACCTCTGCAACAAATTTTACGTTTGGTGCATATTTTAATATACCTTCTTTTAACCCTTCTGTTCTTTGAATAACTGCCGGCACCTGTGTAAACGCTAGAACAGCAACCTCTGCCTCTCCGTTCATTTTTTCAGCTATATATTTTCCTGCTATTTCTCCACCAGTTAATCCATAATCTTTTTCTATAAGACTAACAAAAGCATCTGTATTTTTCATCTCAACATTAGCTGCAACAACTTTTATCCCAGCTGCTTTTGCCTTATCTACTGAAGATTGTAAAGCCGCTGGATCATTGGCACTTAAAATTATTGCATCTACGTCTTGAGTAATTAAAGTTTCTATAGCATCTATCTGAGGTTGCGCCTGATATTTTCCATCATGAACCGTAAGTTCGATACCTAACTCTTTTGCTTTTTCTTTCATGCCATCAATCATAGTTATAAAATATGGACTTGTTATATCCATCGTTACATACGCAACTTTTAATGGTTTTTTTTCAGTTGAATCATCTTCAGTCTCTGCCACTTTGCTGAAGCATCCAGCAAGCGAAATCATTATCATTGACATTGCTACAAATAGCATTAATATTTTTTTCATGTTATTCTCCTTATTGGGTTAAATTTGTGTATCTTAATATTTTTAAATGAACAGTTACTATAAAAAGATAACATAAGTTATAAAACCTAACAAGTCTTGAATCCATTTAAATCATTGTTTTTCTCTATGCCTATTATATGCTTTTTTAATAACAAAGCCTAGCCTCTCTTATTACTGCCTGCAAATTCTCCACCGGAGTATCATTTAAGCAATCTCAACCCAAGGCACATAGATAATTATTATATGCTCTCATATCACTCTTCATCCGCCTTGTCTCTTCTATAATTTTACTTGGACTTCCCTTTCCTACCAATTCTATAGGATCCAAATTTCCAATTAGAACAATATTTTCTGGAATAATTTTCATTACTTTATTATAGTCCATCATCTGATCAAGACTTATCGCATCCAAATGACATTTAATCATAGATGGTAACAATTCTGTTGTATCCCCACAAATATGCATACCTTTCCAACAACTAATTTGATCAAAAATTCTATTCACACTAGGCACTACTAATTTATCAAATCTATGCAAATCAAGAGTAACAGCTGCCGGCTCAGCTATGGAAAGATATTTAGTTCCCGCCTTCCAAGCCGCTACAGCATAGGTTTCAATCACTTGAACTGTAAAATCCAACAACTCCTTAACAAACTGAGGTTCCTTTATTATTGACCGCAAGAAATGTGTTGCACCTGCTAATTGTACAGCTAATGTAAATGGCCCTTGAATAGATGTATAATATGGTTTATCAATATTTTTACTTATCAATTCTATCGTTTCTAAATTTGTTTTCATTCTTATATCTTCATATGGATTTGGTACATTTAATGCCCTTACATCTTCAATAGTTTTCACAGGATGACTCATAACACTTGGGAAGTCATCGTCTGGTTTATACATTTCGCAACCCAAGATTTCACAAAATAAACCACCATCACAAAACCCATAAATAAAATCACTTTCAAAAAATTCATTCATGGTCCTAGCTAATTTCAATTGATTTTCTGGGTTTAGATACACCTCATATGGAGTTAAGTCTACTAATTCTAGTCCATTTGTTGCCATATCTGGTAAAAAGAAGCCCCTAGGTTCACTATTTATATATTCTAATAATGTCATTTTTATTCTCCTAATAAATTCTGTACTAACTTGACTGCTTCAATAGCATTCTCTGAATATCCATCAGCTAAAATCTCATCTGCATAGTTTTGACTTACACACCCTCCACCAATTATTATTTTAGGCGGATTATCTATATCCATATTTTTAAACGCTTTTACAATATCTTTCATATGAATCATAGTTGTTGTCATCATGGATGATAAACCTACAATCTTTGCCTTTTTTTCCACAGCTGTTTTAATAAAATCCTCCATCTTAACATTAACTCCAAGATCAATAACATTATAATCCGATGCTTCCATAAGTATTTTTACTATATTCTTACCTATTTCATGCATATCCCCTTCCACAACCCCAATAACTAACGTTGGCCCTTGACCAGTCTTAATATTTCCTTTTTTCTTAATATATTCTATCCCCTTATTTAAGGTATCTGCACAAACTATCATCTCTGGAATATAGTATTCTTTACTTTCATAAAGCTTCGTAGCTTCTAGTATTCCCTTATTCAATCCATATTTATATATATTTTCCATTGAAATTCTTTCTCTTATAGCCTTATCTAACGCCCTTTCAATTTCATCTTCTCGCATTTCTACTATTATTTTTACTATATCTTCTAAAGCTTGCATTTGCTCTCCCTCATGTAATCTTATTTTTTATATGTAAATTATTTTTTAACACTATTATTATTCAATATTTATATATTAATTCATAGATTTAAATTTTGCAATAAATAAAATTCATGATCATCTAAACTTTATTCCTCTCGCCTAGAGAATTGTCTTATTTTCAAAAGTTAGTTTAACTTTATTGATTAACGCTATTAATTAAATCATAATAAAAATAGACTAAATGGAATTATCCATCTAGCCTACCATATTATACTCTTATAGTAATTTCACAAAACTTTTGTAATCCCCTATATAAATTTTTGTTTTATATTGACTCTCTCCCCAGATTTTAAGTCCATATCTCTTTGATAATGCCTCGCCTTCTTTTGTAACATTTTCAGTAATAACATAGTTACATCGGCTTTCAATATCTTTATATTGTTTCGTTGCACTTTTTAATAGATAGTTTGCCAATCCCCTCTCTTGGTAAAAAGGAGAAACTACTACACAACATAGGAACATGTTAAAGTTCTCTTCAGAGTTTATATCTACAATATGCTCAACTTTTAAATTTCTATCACTAAACCTACCTGCCTTTAGCTCGTCCATAACATATTCAGTAACTGGAAAAAAATTTACAAAACCTGCCAAGTCATCTCCCTCAAATGCTGCTAATACTGTATATGGATATGTTTGATACCATTTATAAGCTTCATTAAAATCTGTAATGTATTCTCTTCCGTAACAACATTGCTCCAGAATTTCCATAGCTTTAAAATCTTCTATATTTAAATCCCTTCTAATTTCCACAGTACTTAAACCTCCTAAAATAGTTCCATATGCAAATTATACCTTTTAAAATTTTAAAGGTAAAGTGTAAAAAAAAATGATAACGTTTACCACCTAAAATTTTTTATTTTTCTTTCGCTTTGTCTAAATTGACTCTAACTTTTAAGTTCAAATAAAAATAGATACGTTAATACTAAGCTTAACATATCTATCTTCTAACAACTATTCATCTTATATTAACATAGTTTTTTCTAAATCTAATCATAAGAAACAAAGAAACCATCAAGCATAAAGTTTCTGATACAAAGGCGCTAATCCAAATACCACCCGTACCCCAAATCCCTGTAAGGAGTTTAACTATTATCCAAAGAAACAAAAAACCTCTACAAGTAGCTATTATCATTGCATACTTAGCCTTGGTTATTGCCACAAAGTACCCAGAAATAATTACATTAAATCCCATGATTAAAAATGTCCAAGAAAAAATTTTCATAGCTTTCACCGTTTCATTAATCAAGTCAATTTCTTTAGTACTTATAAACAAAGCGACAATATCATAAGTTCCAAAAAAGGCAAGAAAGAATAACGCCACTGAAGTTGCTACTACAGATATAACTGCATACCTTAAAAATTGTATATATATATGCCTCTCTCCTGAACCATAATGATAGCTTACAAGAGGTTGCATTCCTTGTGTAATACCTATCATAGTCATTAAAACTATTGTATTAAAATAAGATATAACCGTAAAACTTACTATACCACTATCACCTATGTACCTTAGTATCGTAGTATTAAAAATAAATGTTGTTAGCCCTACACTAAATTCTGTTATTGAATCTGATACTCCTATAGGTAATATGTCTTTATAAACTCTTAGTAAGTTTATTGGAAACTTTACAAATAAAAGTGATGCTTTTTTGCCCATAAAGTGAATTGTAAAAATTAAAACTGCCACAACTTGTGATATTCCTGTTGCCCATGCAGCGCCTGCTACTCCCCAATTAAAAATCATAATAAATATATAATCCAATACTACATTAGTTAAAGCTGAAGCTAAGACCCCAACAGTTGCTAACCTTGGAAATCCATCTACTTTAACAAGAACTTCAAAATTATAAGATAAGATAAACGCCCAATTAAACAATGATATTATTGATAAATATGTTTTTACATATTTTAAAGTTTCACTGGAAGCTCCCAAAAATTTACATACCTTATCCATAAAAATAAATGTTAGCAATGTAAATAATATAGATATAATAAGCAAGAATATTGTGTTCATAGAGAAAAGTCTATTCGCTTTTTCTTTTTCTCCTTTTCCAAAAGCTATAGCAACTGATGTTGAAACAGCTGTTGCAAACAATAGGGAAAAGGCAAAAATAAAATTTATATAGGGCATAGCAATATTTACTCCTGCCAATCCCATAGAGCCTACGCCCCAAGCAACAAACATTCCGTCAACCATAGTGTAAAGAGAAAATATCCACATTGCAAAAACGCTCGGAATCATATAATTTAAAAATTTTTTCTTCATAAACTGCTCCTCGTCACTAGACTAACTATTAACTCCGTAGCTAAATCCTTATATAAATATTAGCCTATATAAAGATATTCACATCATTGGAAAATTTGGAAATATTGTAATCTCCCGCTTCCATTTTAGTGAATATCTAACTTTATTTTTATATTAAATAATATACTTACGCCCCTAAAACGCTAGCAATAAGCAACCCAAAATAATTCCCTACCACATATCCAAATGTACCTACGAGCATTACAGGTCCAACCAGCTCTGCCCACCCTTTAGAAATAGCCATTGCAGCTGCTGTCGTAGGCCCACCAATATTGGCGTTAGAAGCTAATATACATTCTTCCAAACTAAACTTTAATAACTTTCCTGCTATAAATATTATTAACATATTAACTATAACAACCACTGCACTAAAAGCTAATAACCAAGGTGATTTTTCAATTATTAAAGGTATAGATGCTGGAACTCCAATTACCACAAAGAATATATATATTAAAAATGTTCCTATCTCCTGAGAGCCTTTAATCTCTCCAATTTGGTTTGGCATAAAAGTTGCCAATAACATTGTAATCGTTGTTATTATAAGATATTTATTTCCAAAAAATAGTGCAACTACCTTAATAGGTACTGCCTCACTTATAAATTTGGCCATCTCTGTGGAGACTGCCACAATTATAACGGAGCTTGCAAAACAAAAAGCAATATCTTTTAACGATATTTCTTTCCTTCCCCAATAAGCTGCTGCCACAGTTTCCCCCTCTTTGCGATCAATTTTTTTCATCTTATCAATATAAGGATGTGAAAATTTACTCATAAAAAAATTCACTGATGGTAATGCTATTAAAATGAAAAAATAAAAAGCCATTAATAGGTTGTCGGCAACTATGGAAGCCGAAACCAACTCTCCTGGAGCTGATAAAGACTCAGACATGGCTGCAAAGTTAACGCTCCCCCCAATATACGATGCTCCTATCATAGATGCAGCCTTAGCTAAATCTACAACCCTATCACTAAAAAGATGATAGCCAATAATACTTCCTATAACTGTCCCTACTGCTCCTATACAAAATAATAACAACAATCTGCCTGACTCTCTCCATACCTTCATTATATTACACTTAAACAATAATAAAGGTATTGCCATTGGCACCACATAGCTCCAAACATCATCATAAACAGGTGATTCTGTAGGTATAATACAAAAGTTTGCTAAAATCATCGCCCCAACCAGTGCCACTATAGCTCCCGAAACCTTGGATGCCCAAATATATCTTTGTTCTAAATATATACTTAAAGCTGCCCAACCTAACAAAATCCCCCACAACACCCAAGTATTGTCTGGGCTTACTAAAGACTTTAACTCCATATAAGACCCCCTATATGCATGGTATCATATCACAACCACAACATTCACAACAACTATCACATATGAACATTTGGCAACAACACCCTAAAGGCGAACTTCCTCCTCTGTTATAATTAACATATGACTTCTGGTAGCCTCCTACTTGCTGCTTTATTCTTTCAAAAGTATTTTTATATTCTTGATTCAATGGCTCCATTTGAGCTGCCATTTGCAAATAATTAAGTCCACTATTATAGCTTCCCAACTTAATATCTACAAGGCCTGACAAGAAGTACCACTCTGCAGTTTTTTGCGCAAATGTTCCTAATGCCAACTTGGCATTAAACATATCTCCATTATCCACCATAGCTCTTATCTCACTTAAACTAAAGCTTTTCCCCTGATATGAATAACTGCCCTGATTTGAACTACCTCCACTATACCCATTCCCCGCAGAGTTACCATTCATAATCTTGTCATAAGCCTCCTGAACTTCAATGAATTTTTCTTTTGCTAATTCAGAAAGCGGATTATTAATATACTGGTCAGGATGGTACATTTTAGCCAACCTTCTATATGCTTTTTTTACCTCTTCTAAACTAGCATTCCTACTTAATTCTAAAACCTCATATGGATCTCTTGCCATTATTCTTCCTCCTCTATTATCTCTAATCTTTCACCTAAAGCTTTTTCTAACCTTAGGGTCATTCCCGAATATAAAATATTATCTATGATGCCTCTATTTATTATAATAGGTAACTTTTGAATTTCTCGATCAATGCAAGACAAAATAAATCTTAATTGATTCTTAATATTTTCTTTAAATTCGTTACTCTCTTCCACATGAAAAAATGGATTATACTTTCCCTCTTCCCTATCCGCTATTCTATCTTCATAAGCATCCACAATATAAATATACTTTCCCAAATTAAATCCTAATGCTTCCAATGTATTTTTAAAAACATCATCTTTATATGAAAATATATCTGCCATAAGTCTTCCAAACTCACTGGAAACCTGATCTATATCGGCACATTTTTCTTCCTCTAGCAAAAATAATTTCCCCAAACTTTCATTTATTTTTTCAGCCTTTTCCGGATATAATCTCTTTGCTTTTTCAAATGATTTCTTTAAACTCACCATAGCTAATTTTGCCTTAATATTTCCATCGTCCATATAGTCATCTTTTAATTTATAATAACTAAGTATAACATTTATGGCTGCACTGTATTCACTAATATCATTTTCTATAATTAATTCTTTCTTGTGAGGGTGAGCAATACATCTTGATGTATATCCATTGTTCTTAGGCTCATACAAAGAACTTAAAATAAGTTGTAAAAATGTGGTGTCATAGTTTAAAGAAAGTCTACTAATCTCACTAAATTTTCTTTTTAAAGACATACATATACCACAATAATATCCCTTGTAAGTTATGAACTCTCGATACTTTAGTTCCATCTTGTTAACTTTTATATATCCAAACATATCTACTCCGTTTCCACAAACTTCTCAACCTTTTTAAAATAGTCGTTAATAAACTTATGCTCAACCCCTTTTATATTAAAACCTATTAACTTGTACATAAACCCCATAAGACTTCCTCCAATAGCTGCCGTAACGATAGTCCCTATCCCAAAATATCCACCTAGCAATATCCCTACTATAGTTACTAATATTTCTATAGTTGTCCTAACTATAAAAACTGGTTTATCTAACTTTTTGGAAATCCCAAGCATAAGACCATCTCGTGGTCCTGCACCTCTTCCTACTCCAATATAAAGAAGCATCCCTATATTTAAGGTTATCATTCCTAGCACCAGAAGTAAACATTGCATAGGAAATGTTGCAGGCTTGGGGATAAAATTTGACCATATGATCATATCAGTAAATAGTCCTACAAATATCATATTAATTAAAGTTCCCAACCCCAGCTTTATTCCTAAAACATAATCCACTATCACCACTACAACGGAAATTATAATACTAGCCTGCCCAATAGTCATATCTAACGAGTTTGAAAACCCTGTTGCCAGCACATTCCACGGAGCAACCCCTATATTTGCATTTATATTCATAACTATTGAGAGACCACATACAAACAAGCCTAACATCAACCGAAAATATAATTTGATTTTACTATTCATTGTATTTATAAATCTCCTTATTCTATATATACCGCTTTTATGATATAACTTATTATATAACAAAATAAAACCACTATATTGCCTTAAAATATTTTATATATCAATACAATCAGTATCTAATTATTATATACTAAAATTACTTTAAATAAAATAAACTTTTTCAATCTATAGCCATAAATATAATTTTTATGTAAAATTAAAAATGTATTTATAAGGAGGTTAATATATATGATAGTAGTTAGTGCTTGTCTTTTAGGAGAAAACTGCAAATATAATGGAAAAAATAATAAAAACCAACAAGTTATAAACTTTTTAGCCGAAAAAAAATATATATCCATATGTCCTGAAGCCTTAGGAGGATTGTCTGTACCTAGATTACCTTGTGAAATATTAGATTCTAAGGTTGTAAATAATATGGGCATCGATTTAACTGAAGAATTTAAAAAAGGAGCTGAAATCTCACTCCAAATTTGTCTGAAAAATAAAGTTAAAGTTGCTATATTAAAAGCAAACAGCCCATCTTGTAGCTCAAACCTTATTTATGATGGAAGTTTTAGCAATAAGCTTGTCTCTGGATTTGGTTTAACCTCAAAACTACTTTTAGAAAATTCTATTTTTGTAGTTGACGAAAATAATTTAGATAAAATAAAGGAGAATAATCGTGGAAACCTTAACCTATAAACCATCTATAAAATCCATAAACAAAATAAAATTATCCTGTTTACTTGCCATAATAATTATTTGGCTGATACTCATTATAAAAGCAGAACTTACGCTTTTAACCTTCATAATAGGGATACTTAGCTCTATTCTTATTCCATTTGGAATAATAATGATGTTTAACTTTCCTAAAAACACTCAAGTAGACCTTGCTAAAACCTCCATAACTTTCCACGTTCTAGCTGCCGAAGATAGCCCATTTATATTTCACTTTAATGAAATAGATAAAATAGTGGTGGGATCTGTAAAATCCTCCTTTAGACAAAATCGAAATAGTTTTAGAAAGTTTTTTGGAATAGAATTACAATTAAGCGAAAAATTGGATGAATATACCATAAACTATCTTTACTCTTTCCCCATTAAACATATGGAAAATTACCTTGATTTAATAAATAAACTTGAAGCATACTCTAACTTAAATAATATCCCCTTCGAAAAAAGAATTGTATAATCCATCTTATTTCTGACATTAAAATTTTCTAACATATAAAAACAGCCAAATTATCAATCTACAATTTGGCTGTTTTCTACTTCTATAATATATTTTTAAAGCTATAACTCAACTCGCCATTTACCTCTTTAAACACTAAATATTTATAGTCCTCCTTATTAGGAGATTTGATTGTACTTATGTCTCTTGTTTTTATATAACTTACATTCCCATGCTTTGCTCCACTATATGTTGTTCCCTTAGTTACAAAATAAATATTCTTTGTTTTCTCAGCCTCTTCCAAAAGTTTGTTCCAAACATTTTTTTCTGAAGCTGATATTTTCAACTCACTATTGGACATTATCACAATGTTGCTAGCATTTCCACTTAGCGCTGATTTAATATAGTTCCACTGCCCTGAAGTTGACCCTATATCTTTAGAACCATCAACAGTTATAAAGTTTGTATTTTCGTGAACCTTAGTTTGCATTGCACCAGTTACGCTATCTTTAGCTGTTGTTACTTCGTTTAAAGTTTCTTGATTTTTATTATTAAAACTCAAGGTGTATTCACCCATATTTATACCTTGTTTCAATTTCCCTACAATAACTTTGTCGATAATATCATTTGCTCCTGAACTTGTATCAGTTATTATACCTATTTCAAAATCACTTAAATTCTGGCTTCTAAAATCTTGTGCTGCATTTGGAAGAACATCAATATCTACTCTTCCTGTAACTCCAGAAGCAGTTACTACAAGACTTCCTCGACCACTTGTACTTGGGGTAAAGTTATATCCGTTATAACTTCCATTAACCCCCTCTGAACTAAAACTAGCCCCAGAAAGATTAACCACATTGCCATTAGCATCGAATCCTCTTACTGTAAGCTTTGTGCTTTCCCCTTGTATAAGTATGGGATTATGAACCAGTACATCTATCTTCGTCAATACCCCTAACGGAGATGTACTTTGGATTGCTAAACCGTTTGCCAACTCTCTTTCAGCAGGAACATAGTTTTGTATAACCCCTCCTACTATAAGCTCAGTAGAGCCTCCTCCATCTAACAACATAGCTTCCTTTACACCTAGACCCATCATATAATTTTGAACATCAGCCTCTGTCATCCCAATATAAGGAGCTGTTCTTCCGTCAACAGCCATCAAAATAATATTATTATCTGGAGTTATTCCTATAGCAGACCTTTGACTTCTTGCTGTATTTTGAGAAAGAGCTGTGGGACCTCCATTCTTAACTAACATTGACCCACCACCAATAGAGGTTTTAGTATTCGGATAATTCAACGTAAAATTATTTTCTAAAGATACATTATCTCCTACAGAGAAGTTTTGTTGCAATTTAAAAGAATTACTGGCTGCTGCACTTACTACAAAACCATCACTTGGAATTGCAACAGCAGGTTTTCCAACCCTAACATCTGTAACCACACCTTTTTCCACAACAACCTCAGTCATATCATAGTAAGTTTTGCTTACACCTAAAGAATTTTTCCTGTATTCATCTGTATAAACTATTATACCCGCATTATCCTTACTAGGTTTATTAACTGCTGTAACACCTGTAACACTTCCTTTAGTTAAGTTTTTCAGCTGTTCACTATGTTTTAAATATTCTATTCTTGAAGAATTATCAGCTCCTACTATTAGATTAGCATACTTATTCTCCTCATAATGTGGACTAGAAATAGCTTCTCCATTCTTTACCGCTGCATTTAAAGTAAACGTTGGATTTGACATAGAGAAAAAATCTCCATTTATCGCTGCCAGAGTATTCCCTTCTGTTTTAACTAAATTTGAAAGTTTTTCACGTTTCTCAAATCCGCTAGAAGATATTAATATATCCAATTCTACAGCTTTAGTATCAATTTTTAATAAATTAATCTTTTGTACTCCACCTTCAAAAAGTTGTGTAATAGTTTCCTGCGTAACTCCAGAAGCTACGTTGGAAATAACTTTATTTTCATCAACTAAAATCCCATAAGAAATTCCTGTATTTAATATTAAAGTTCCCATAAGAATAATTAGCGTCCTTTTAAATTTCATATTTCTCTCCCTTCAAAAGTTTAAAACAATACTAACAAAAAAGCAGAACAATAGTCTGCTTTTATATAATACCATATATATTTAAAATTTTAGTGAAAATTTGCTATTAAAACCATTACATAATTGTAACAGTTTTCTTACAATTCTTTAAAATATAACCTAAACGCCTTATTCCTTCATTAATTTCTTCTATATTACAACTAGAATAGTTAAGCCTCAGTTCATTATGTTTATCCCTATAGGGATAAAAAAATACCCCTGGGATAAAAGCCACTTTTTCCTCTAACGCCAATATAAGCAACTCTTCTGTATCTACATACTCCGGAAGCTTAACCCATATAAACAAGCCACCCTTTGGGTTAGTAAACTCTGCCCCCAGAGGAAATTCTTTTTTTAGGGCTGTCAACATAACCTCTTTTTTATGCTCATAGCTTAAACACAAACTTTTAATATGCTGAGTTATATCATTATTTTTTAAATACTCTGCTGCCATTGCCTGAGCGTAACCATTACTTTGAAGATCTGTTGCTTCTTTGAGCTTTAAATAGTTGCCAAGAACTTGCCTATCTGCCACTATGTAGCCTATCCTAATACCAGGACAAAACATCTTTGAAAGAGACCCAAGGTATATTACCCACCCTTCCTTATCAAAAGACTTTATAGCTGGGTATGGTTTGTCATTAAAACACAATTCTCCGTAAGGATTGTCCTCTATTATAGGAACTTGATACTTTGTTGCTATTTCTACTAAGCGTTTTCGCCTTTCAACACTCAAAGTTCTTCCTGTTGGATTTTGAAAATCAGGCACTAAGTATATAAACTTCACCTTCTTAGCCTTCAGCACATCTTCTACTTTTTCAGGTATTATTCCATCTTCATCCATGGAGACTTCTTCGTACCTCGGCTGATATACATCAAAAGCATTAATAGCTCCCAGATAACTTGGCGCTTCTGTGATGACTATGTCATCCTTGTCCAAGAAAAGTTTACCAGACAAGTCTAACCCCTGCTGTGACCCGCTAGTGATTATTATATCTTCTAGATTGCATTCAACGGATTTTGCACCCATTATCTTAACAAGTTCCTCTCTAAGCACCCTGTTACCTTCTGACAGAGAGTATTGAAAGGCTTCCCTTTTATCTATACTTAAGCCTGCCTTTTCCATTTCATCAAGTGGAAATAGACTCTCATCAGGCAGCCCTCCTGCAAAAGAAATAATATCACCTTTACTGATTACTGACAATATCTTACCAATTATATCTTCCCTTACTCTTGTCATTCTTTCTGAATATCTCACCCTATACCTCCAATACCTTTGAAGATGAACTTTGGTAGTACCCATCATAGTTTCCATACTTTTCATCTAAGTATTCATTGGCAGCTTCGATGTTTGGCAATACTTTAATTCCTGTATTTTTCAGAGCTGTCTCCTTTAATTTACTAGATACAATTATGATTTGCTTTGTTTGTGCCACCGTTGTAACTAGATAAGCAGCATACTTTCCTATGGTAAAAGCTCTTCTCAACTCATCTTCTCGCTGACTGTTATTGTCAAAGTTGGAAAACATATACTCCATTTCGCTAGAGCCTATACCCTCTTGGCAGTCTGCAATGAGTATCATATCCCCTCCATCTTTAACGGCTTTTTCCCCATTGCTCACCGCCTTTGAGACTTGATAAAGATTTATATCCTTTGGAAAAGGTCCACAATTTACCCATAATACAGCTTTTGCTTCTGGAAGTTTCAACTTAGCTTTTTTCTCAACTATTTCGCACCCTTGCTTATGAGCCAGTATGCTATGACCAGCCACAGCACCTACAATGTTTCCCTCTCCATCTTGAATTACATTAAATAAAAAATTGGGTTTAACCATATTGACTACTTCTTCCATATCCTTGTTAATTACATTTTTTTCCAATGAGGAATTTTCCACATGATCTCTTATTCCAAAGGTTTTGTACCCTTTCTCCTCAGCCATGGCCAAAGAATGGTTCATGTTTATGCTTTGTTTTGATGCTATTCCTGGAAGAATGGACTTTCTTCCTCCTGAAAAACCTGCCATATCATGGTGGATAATCGAACCTGTAATCACTAATAGATCTGCATTTAAAGCAGTTTTGTTAATCTGTACCTTAGTTCCGTAGCTAGTTGTACCTAAGGTCTTAAAACAAGAATCTTCACAGTAGCTATCTTCTATAGAGTAGCTACCATAAAGTTCTCCCAGCAACTGTTTATGTTCCTCCATCGTCGATCTTCTATGAGTGCCCAAAGCCACCAAGAACTTTATCCTGTCCTTTGAAACTCCAGCCTGCCTTATTTCTTCCACCAAGTACGGTAGATATATCCAAGGCTTTTGAAAACTACGGGTAATATCCGATATTACTATTACAACATTTGACTTATCCTTTGAAAGCTCTAGCAAAGTCATAGTGCCTATAGGCTTGCTTAAAGCCTTCTTAATCACATCTTCTTCCCTTGGGTTTATTTCATTTTCTTCTTTAATCTCCGTAAGTTTTTGACTTATTTTATCTAGCATGATAGCACCTTCCCTAAAAAGTCCTTTGTTCTTTCATTTTTAGGATTTTCAAACACTTCCTTAGGTGAACCCTCTTCCAAGACCACTCCCTGATCCATAAACAATACCCTTGTGGCAACTTCTTTTGCAAAACCCATTTCATGGGTAACTACCACCATGGTCATCTTGTCTCTTGCCAACTCCTTCATTAGGTCTAGTACCTCTCCTACCATTTCAGGATCTAAGGCTGAGGTAGGTTCATCAAAGAGCATAACATCTGGCTCCATGGCTAAGGCTCTAATTATGGCTATCCTCTGCTTTTGTCCTCCTGACAAGGATGATGGATAAGCATTAGCCTTATCCTCCAGACCTATACGTTTAAGCAGTCCGTAGGCCTTTTCATCCGCTTCCTTTGGAGAAAGTTTTTTTATAAGTCTTGGCCCAATAGTTATATTTTCCAGAATAGAAAGGTTATTGAATAGATTGAATTGTTGAAACACCATTCCCATTTTTTCTCTTAATTCGTTTATATTGACTTTTTTATCTGTAATATCTGTACCTTCAAAAATAATATGCCCTGAGCTTGCTTGTTCAAGCCCATTCAAGCACCTTAAAAATGTACTTTTTCCTGAGCCCGATGGACCAATTACTACTACAACTTCATTAAATTCAATGGTTTGATTGATATTTTTTAGAACTTCTAAATCGCCAAAACTTTTACATAGGTTCTTTGTTTTTATCATTTCGTCCTCCTAAGCAAAGGTTGGTCGCTTGCCTAAAGGACCACGCTTTGTCGTTGAATTAAGGTTTTTTTCCAGTCTATTCACTAAACCTGAGGTTACAAAGGTAAGCACAAAATATATCAATGCTGCAATATAGTAGTTTGGCAGTATTACATAAGTGCTGGTAATTACAGTTCCCGTGTTATACATAAGATCCGAAACACCTAAATACTGTATTATTGCCGTCTCTTTAATTACAGATACAAACTCGCTTCCTATGGCAGGAAGAATATTTTTAATAGCTTGAGGAAGCACAATCTTTCTCATAGCGACACCTTTAGTCATTCCCAAAGACCTTGCCGCCTCTAGCTGTCCCTTATCCACCGCTTGTATTCCTGCTCTTATTAACTCTGCAACATAAGCCCCTGAATTCATCCCCAAAACTATTATACATGGTATGAACCTTTGCATATCTACTCCCATTATCACAGTATCCGAAAAGTTTATAGCCTTGCTTATTATGCTAAAGCCTATTAGTAGTTGCACAATCAGTGGAGTTCCTCTTATAACCGATATATATACTTTGGCTATAGTAGAACATCCTTTGCTGTCCGATATTCGCAACATGGAAATTAAGCTTCCAATGAGACTTCCAGCCACCACCGTAATCAAAGCCAACACAATGGTAGTTACAGTTCCTGTGATAAAATACGGAATATATTTTGGTAATATTTCTGTGTAGTAGTTCATCTTGTATCCTTCCTGCACTTTTATTTTTGTGCTTCTGCACTTTCTGCTATACTATCTTTTTTTATTTTATCTAAGGTTCCATCTTTTTTAAGTTCAGCTAATATTTTATTTATTTCGTCACGTAAAGCTACGTTATCCTGTTTGAAAGCTATTCCTACGTTAGAATTTTCATAATCTATTTTTATATCAGATATTACTAAATCATCATTATTCAAAACATAGCCCTGTGCCACATCCGAATCAGCAAGCATAGCATCTAAAGTTCCGTTTTTAACCTCAGTAATTAAATCAGGAAATTTTACTAATGCAATCGGAGTAGTCTTTGCGATTTTACCTGCTAATTCTTCTTGAACAGTCCCTTTTTGCCCTCCGACTTTTTTGCCATCAAGGTCTGTTACCACTTTGTACTTATCTGCATTAGCCTTTTTTATCACCACCACTTGTCCACGTGAACAGTAACTGTCTGAAAATAACACCTGACGTTTGGGATCTATCGAAAGACCTGCTATTACCATATCATACTGTCCTTCTGACAGGCTTAGCAGAAGTCCATCAAACGCCATATCTTTAAGCACTACCTTTACCCCTAATTTTTCCCCAATTAGTTCAGCCAGTTTTATATCCGAACCTACTATGGTATCTTTTCCATCCACCATTTTGTGATACTCATAAGGTGGATAGTCTGCTGATGTTCCTACTATAATCTCACCTTTTTCTTTAATAAGCTCCACAGTTGTTTTTGCTTTTACATCATCTTTAGTAGCACTTCCTTCAGTTTTGTTGCTACAAGCAACTAGGTTAAAGCATAAGATTCCTGTCATTACTACAGCTAATATTTTTTTCATTTTATTTACCTCCAAGATTTTTTAGTTTTTGTTTAATAAGTAGTAGGCTCCCTTGGCCAAGGAAAATGCAATAAAAAAACTCGCCTCTACTTATTAATAGAGACGAGATATATAACTTTCCCGCGGTACCACTCTGATTGACGGTCAAACAACCATCCACTCTTAAATTTAACGACTTATCAGAAGCCGAATCAAGATACTATTACTTCCCTTGATCTCCTCAAAAGCTCTTTTCAACATACTTTATCTGCTAGGCTTCCACCCTCCCCAGCTCTCTATAAGAATTCTGCATCTCTACTCTCTTTATCATAGGATTTATAATATTAAATTTTTCCTTGGTGTAAGTATAAACATATTTTTCGATTCTGTCAACACTTTATTTTTTACTATATTAAAATTTACATATAATTCTTAAAGAATCACTTTACCATTAGCCTTTTTTAAAGAAAAACCCATTAGGCTTGCTAACGTTGGAGCCACGTCAATCAAGCTTACATCTTCTATTTCCACATTTTTTTCAATGCCTTTTCCTGAAAGACAAAAAATTCCATTCATTTCGCAAAATTCATTATCGAAACCATGTTGAGCTGCCTGCTTTATCTTAGAAGTACAATAATCTCCAATAACATTATCTAAAATTTCATATCCCTTTTCAGCAACTATAACAAAATCAGCCAGTGGAAATGCCATTTTTTCTTGTATTTCCCATCCTTCAAGAATTTTTTTCACCCCACTGTTTGGAGTTTCCTGTAACTTTCCTAAAATGGACTTCACAGAATTATAAGTTTCAGTATCTTCTCTATCTTTTAATCTAATCTCTGAGCAACCTCCTGCCCTCTGGGAATACGCCTTAAAATCTCTTACAGTTCCATCCTCATTTGTTAATATCAAATTAGCTTCCTTCAATAGAACATTAGGATTAATATTAAACTTCACATCTAAACTTCCGTGGTCAGAAACTAAACATACTATATAATTTCCCCCAGTAATGTTCTCTACTTTCCTTATTAACTCTCCCACCATTTCATCTATTAACTCTAATGCTCTAATTCCGCGTTTTGACCCAACTCCAGCAATATGAGTCGCTTCATCATAGGATGCAAAATAAGTTGACATAAAGAAGGGTTTCTCTTCAATCTTTGTTGCAATTTTTTTATCCAAAAGCCATTTTGTGGAATTAAACCTAACAACATCACTTTCTTCCAGCAAATCTGCCCCTGTCGGAAAAACATTAATATCATCATATAGTTCTTTTAATAAGTTTCTAGGATGTGACAAAGCATTTATAAAATTATAATCAATTTCATTTCCGGCAAACCAAAACTCAGGAATTAGGTAATCGCATTGTGCATTAACCGAAACAGGAAATGCTACACTAGCTGACAAATATCCGTTTTCTTTTGCCCCCGCCCAAAGATTATCAACATTTTCACTTACAAACCAGCTCCATGCCCCTTTATATTTTTTCAACGGGTCAAAAACAATATTATTATGTATTCCATGAACACTTGAATATGTTCCTGTAATCATAGAATGATGGCAAGGGTAAGTAAAAGTAGGAAAAATGCTCTTCATTCCATTCTTTGAGTATAAACCCTCCTCTAAAAAAAACTTCGATATATTAGGTAACTTTAGTCCTTTATCCTTTTGGTTAAGCAAAAATTCATGATTAAATGCATCAATTGAAATTAGTAAAACAGATGGTTTTTTCATTATATAAACTCCTTTTAATATTAACAATAGGCCTAAGCCTTTATAATCTTTATTCCACGTTCATTAAACTTATCCACTTGCTCCTTAGAAATATTATCATCAGTTATTATCATATTAATTTCTTCCAAACCACACATCTGCACCAAAGAATTTTCTCCAATCTTTGAACTATCAGCAATGAGAATTGTCTGCTCAGAACTTTCCATCATCTTCCTTTGCACCAATATCTCATCTACCCTTTGATAGGTTACTCCCTTTTCTACAGATACTCCACAAGTAGTTAGAAAAAAAGTCTTTATATTTAGGTTTTCAAAAATAGCAGTAGATATATCTGAAACAAATGCACATTCATCAAACTTATAAATCCCACCTGTTAGGATAATAGTAAACCCCTCTGCATCTGTCAAAGCATTTAACACATTTAGAGAATTTGTAACTACTGTAAGTTTTTTAAACTTTCTTTTTATTTCATAAGCTAATTCCAATGATGTTGTTCCAGAATCAAGAGCCAGAGATTGCCCCTCAACAATAAATTCTGTAGCCTTTTTTGCTATCCTTATCTTTTCTTCCGTTTTGTTCCTTGTCCTTTTACTAAAAGAATCATAACTTAATTGTAAGTTCGATGACGAAACAAGTTTTGCTCCCCCAAAAATTTTATATAACTTTCCTTGCTTCTCTAAATAGTTTAAATCACGCCTTACAGTTTCTAATGATACCTCTAACCTATCCTTAATTTGTGCTGTTTTTATGATTCCATCTTCACTTGCCATTTCAAGAATTATATTGTACCTTTCATCTGCTAACATACTACCTCCACCATATCTGACATTTCAATTCCACAATTTAACACATCTATAAACTTTATCTAATATACAAATTTATAATCAACTAATCCTATTCAAATCTATAATATCACTAATTTTTATAAAAATCCATCTAATTTTTCAATAAATATACAGTGAAAATCAAACTTGTCTATAATTAGTTATTTTGTGTTTTTTTATTGTTTTAACATAAAATAACTTGATTTACCATACATTTTCTTGTACTATATAAGAAATAAAATCTTTAAGAAAGAAAGGACTATCTTATGAGT
>JBOFZL010000040.1:0-24490 GCA_051655155.1 Filifactoraceae bacterium
TAAGTCCTTGTCTTTATAAGGCTTCCACTTATATGAAATATCTTTTTTAAGAGAACAAATTAACTCTCTTGGCGTAAGCAACGGTTTGTCCATAAGCATCAGTGATGCTCTAGTTATTTCCGGAATATGCATAAAAAGATGTTCTTTTTTATTTTTCCATATATTTTCCAATACCCTCCTTGTTTCTCCAAACTCCACCATTTCACCTTTATCCATAATAGCTATTGTATCTGCAATACCTATACAATCACTAAGTCTATGTTCACTCATTAAAATAGTTACCCCAAACTCTTGGTTAATGCGCTTTAATAAGTCCAAAAATTCCAGTGTTGCTAAAGGATCCAGTTGACTTAAAGGTTCATCTAAAAGTAATAATGTAGGCTGTACCATCAGTGCTGCACATAGAGCAATCAGTTGTTTTTGTCCTCCAGATAACTCCTCTGGCTTTTTATGTAACAGAGGCTCTATCCCAAAATAACAACAAGTTTCTGCTAGTCGTCTTTTCATAACTTCTCTAGGTATACCTAGATTTTCCATGTGAAACACCAGATCATAACGGACACTCCCACAAACCAACTGTACCTCAGGATTTTGAAACACCATACATATATCAGAAGAAGGTATTTGTCGTATAATACTTCCACTTTGTAATCCAACTGGTGCAATCTCTTCCTTTATACATTTTAGAAGTGTAGTCTTTCCAGAACCGGAAGCTCCCACTAGTACAGTAATTTCACCTTTTGTTATATTAAAATCTATATCATGTAAAGCGACTTTGTTTGATCCAGCATACTGAAAAGAAAATCCTTCAAACGTAATAATATCAGACACCCCTTTCTAATCCATCGCCTTCTTAGTTTTTGCCGCAAACAACTTCTCTACAACAAGACCATAATTATCTCTTCCATGAGGAAAACCACATTGGCTACAATCCTTTACTCCATTTTGTAAATAGGTAAAGTACCCACCACACTCATCCTCTAAGAAATACAAGGGACAATAACAAAATAAACAATTAAAGTTATCTCTATCCGCTACAGGATGGCAAGGGAATGCCTCACAAACCTTATTGCTAAAAAATGCATAATTCTTATTTTTCCAATCATTATTCATATAAAATACAACTCCTTTATAAGTTATTAATTCTAATCACTTAGTTATCTCTACCAACGGAAGCAACCCCCAGTATACTATCATAATAGTGTAGGCAGCTAAGGTCTTATAATCCAATTTCAAAGATGTAATTTGGGGATAATATCCAAACTTACCTACACCATAAGTTGATAATATAACGCTTGAAAATATCAATATTATCATAACAGCCAATAAAGTTATATCACTTCTCGTTAACCTATAAAAAACAAATCTGCTTCGTGTCTTCCCCCCATATTCTTTTGATTTTAAAACTTCCGAAATAAGCATCCCCTCTTCTAATGCTGAAGTAACCAGTGAAGAAAGGAGCTTCCCTCCATTTTGAAACCTTTCTTTTATAGTACCCTTATCAATATAAATATTTCTGGTCTTTTGTATATCTGCCATATCTGTTCCACGTGATTTCAACACATTAGTATATCTCAAAGACATATTAGTGATAAATGCCAATTTAGGACAAATATGTCCAAATAAATATAAAAATCTCTCACTATCAATTAATATATTTAATGGCAAAAATAGCATAATCAAGTTGAAAATCATCAAACCTGCTGAACCCCCATACAAGATAGCCTCTAAAGTGACTGGATTTCCTAGCAAATAAAATAGCATGGTTTCCCCTCTATGATTTATAAGCGGGTTTATTACAAGAGTAAATACAAGAAGAATAATACCCATCCTTGCTGCTGATTTCATATGAATACTGTCAATATAATATCTACATAAAAGTAAATTTCCTAAGGTGGTAGTTATCAAAAATAGTGGATGTTGAAATATAAATACAAAAGTAAATATTCCTATAAAATACAGCAGTGCAACAGATGGATGACAAGCATAAAAACGACTTTCAATTAAAAACTTCCCCCTATATCCTTTCCTAAATCTTTTGTATACTTCCATTCTATATAATCCCCCTCTTTGATTGGCCAAACATCAGAACTTTTATTAATATAAATTCCATTAACGCAGACCATCCAACCACTTCCCTCGCCTTTGTCAAACTCATATAAATTATCAATACCTTCAACATAGCAAGTTGCTCCCTTTCCTGTAAATTCCATCTGTATTTTTCTATCTTTCGTAGCTCTTTGTAATAAAGTAAATACAGTATCTCCTTCTTCAATTTCAAAAGAATCCTTGGAAAGTATCGCAACCTTATCATCCACTCCAGTTATGGATAAATAAGCTATTTTCTCATTCTTATCCTGTATCTTTTCAGTATTTGCCTTCTCAGTATTAGTGTTAGTTGATTTACTTACTTCTGTTCCCTCTTTAATTGGAGTTTTTTCCTTACTCTCTAAGGGTTTACTTTCTTTCGCTACACTTGGAGTGGCAGTATTTCCATCCTCTAGTTTAGTAGATGATGTATTGGATTCTTTTATAGGTACCGATTCTTTTGTTTCAGTATTATTTGAACCTTTTTCTTCATTAAGTGACTTTTCTGGTGCAACTTCTTTTGTTGCTTTACCTTCTGTTGAGTCGGGCTTCTTTACATCATTTGATGAATCCTTTTCTCCGCTTGTAGATACCTGTCCACCTGCACTTTTTTCTGTAGACGAATTCTCCACTTTTTTAGTTACATCTTGTTCAACTGATTGATAGCCACTTTTTAACGCTTGTTCATTAAATTTCATGTGATCACTGTCTAACATAACATACGTAAAAATAGCAATAAGACTGAGCAGTATAACAATAATTTTCTTCTTCATTACAATTCTCCTCCATTAAAATTAATAAAATAAAAAACCCCAGTCACAAGACTGAGGTTGATAATTCTCACAATTCACGCCAAAAAAATAGCGAACAACATCTGCAAAAAAATCAATAAACCCCATATCCTGTGAAGTTATACTGAAAAATCATTGGCAGGTCTTTCGACTTAGACATTGACACTCTTTTACCTTCCCAAGAAATTCTCAGTGGTTATGCAACAGAAGTATTGCATTAAAAAAGCTACATCTTCACGACAGCAGGACTGTTCAGGATTCACACCTAATTCCCTATTATCGCACCAGTAAGTGCGCACCAATAATTATTTTTTATTTATTTGTCAACTTAACGATAACATACACCTATGTATCTGTCAAATGAATTTTACAGATACAACTTTGATCAAGCCTATTCAAATTTAATAAAGTGTTATAAAAAGCGAAAAAGCACTTTCTTATACAATATCTCATACAAAATAAAATTAGTACCCTATTCCATCTACCAACCTTAAAATATCATAAACTATATTATACTTTTTTACTCTAAGTATCTATGTTATAATTTAAGAAAATAACACTTTGGAGGTAAAATTATGGAATTTTTAAGAGGACTTTACAATAATAAAGAAGTACTAGGTGTTAAAAACGGAGAAAGAGTATATTTAACTTGTGACTTAGGTTTATGCAAAGATATAACTTCAATGATAGAACTTATTAAAATTTTAGACGAGCCTACCTTAGAAAAACTTAGACTTGATATTGTAGCAGATAAGGTTAAGTCCATAGCCTTAGATGAAATTAAACTACTAGCTCCTATTGATAGACCAATCCATGACCTTATCTGTGTGGGAGTTAACTACAGCGATCACTTAGCAGAGGTAAGCTCAAAAATCCAGATTAATGAATCTTCTGCCCCTGTCTATTTTTCAAAGAGAGCATGTAAACTCACCGGACCTGATGAAGATATTTATGGGCATCTATCCCTTGATCACAGGCTGGACTATGAAGTGGAGCTAGCTATTATCATAGGTAAGGAAGGTAAAAACATCCCCCTTGAAAAAGCAGAAGAATATATATTCGGCTACAGCATATCCAATGATATGACTTCACGAACCTTACAAAAAAATCATGACCAATGGTATAAGGGTAAAAGCCTAGATGGATTTTCAATCTTAGGCCCATGGATAGTGGAAAAATCAGACCTTTCTCTACCGCTTAAACTGGATATCCAATCCTATATAAATGGTGAGTTAAGACAAAATTCCAATACATCCTACCTTATTTCTGATATCCCTAAACTCATATCTATATTTTCTCAGGGTTGCACCCTAGAACCAGGAGATATTATACTTACAGGAACTCCATCTGGAGTAGGCATGGGTTTTAAACCATCAAAATTTTTAAAGTCCGGTGATACTGTGGAATGTAAGATTCAAGGAATTGGAGTTTTAAAAAATAAGATAATCTAAAGGCTAAAAAGCATTTAAGTTTATAACCATATATTTATTGCTATCAGAAGGAGAACTATGAAATTTATACATTTATCTGACCTTCATATAGGAAAGCGTGTCAACGAATTTTCTATGATTGAAGACCAAGAATATATATTAATTAAAATACTAAACATTATTGATGAAGAAAAACCACAGGCAGTGATTATTGCAGGAGATGTGTACGATAAGTCCCTGCCTCCTACTGAAGCTATAGAACTGTTTAATGACTTTTTAGAGCATCTTGCCAAACGAAATCTTACAGTATTGATTATAAGTGGCAATCACGACAGCCCTGAACGTCTTTCCTTCGGAAATAAAATCTTTGATAAATCAGGGATACACATATCCCCTACTTTTAATGGTAAAATTAAAACCATAAAGCTTAAAGATAATATAGGAGAAGTGAACTTTCACCTTCTTCCATTTGTCAAGCCTGCAAATCTAAGAAAGATATTTCCAGATTCAAAAATTGAAACCTATAATGATGGGATAAAAGTTATTCTAGACTCTATTTCCTTAGACAACAAATCTAGGAATGTACTTATAACCCATCAGTTTGTTACAGGTGCAATCACCAGTGATTCAGAAGAATTATCTGTGGGAGGCTCTGATAATGTTGATGGAAGTATATTTTCTGACTTTGACTATGTGGCACTAGGCCATCTGCATAGACCCCAAAAGATTTTACGTGATACCATACGTTATTCAGGAACACCACTTAAATACTCATTCTCTGAGTGTAACCACAAAAAAAGTGTAACCCTTGTAGAGCTTAAAGAAAAAAATGATATCTCAATTAAAACTGTGGAACTTGTTCCACAACGAGATCTCCGTGAAATAAAGGGTAGCTATGATGAAATTGTAAATAAACAGTTCTATGAAAACACTAATACTAACGACTACTTGCACATAACCCTTACAGACCAGGAAGATGTTTATGATGCCCTTGCCAAACTACGCATAGTCTACCCTAATATTATGAAATTAGACTATGATAATAAGAGAACTCGCACTTCCTCTACTGTTCAGTGTGCAACTAACGTAGAAGAAAAAACACCTTTAGAGCTATTCGCTGAGCTTTATTTATTACAAAATGGCAGTGAACTCACCAAAAATCAAGAAGAATTTTTACAAAATACTATCGAAGCTATATGGGAGGATGCATAATGAGACCAACAAAACTTACGCTATCAGCCTTTGGCCCCTATGCATCTGAAACTGAAATAAACCTAGATAAATTAGGGACAAATGGGCTCTACCTTATTACAGGAGATACAGGTGCTGGAAAAACCACAATCTTTGATGCCATAACCTATGCTCTTTATGGAGAACCCAGTGGCAATACAAGAAATGCTACTATGTTTCGTAGTAAGTATGCAGATAGTAATACCCCAACCTTTGTAGAACTTAATTTCATTTATAACGATAAAGAGTATTACATCAAACGAAATCCCGAATATCAGCGTATATCCAAACGTGGCGACGGACTAACAATCCAAAAAGCTGAAGTTGAACTTCACTTCCCTAACGGAAAGGTTATAACCAAACAAAAAGAAGTTGAAAATGCAATAATAGAAATTGTAGGTATTAATCGTGAACAATTTACCCAAATATCTATGATAGCTCAGGGAGAATTTTTAAAACTCCTTCTTGCTTCCACTGAAGATAGAAAGAAAATATTCAGAAAAATATTCAACACCAGATTATATGAAGCTTTACAAGAGGATTTAAAAGATAAGGCAAAGATAATTTCAGATAAATTAAAACTTAATAAAGAAAGAATCAATGGATTTATTAAAGATATCACCTTTAAAGAAGATAGTGTTTTAAATCTTCAACTTGAAAAAGCTAAATCCTCAGAAGTTCCAATGAATGAAATCCTACAACTAATAGTTGAAATAATAGCTCAAGATGAAAATGAATATAAGCAAATAGACAAAGAACTTAATAATATTCAAAAAGAAACTGAAAAATTAATAGAAATCATAACTAAGGCAGAGGCAATAGAAAATGATAAAGAAAAACTTGAAAACTTTAACTTAAATCTTGTTGAAGCAACTAAAGCCTTAGAAGAAGCTGGTATCCAGCTTAAAGTTGAAAAAGACAAAGAAAATGAGCGTATAAAACTTTCCCAGAATATAACAGCCTTAAACCTAAGTCTTCCCAAATATTTTCAACTAGAAGAGCTATCAAATAAAATGAATAAAGCTCAGATGGAATTGGATAAACTACAAAAGGATATAGAACAGTATAAGTTTGATGAAGAAAAACTCCAAAAAAAGATTGAAGATAATGAAAAAAAACTTGAGACCCTAAAAGACTGCCCTTTAAAACTTAAGGATCTTCAATCCAAAGAAAAAGACTTGAAAAGTGAAAAAGAAGTATTGCTTTCTCTAATAGACGGTTATGATGAATTTCAAAATTTATCTGCCCGATTAGAAACTATACAAAGCACTTATAAAGAAAAATCCCTTCATTCTGCTGAAGCTAATAATATTTATTATCTAAAGAATAAACAGTATTTAGATCAGCAGGCAGGAATATTAGCCAAGGGACTAAAAGATGGAGAACCTTGTTCTGTATGTGGTTCAATGGAACATCCTAAAAAGGCTATATTAGGTGAAGATGCACCTACCAAAGAAGAAGTGGAAAAGGCACAAAAGCACTATGATATACTGGCAAAAGAAGTAACTGGCTTGAGCTTAGAGTCAAATTCAATTAAATTAAATAAAGAAAATAAAAAAGAAGAACTAATAAAAAGTGCCAAATCCATAGACCTTCAATATGAATTTGAAAAAATGCCTAGACTAATCAAACTAAACTTAGAAGAAAATAACTCTCAGCTTCAAAAATTAACTGATGAAGCTAAAAAAATAACAGAACAAATATTATATTTCAATTCTATATCTGAAAATCATCCATCAAACAAAGCCAAACATTTAGATATAAAGAATAAAATAGCTGAGAATGAAAAAAATGAGATTCAACTTAAGACAGAACTTAAAGCAAACATCGAGTTAAAAAACGACTTAGCTAAGGCTTTAGAATTTAAGAGCAAAAGAGAGGCAGAACATCACATAGGCGAAATGGAAACACAGTTAGAAGAAATGAAAAAGGCTCTTCAAAATGCCTTAGAAAATGAAGGTAAACATAAGAATAAGGTAAACCTCATTGAAGGCCAGATACTAGCAATAAAATCTAAAATTGAAAATGTCGATAAACTGGATCTTTCTTCCTCAAAAGAAAGAAGAGCTGAATTAAATATTATAAAAGATGAACTTAACGAAAAATCAAGAGTACTTCACTCTCGCTTAGACAAAAACAAAGCTTTACTTGAAAATATAAATACTCAGTCCTACCTTCAAGTTCAATTGGAAGAACAGTCCAAATTAATTGATTCCCTTTCTAAAACAGCAAACGGGAATATTTCTGGAAAAGAAAAAATCACACTTGAAACCTTTATCCAGATGACTTATTTTGACAGAATCATAGCTAGAGCAAACACCCGCCTAATGATGATGTCTAATGGTCAATATGAACTTAAAAGACGGACGGAACAAGAAAACAAACAGGGTAAAAGTGGTCTTGATCTTGATATAATTGACCATTACAACGGCTCGACCCGAAGTGTAAACACCCTTTCCGGTGGTGAATCCTTCAAAGCTTCCTTATCCCTGGCTCTTGGACTATCTGACGAGATCCAAGCCTCTTCTGGGGGCATACGTCTTGATACTATGTTTGTTGACGAAGGTTTTGGCTCCTTAGACGATGAATCTCTGTCATCAGCTATTAAAACCCTATCCTCTCTTTCAGAAGGTAATAGACTTGTGGGCATAATCTCCCATGTAGGCGAATTGAAAGAAAAGATTGACAAACAGCTTGTAATCAAAAAAGATAAAATCGGTGGAAGTAAAGTTAATATAATCCTATAAATTAATAAGGCTCACAATCCATGGAAATCACTCCTTAGATCGTGAGCCTTATTAATTAAACCTTCCCCATAACTTTTAAAATAATAAACACTACTACTAGAGTACCCCCTGTAACAGGTATAATAAGATGAATCTTACGCTTAGTTTCCCTATAACTATATATTTCCAATATAGCTTGGCTTATAAGTAATATAAATAAAGACATATAATATAGTCTTGTATTTTTAAACATGTAACTTGCCAAAACATAGATTCCTACAATACCTGATGTCCATTCAAACACTTTTCTCATAGGTAATGCCTCCCTTGATTAAGAGTTTAATATAATTTTTTCAATATCACTATACTTTATATAATACCATAACTAATATACATCAACAAGTATTTAAATAAATGTACAGATTTGTCTTCTATTACATTAGATGCTAAAATACTTGATTAGTATCTAGATAAGATTTAGAAATTATAAATTTATATTAGACATTATTCTTACTATGTGTTCAATTTGATATTGAAATTTAGATTCTTTTTTTAAACAAATCATACTAGCTTCTTTAAGCTAGTATGATTTGTTATTACCCATATTTATTACAGAAGCCCTTTATATTGTTAGGATGTTGCATTTATATTATAATATGCCCAATGAGATTTACTTAAATCAGTATACGTCTTTATAGTTCCTACGTTAGCATCTATATATTCCTTATCTACCTTTATACCTAACATATTATTAACTATAGTTACTACTTCTGCTCTTGTTATATATTGCTCTGACCGAAAACTTCCATCTGGATAACCTGATACCCAACCTTTATTCGCTACTGATAATATATATTCCCTTGCCCAATAGCTTTCATTAATATCATTAAACGGATTAATTTTTATAGGCTCTAACTTATCAAAGTTTGCTACAATTATTACAAACTCTGCTCTTGTTATTGGGGCTTCTCCTCTAAAACTTCCATCTGGATATCCCTTAATCATTCCTAGTTTTTCTAAATAACCTATCCTTCCCCTATACCAAATTAAACTGTCAATATCATTAAAACTTGGATTTACATATTTCTCATCTGTATAATAATCTTCCAAGATATTTGAAAATATAGTAACAACTTCTCCTCGGCTAATGTTCTTATCTGCTCTAAACGTTAAATCAGGATATCCCATTACAAACGTTCTATAAACTTTTTTATTCATAGTTGGGTTATTACTTACTAAGGTGCTTTCTGTTACTCTAGATTCATTAACTTTTTCTTTATGAAGTTTTGTATCTAGTGTATCTGGCTTGAATATAACCTTATCCTTCTCCAGTTTTACATCTACCACATCTCCTTCATTCCAAGTTCCACTTATTTCTATTTTATACTCTCCGTTTCCTTTAGAACTTACCCTTCTTTTTTCAATAGTTCCTGTAGAATTTTTTAGACCTAGACTTACATTATCTACACTTAACTTCCCCGCTTCTGGCTCATTCGATATTTTTATGTCTATTTTCTCACTAGTCTTCTTTCCTTCTTCTCCATCTGCAAAAGCTTTTATATAGTCTATCTCTTCTACTTTTATCTTATTTTCTTTATGAAGTTTTATATCTAGTGTATATGGCTTGAATATAACCTTATCCTTCTCCAGTTTTACATCTACCACATCGCCTTCATTCCAAGTTCCACTTATTTCTACTTCATACTCCCCGTTTCCTTTAGAACTTACCCTTCTTTTTTCAATAGTTCCTGTAGAATTTTTTAGACTTAGACTTACATTATCTACACTTAACTTCCCCGCTTCCGGCTCCTTCGATATTTTTATGTCTATTTTCTCACTAGTCTTCTTTCCTTCTTCTCCATCTGCAAAAGCTTTTACATAGTCTATCTCTTCTACTTTTATCTTGTTTTCTTTATGAAGTTTTATATCTAGTGTATCTGGCTTGAATATAACCTTATCCTTCTCCAGTTTTACATCTACCACATCTCCTTCATTCCAAGTTCCACTTATTTCTACTTCATACTCCCCGTTTCCTTTAGAACTTACTCTTCTTTTTTCAATAGTTCCTGTAGAATTTTTTAGACCTAGACTTACATTATCTACACTTAACTTCCCCGCTTCCGGCTCCTTCGATATTTTTATGTCTATTTTCTCACTAGTCTTCTTTCCTTCTTCTCCATCTGTAAAAGCTTTTATATAGTCTATCTCTTCTACTGGTTTTCTTGCTATAGCTTTAAATTTTGTAGTATATAATACTCCAGGTCCAAAATCGTATCCATTCCTTACACTAAACGGACCTACCAAAGAATAGACATATAACCTGTAGTCCCCCTCTTCAGTTATATCGCTACCTGACACAGTTACCTTTACACTTCCATCCTTATCTCTACTTATTTTAGGGTCTATCGTCTTCCCAATAATACTATCCACAAATCCTGGTTTATATATAATACTAGAACTATCATTTTCAGACACTTTACTTAAATTATATATTAAAGGCGATCCATATTTATCCAGTTGGAGATAAGCAGGTATTCCATTAAATTCATAATCTTCACTTAATATAGCTAGTTCTTTAATATCAAATGTCCCTACCTGATCTTCTAATTTACTAATAATATTTTTAGATAAATAAGCATATACTTCCTCTGGTATAGACATAATGTTGTTTTTTGATGCATCTAACATATTTAATTTGCTCAAATTTTTTATGCTATTTGGTAACTCTCCACTAATAAAATTACTATTAAAAGTAAAATATTTCAAAGTGGATAAATCTCCAATATCATTTGGAATGCTACCAGTTAAATAATTATGGCTTAGTTCTATATTTTCAATACTATCCATATCTACAATACTAAATGGTATCGTTCCCTCTATCCCAGAATCGCTTAATACTAAATCTGTAAGATTATCCAAATCTCCAATTCTTATAGGTATACTTCCCCCTAGATTTCTGTTTCTTGATAAATCTAGTTCCTTAAGTTTTTTTAGCTTAATAATACTCTCTGGTATTCCATCTTTTAACCCAGAACCTGCTATATTTAGATATTCTAATTCTGTTAAATCTCCTATGTTGAGCGGTATATTTTCAAAGTCACTAAAAGATAAATCTAAAACTTTTAAACTGGATAATTCACATATACTATCAGGTATTTTCCCATCCATATAATTTCCCTTTAAATTTAATTCAATCAGATTTACTAAATTCCCAACTCCTTCAGGTATATTGCCTTTCAAATCACACGCAATTATCTCAATTCTAGACACTTTTGTAAAATATTCAATTCCATCCAAAGTACAACCAATATAATCAGAAAAAAAATCTATATCTCCTGTGAAATCCCCTGCCTCTGATTTTGAGATATAGCCGTCACCATCTTTATCCACATCATAGCGCTCTCTAATTATATCATTTAATCTGCGACTACTTTCTTTAAATGCCCAATCATCTGGTATATCGTTTTCTTTCACATCTTTGGTTATAGTGCTACCAATATTTTTAATTATATCAGTATCCTTAATATCAGTACTATTTATATTTTCTAAATAATTATCTTCTATATATGAATTATTTAGACCATCTGCATTTATGTAAGTCATATTAAGTAATATAATAACTATGGACATAATACCGCTAAATATTTTTTTAATTTCGTCTCTAAAATATTTCATAATCATCTCTCCAATCAACATTTCAATAACATAGTACTTTTCTATGCTATTGAAAACTTCTTTTGACAACAAAAAAATATAAATTTGCCTATCCTTTTAATACTTAAATAAACAAAATATATTACACAATGAAGTTAACAATATATTTTATTTAGCATAAAAAATTTCTCTTAATTAGCTTCTCTATCAATATGATATAGGATATCTACTCTTGTTCCATTTATGATTTTTCACCATAAAACTATCATTTTTTAGTAAATAATCATTTATATTTTCACCAGTATCATTAAATGTAACATCTACATGATACCATTTACCTTCAAGCTTTACCATGTTCCACCTATGTTCAATATAATCTTTACCATTATTGGTTGCTAGCCCTGATACTGTTAATGTATCGCTAAACCCAGCTGCTAGCATCATTCTATAAACCAATACTGCATAACCATCACAAACTGTCTTACCTTCATAAACTCCTTGGTACGCTGTATTATATAATAAGCTTGAATCATAATTTAAAGATTTTGTAATTATCTCGTTTATCTTTTTAATTTTTTCTTTAGGATCTTCTATGGGGTCTACATTCTTAAGAATTTCCATACTAACCCATTCATTCACTTTTTTTCTCTCATACTCAGTTTCTCTATAATTAACTTTTATAATTAAATTGTAAATATTATTTTTATCTTTAACAGAATTAACTTCATATGATTTAAATGAATAACCGTTATATGCTGTTATCAGCTCTAAAACCTCTTTCAAAAAATTCTTATCAACAATTTCTTTGCTTCTTATCAAAAAAGTATCTTTATTAGAAGATATAGCTTGTTTAATAATTCTATTCAATCTAGAAAAATTAGTATCCATATACAAATTAAAATAATCCAAATTCATATTATTGAAGTCTATTACAACAGTTGATGAATCTATATTGTTCCTTGTTACATCTATTTTAATAATTTCATTTTCTAACAATGAAAAGCTGTTCTTATATCCAAATAATATAATTATAGATAAACTCAAAGACAAAATCTTTGCAAAAATTTTCATATTTCCCCTCTCAATTTTGTGTGTTCTATATAACAGTTTCTCTTTTTAAATTTTCATAAACTTATTATAAATATTCATTTTTATACCTTTCCCCCAATCAGGATCTGTTGCATAATGAATATTCAATGCTTCTATGCTGTAACCCTCAAAATATCGTCCATTTACAGATAAATAATTTTTTGATAGATACTTCGCAACTATATCTATACATTCCTCACGACTTGAAAATTTTTTTGAACTCCTATATGGACTTGAGTCGTAAGCTTGAAAACCAAAAATATTATTTTTCTCTAAAGCTATTCTACTTTTACCACCATTAGATTCATGTAAAGCTAATCCAACCAAAAAAATAGCATTTATGTCATAATCTTCTTCTGCTTTTTTAAAAGCTTCCCCTAATCCATACAAATTTGTGCCTTTCAAAAATCCATCTAAAATATTAGCTGATACTTCACTTTTTAACGTAATCTTATCCGTGTTTATCAAAAATATAGTATCATCTGCATCCTTTTTATTATTAGAATTAGCTTCAATAATGATAGGCTTATTTGATAATTCTGACTTCTCTATGACCACCGCATTATCAATTATATCTTTTCCCCCTATTACCTCATATGTTCTAGATTTTAAAGTTGTTTTTTGAATATAATTTTCAGAAACTAAATTATCTTCTTTTCTATTAGTATCCAAAAAATATCCATTAGCACATAAACCTCTGGATATTAATGCAACCACTAGGATAAAATAAGATATTCTATATTTTTTCTTCACACTGGTTCTCCTTTAAAACACTAAAATAACAATCTATAATATGTTCATTATATAACTTTGGATAGCATCTCCGTATAAACTAATTATAAATGCAGATGCACAAATATACGGTCCAAAAGGTATTTCCGATTTTAACGCAATCCTCTTTTTCAAAAAATACTGTACTAATAAAATAAATGATGCTACATAAAAAGGAAAAAAACAAGCTAATATACTATATTTTTCACCTAAAAATAATCCTATATTAATCATTAAAAGTACATCTCCCATTCCAAAAACTTCTCTCTTATAAAAGAATTTTGAAACTAAATATATAATCAGATATATTGAACCACATACTATAGCACCTTTAATACCACCTCCAATGTCGCTCTTAACAAGAACTATGAATACAACATCAATGATCCCAAAAAATATTAACATAGAATCTAAAATAAACATATGATCAAAATCAATCATTGTAACTATCAATAACATAGACCAAAAAACAAAAAATCTTAAAGTGCTAGTGATAGATACATTATTATAATATGAACATAACATTAACAATCCTGTTGTAATCTCTATTAAAGGATATCTTAATGATATATTACTTTTACAATACCTACATTTTCCCTTAAGTACTATATAACTAACCACAGGAATTAAATCAAAACCATTCAATGAAGTATTACATTCCGGACAGAACGATCTACCCTTTACAATCCCTAAGTCCAGTGGCATTCTATATATAACCACGTTATAAAAACTACCTAAACAAAGTGCTAAAATAAACATCAAAACTACAATAATATTCTCCATCCTACTCCACCGATACAATTAAAATTTTCACTTGATCCATTTCCAAATAACTACTTACTATAACCTCTTTCCCTTTATCTGTATAGACTTTCATGCTATTGGTACTTTTATCATATTTAACATGACAATTACCATCTAATAAAGCATTTTTTACAATATCAAATATTTGATCAGCAAATTTATAAATTAACTTTTCTTCCTCTTCAGAAAAAAATTTTCCATTTAAGATGCTTGTCAAATAACTATAAAAATTTGCTTTTATTTCTATTTGTCTATCTCCCTTTATAACAGTATTATTCAAATTTTCAACCAATATTTCTATTATATTATTTGAAAAATGCTTACTTTGTATCTCTAGACTCCCTCTTGCAACAATTCTCTTATATTTTTTTAGATTCTCTGACTTTATGTTAGCCTCCACTAAATAACCTTTAACTTCTATTCCAGTTATATTACCTGACTTTAGTGATTTCTTTATGACATCAAATAAATTATAAACATCAAACGCCAAACCGTTTTCTTCATTTTCAATTACCAACTTTTCATTTATTTCATGAATATATGCATCTTTAGGCTTATAGTTTAATTTTTCCATATTGTTTACAATAAAATTCCAAACTTCATTAGGGTTATAAAAAATTAAGCTCTTTTTTAAAATAATATCCCTGTTTCCGCTTTTACTAGGAAAATAAAAGTCTTTAACTTTTGTTGACATATCCCTATTAGAATATCTATTTATAAGCTCTAAATTATATTCATCTAAATATGTTGCCCCCAAGTTTTTTAACGGTATCTCTACACTTTTATTATTATCAATAGAATTTTTTATTATCAAATTTTGAGGAAAACTTTTGTCAATGTAATCATTTATTTCTTCCAGTGATGAAAATTTTCTTTTATTTCCATCAATTACAACTTCTATATTATTTCCTAATATAAAGTATATTATTACTAATGTCATAAAAGTAACTATAGATACTATAGTAGCAATCATAAAACACTCTACAAAAAGTTTCTTATTAATCCATTTTTTTAACAAAACCCTCAGTCCAATCTAAAATTTTATTCAGAAAACATTGCCATTTCTAGAATAGAATCTATACTATCTTTATATACTCTATCAAAAATATCAATAGTTATCATCTCTCCACTATTAACCAAAACATTGCCTGAAATACCAATAATATCATTTGTAACTTTTTTACCTACCAATGTATTCCTTTGCTTTTCAATAAATCTTTTTATTAATATACTTCTTTCATCGCTAAGATCTTCAATATCATCTTTTCCTCTAATATAAAAATCACCATTATAATTCAACTCATCTGAATTTTCATCCTTAACATCCCCCACGATAGAATCATTGTCTAAAGAAGCTATTTTCTCTGTTAAATCGTCATTTACAAAATTTTCATTATCCACACTATCTATACTCAAAATCTTTTCATCATCAAATTTATGAGGTTCTAAGTCAAATGAGTCTACATCAGATTCTAAGTCAAATGAGTTTATATCAGATTCACAATCTAGTTTTTGAAAATTCAAATCTATATCGCTTTCATCATTCTCTGTTACTATCACACCTTTAAACTCTTCATCAGAAAAATGTTCACTTTTTTTGACAAGAAACTCTTCCCTAATTTCATGAAAATCTTCTTCAAAATTTATATTATTAGATACTTCATTTTCCACATAATCAGCTAATGCATCTTCTTCCTTAAGCTTTCTATAATCTGAACTATTCTCATCAGAAGATTTTTCTTTTCTGTCATTTATAACTATAACATCCTTTCCAAGAGTTAGAATTTCTTTGGCACATATTTTTTTCAAGTTTTGCTCATCACTCTCAACATACAGTTCTATCAGCTTTCCACCATCTTCACTAACTGATATTTCTTTTACTAATCCAACCTTATTGCCTTTTATTGTAATAATAAACTCTCCAACAATTTCAGTAAGCCTTTCAGAAAAAACCTCTTTAAACTCCTCTAGGCTCAGTTCCTCTACAACATTTTCGCTATCTATAACCAATGCATAATCTCCGATACCCTCTATACTTTTAAAAGATATAAACTTATAATCATCATTAGTTGTTTTCTTAAAATCTAATACAACAAATTCTAATGCTTTGTTTTTTCTATTAAACAACAACCTTCCTACTGTAGCAATTTTTTTACCTTCTTTGAGAGTAATAACAGACTTCCCATAAATATTCTCTAACAACATAAGGTCACCTCCACGACAATTTTTATTTTTCATATATATTTAACAAAACATTCTTCCCCTGTTTTTTAGTATTTAAACTGATATAAATTTTAGATGCAACATAATTAATCATCCCCATAAAAATAACTAGTACTAAAGCATTTTCGAAATTTATATTGAATTTAACTAAAAAAGGGAAAATAATCAACCACACTAAATCTATAATCGTAATAAATAAATATCTTGATTTTAATTTCATCACCCTGAATTTATTTAATATTTTCGCTAAATATAAAAATATTGTTCCTATCAAAAATATTACCAAAATATAATACATTACCTATACTCCTTATTTTTTACCTAGAGAGTTCATTGAAATACTATCAAATATAAGTTCTGATTCAATCTTCTGACCTTCATTACTATTTTTCACATATATCCCTTTTATTGTTACAGGATAATTTTTCAATCCACTAAGATCATAAGTTAAGTCTTTCCACCCTCTCCAATTTATCTCGCTTGCTATAGTAACCTGATACTCTTGATTGTTTTTATCTAAAAATATAAACCCTACCTCCACTGGTATCTCTTCCGTTGCAAATAGCGAGAAACTTACAGAATCTGCTTTTTCATATAACATAATAGATTTCTTTGATAAATCAATAAATAATTTTTCATCTGAACCTTCTCCTGGAAATATAAACCTAACAGTTCCAGCTGCCATACCACTGGAAACATTCTTGTTCGTGATCTCTCCATTAGCAATTATTTTATTTGTACTTTTCTTTAATTCAATACTGCCATCTTCAAAGTCATATAAAAAGCTTTTTCGCAAAAATCCATAAAGATTCTTATATGAATCAGCTTCATTTATATTTTTTTTGTAAGGAGAGCCACTTTCAGAGTTGCCTGTTTTATAATAGCTCATTAAAATTTCTTCAATGCTATTTATTTCACTCATCTGCTTTTCAATAATTGCCCACTTGTAAGGCTTAAATGGATTTTCTACATTTCCTTTTTTAATCGGTTTCACCTTAGTAAATGATACAAAGCTTGGTATATATTTATCAACATTCTCAATTTTATAAAAACTAATAAGTGCCTTACATTTCAAAATAATGTCTTTATCCGAACTCTCCATATCTTTATCACCTATAGCGGATAATTGTCTCGATACTATTATCCTAGGGTTTTTATCTACAGCATTCAACCACTTAATTAATTGCGAATATGTCGCATCAAATTCTATTTCAGCTTCTATCAGATCCATCTGAGGAAATAATTTTGTATTACTTTCATTTTCTCCATCAAGACCTTGCTCAACATCCTCCTTGACTGCTACCAACTCTAGCTTTTTGCCATCAAATTCATTCTTTTTATCATTCTCTACATTTTCACCATTTGATATGTTTTGCTCGTTAGCATCAGTTGATATTGAGTTATCATTACTATTATTCTCTATCTTGTTATTAGGAGCTTCAGCTTCATCCTCTTTTTTTTCCTGTATTCTAAATTTTTTATTTTCTGAAAATGAAACTTTTTTAATCTCAACCCCACTCTTTTTATTGATCTTGATTATTTCTGATATAAAATCTTCCTGCTCTGCTTCACCATAATATCTAGAGGCTATAGGGATAATTTCATGCTTCAGAATCTCAATATCATTATCTAATCTCGCCCCTCGCAAAAGAAGTTCTTGCTGAATGTCATATACTTTTTGAACTTGCTCGACATCGGTCCTTAAAATACTCAGTTTATCTGCCACCTTCACAAAGACAAAATAGTAATATGCTGCTCCTAATGCTATAAAAAAAGTGAATAATAAAAGGATTTTTTCACGCTTACTTAGCTTCATCTGTATCCTCCTTTATCAATAGTCTAATAGAAAAATCATAATACTTTTTATCTTTGTCAGATTTCTTAATCTCATATACCAAAATTTTACTAAACAAATTTGACTTTCGTAAATCATTTTCAAACTGTGCAATTACACTTTTATTTAGCGCTCTTCCCTCTATAGATAATTCTTTATCGTATATAGTCAAACTAACCAAAAACATATCCTTAACCATTTCTTTTTTAATGAAATTTACTATATACTCATTAACACTATGAATTTTAGATATATTTTCTTGTAATGAAACAAAAAATATCTGTTCAATTTTCATTTGTTCTAATATATCCGATTTTTCTTGCGCAATCTTAATTCTTTCTTTATATAAAGGATCTTCCATCGTTGAATTCATTTCTGATTTCATTTTAGTTAAGTTTCTATACTCTAAAAATTGAAAAGCCCCACTAATCACCATAAATCCAACAACCAATATGGAGGTTGTAGTAATCAAAAGCTTTCCCTTATCTGTTTTCTCTTTGCCCTCACCTTTGTATGGAGAAAAAAAGTTGAAATCTTTCATAAATACAATATCCTCCTTTATACTTCTAACCTTATAACAGCACCTATAGCATTTAAAAAACTAGATACTTTATCTTTATCTTTTTCATTTAGAACAACACTGTCTATAAAATCAATTCTTCTTGTAGGTTTATTTAGCTTTTTTTCTAAAAATTTAGACATATTAATTTCAAAAAGCCCACCACCATAAATATAAATATGATTAATTTCATTACTCTCATCTTGCATACTATAATACTTAATACTCCTACTAACCTCTCCCACAAATGCTTCCATTTTATTAAAGAATAATTTTATAAAATAATTATTTATTTTATCAAAAGAATCTACACCTTTTATTCCATTGTCTTTTAAATATTCTTCATCTTTATTATACGCTTTCTCTATCATGTCTTCAAAAAAAACATTGGTCTTCTTTTCAAGATCATGCCCACTTATATCTAGTCCATCTGCAACCAATGACCTTAAGTCTTTATACCCAAATTCTAAAACTGTATTAAATTTGTATTTACCATTTTTAAAAACTATAAAATTTGAATTTTCATCATTTATTTCTATAATAGCAATTGATTCATCTAGTACATAATCCTCATTTATAAATCCTTCATTAAAATTAATTAGTTTCTCTATTGAGTTAGTGCTCTCATCCATAGCGTATGGGAGTAATTTTAACCCATTAACAAAATTCAACATAGATTTAACAATATTCTCTGGAATAACAGCAACCAATAATTTTAATTTTTCAACTTCTTCATCAATAAATTTTTCTATTTCAATATACTCAATAACAGCGTCACTTGATTCAATTGGTAGGTACTGTCCCATCTCATATTTTAACAATGAATCTATATCAGCTTGATTTATATTAGGAATAACAATTTCCCTTTTCAAAATATTACTACTCTTAGCTGTACATATAGCATTTTTAGTATTAATACCATTCTTTCTTAAAACTTCAACAATAGAATCTAATTCTTGCGCAGGTATATTAACGAATCCGTTTGAATACCAGTCTTTTTGCAGTTCTATAAGAAACATATTTTCAATATATATTTTTCTATTTTGGATTTTACCATATACAAACTTCATTTTATTGGTATCAAAATCTATACTAATTACCATTTCTGAATTTTTCATTAGTCCTTTTCTATGCTTTGTCTTATAAAAAAAGTCAGACTTACCTCCCAATATTTTTTTTGTGCCTAATGACTTTTTTTCCTCTTTCCCTTTTTTAAACAAGCTCACTGTTTTTTTTTGGTTTACTTTTCCTTCACCTGAATTACTCTTTACCTTAAAGAAAGGTTTTTTATCAATTTTTTCCTCTTTAACATTTTTATTTTTTTTTAATATCGACAATGGAAATACCTCCTTTTTATAACTTTTTCAACTGCTATTGAATTAGCCCATACTTATTCATTAGACTCGTTATCATCTCTTCTACGTCATTTTTTCCAGTTTCTTTTCCAATAATGACTTCTGCAACATCTATTTCAGCACCATTCCCTAGGATAAATTCGTTATTACTATCAAATGATTTGCTAAAATGGTTTGCAGGCAAATTAATACTTTCAATCTTTTCCAAATTTTTATATATATCAACCTGACTTCCACTAAAAGATAGTGCCATAACATTCCAATTTTCATTTTTTGTACCCGTCCCAATTGAAATATAGTTATTAAAACTTCCATCATCCTCTTTAAATCTATAATTAAACTTATCAAAACCAAAATCAAACTCTGAATCTCTTCCTCCAATTATTCCTTTCCCTCTAACAATTGGTATCGTAGAAGCATTTCCCCATTCTTTACACACAATATAAATCGTATATTTATTAGGTAAATTATCTTTTAAATCTATACCATAAGCAGAGCTACTATCAAATTTAAAAAATCGAGAATATGTGTCATATTCACTACCTTTATATTTTATTTTTCCTGTCTTATCTCCATGCACAATTATTTCAGGAATATTATATAAAGGGATTTCTTTTAAATAAATTTTTTCATCAATACCAATAACCTCTTCAAATTTTCTATTATCTGGAAAATCGCTAATTAAAGATGAATCCAACGCCCCTATAGGATTTTTAGGATAATTTGCAATATAGTATGAGTTACTTTTTGACTCCACTCCAATTTTACCTTCCCTTATAGTCGGTCTTAGCCCAAGTATAATAAATCTCCCTTTCATATTATCTTTAACTTCACTCAAAGTTTTCTCTTTTTCTGATTGTGCACTACTCCCATCTTCTGAAATATATTCATAACTTCTTGAAAATACAGGATATACTTTTCCTATAAGAAGTTCTTCAGCTTTAAACTTTTCTGAGCTTGGTTCTATCATATGAAACCCTGGTCTAGAGCTATACCAAACATACTGCTCAGTAAATAGTTTATCTTTATTCTTACCATATTTAACATCTGATGACATACTTTTTCCCACTCTATTAAATCCATATTTGGGAATATTATTATCAGGCTCATCAAAAAATTTTATTTTTATACTATCTACCTCAGGCATAGAAAAAGATAATTCCTTTCTATCCAAAACCCAAGCTGATAATTTACCTATCTTTACTCCTTCAGAATTTTTATGATCAACATTAACTTCATATATCTTAATATCAACATTATTAACTGTCTCTATAAATGAATTATAAGCTGATAGCTCTGCTTTAATTTTCTCTAACTTTTCTTCAGTATCTTTCTTTATATCTGGTTCTAATGAGCCAGAAGCGTTTAAAATTTCTTCTTGCTTCAGCTTTTCTGAAATCAACTTTTCGACCTTTGCTATTTTCTCCTCCAGTTCCCCTTGTTCGTTGAAGGCAAATACTGTTCTTTCTCTCTCTTTTTTTAATTGCATACCCATTCCAGTTAGTGTAGCCATAACCAGAAAGAAAAGAATAGATACTATTAAAAAGCTCATAACTACCTCCATAAGAGTAAATCCTTTTCTTGATTTCATACTTTTCGCTCCTTTTAAAGCTTAGGTCCATTTAAATACCACAAATCATACCTAATTTTTTCCTGAATTTTATCAAATGTTTTCTTTAACTTTATATCGTCGTCCGCTCTAAATATATGGTCATTATCCAAAGAAAATGAATCCTTAATACTCTTAACTCCTTCTGTAGTTACAGATTTTGAAAAAACAATAAAAAATGTCTCAATATTTTTTTTCTTATACATATCACCCATCAATTTAATTGAACTATTTGCATGTCCGATAGAACTCTTTTCCCAAGCGCTTTGATTAAAGTTTCCATAATAATCACGAAATTGATTTGTATACAAGCTTCCAGCAGTATTTTCATATCCATATTCTCTATCATCTGTCACTATATTAAGATAATCTTTATCATAACTTGCAACATTACTGTCCCCATCTACTAGGATTATTAAATAGTTTACAGGCTTTTCTTTTGCATTTAACGTTTTATTATGATCTAGCAACTTATAATATGCAAGCCTAAGACCATCACCTGTATTGGTTCCCCCATCAGCTTTTAATTGATTAATTCTATTTTTTAAAATAGCAGAATCCACATTAGATTTTTTAAAGATATCTTTTGTTTGTAAAGGTTTAGTATACATTGATAAGTCTGCAACTTCAGAAAAAGGAAACAATCCTATATCTATATTTCCGTCTTTAGACATATTATCAATAAACTCTGTTCCTCGGTTTTTTAATATACTTATCCTTTCATCGGAGGCATTAACACCTGTTTCATTTCCATACATGTCCCATTTCATACTTCCAGATATATCTAATACCATAGCTATATGTGCTACGGATAGATCATCGCCCCCTTTACGGTAGGCTATGGCTACAGAAGGATCACTTTCACTACCTCTGTGAATTACTTGTAAGGAATTTAAAGCTTCTAATCCTGTTATAAAACTCAAGTAATCTTCAGGATTTGAATTTTTTGGTTTTAAAACTGTTTCAAGAGCATATTTTAGCTTTCTACTTGAATCATTTGGATCATCTTTTGTAAAAACCAAGTCAAAAGAAATTTCATTTCCAGTATTCTCGTCTATATAAGAATATCCTAAAACCTTTTGCACAAAAGTTCCACCATTAACTGTAATTATATTATCTTTTTCTGGATCTCCTTTCGGATTTCCCTTTTCATCTTGGGATATAAGATGAACAAGTGCCCTAGTTTTAAAAACAGTTCCATCTGGATTTTTTCTGTCTTTAATTTCCACATTATCCATTATCCCTATATAATTCCATCCTGGAGAAATATTATCGCTCCTGAAACTTGATTTAGGAATTGTGAATATTGCATCTGAATACTTTACACTATTATTAATCTGCGAAATAAGTAATCTTGCATTAGTTTGAAGCTTTACTTCAGCTGTAGCAGAATAGAGTCCACTTGCTGAAATATTTAATAATTGAATGGCTAATCCTATCACTATAATACTTAAACTCATCGACATAATTAGTTCTGGTAAAGTGAATGCATTCAATCTTTTTATCTTTTTCATAAAAGCCTCCTCAACTTATTTTAATATCCTGTTCTTGAATTAATGGATTTTTTACCAAAATGAATAATTCACCTGTGCTTTTAACTCTATTTTTCCCGTCTAGTGTCTCCCCTTTTCTTACGTCCCTCATAAATGTTGTAGCGCTTATTTTTACCCAAATATCTGTAACCCCATTTTTCTCCCTAGGGAAACGTTCTACTTTTATAGTACTTTGTCCAATCACCTTATTATTACTATTTTTCAACTCAATGTCATTTACAATCATTTTAGGATTTCCGGACTTATATGATTCGATTTTAATAGCACCACTTCCATTAATCAATCCTTCTGCAGTGGTTTCCATTGCCCTTTTAGTCAAATAATAAACTTGTATGCTCTCTGCCTGCGTAATCGCTTGATGTCTATTATTATAAATAAGACTAACTATTATAGAAGCTAACACCGTAACAAATGAAAATATAACTATAACCAATATAAGTATACTACCTTTGCTTTTTTTATTTTCCAAATCACTTCCTCCTCCCTTGAAATAAATGTAGAACATATATCCCCAAAGCAATTTTATGCTATAACTTATATATTTTCAATTTGAAAATATATAAGTTATAGCATAAACCCAGTGTAAGCTTATATTTCAAACACTAGGTTTATGCTATTTTCATAATGTCATATACTACGGTGCGAAAGTCAATGTTTTTGCTGTTGCTCCTGTTCCACTTGGTGTAAACGTAGACGTAAGAGTGGTTCCGTCCCAAGTATACGTTGCATTTGCTGATCCTTCTGGCTTTCCTTGAAGTGCTGCTATACCATTAG
>JBOFZL010000041.1:0-3488 GCA_051655155.1 Filifactoraceae bacterium
TGGATTTAAAAATAAGTGATTTACCTCCACAATTTGAAAATATAGCTATAGAGCTTGGGATAGACAAAATAAAGGCTTTATTTAAAGAATTTGGGGGAACTTCAGTATACTTTCCTACTGAAAAGATGATATATAAAGAAGCTCGTGATAGAGAGATTATGGCTGATTATAATGGCTTTAATCATAAGGATTTAGCTATTAAATACAATATGTCAGAGAGTTATGTGAGAGCTATTATAAATAGGCATAAGAAAAGTGCTTAATATTGGATTTGACAAAGGTTTAGAATTGAAAGTATGATAGATATTTAGAATCGGTAAAATTCTAGATTTTTGAACTAAAAAGGAAACACATCTACATGAGTTGGATGTGTTTCCTTTTTACATTTTATTATTTAATTCATTTATATTTGAACTTAAAGAATTAATACTTACACTTAGGTTTTCTAGCTTTCCTTCTATTCTAACAAGTAGATACATTGTCACGATAGCAGGAAAGCCTAAATTAGCCACAAGACTCATTAAATCTAATTCCATTGATATATTCCTCCAAATAATCTTTTATTATGCTAAGAAAGCCCCTCAATAGCTTAGAAGGGCATCTTGTATGTTTATTGTGAAACTATGCTACGATTAAATCATACTCTGTAGTTTCAGTCATAACAATCTTTGCATCTACTGCAGCAGATAATACTTCCCCAATTCTAGGTGCAAATATATTTTTAGTTATTATTACACCCATAGCTGCTTTTATTTCTGCTTCTGTTAAGTCCTCTCTTGGATCTGTTACGAATAAGCTTACTTTTCTACCCATTGAAGTAGAGAAAGTCATTACTAATCTAGTTTCTATATCTCCCATTTGTATTACCCCCTATTTACCTATTTTTCTTTAGTTTAATTCTGTGTTATCTTGTTTTACAACTGTTAGTATCATGTGTTGTTGTAGTGATTCTAGTGTTTGAGCTACGTTTAATACATCTAGTGCAGCTGCATCATGTTTCACATTTGAAAAACTTCTAGATTTTATTATTGATTTACCATCGTTGTCTAATCCACAGTCAAATCTGATTTTTAGTGTAGATGGATTGTTTGTTTCTGTTACTGATGTAGATAAACTTCTATTATCTTGCATTGTATAACCCCCTTAAATTTTTACTTTTGTTTAACCAATTGATTAATTACAGTGTAGGTGCTTTTTTATATAAAGTCCTAAAATATAGTTGGATAAGATTTTTCATGATTTTAATTTATGAAAATACTACAATAGAAATATTCATTAATTAATTATTGAAAATGATTAGATTGAATGTTAATATAAGTTCATAAATTAATTTATGAATAGGTGATATATATGAAAATATTTAATGAGATATTATTAAAACATACTGATATACAGACTTGTAGAGAGTCTTATGTAGTTAATAAGGATATTGGTATAACTGTAGACCAGAAAGAAAATAAGGTTGTTATGTGGGCTTTTAATTATACTACTGATAGGTCTGTAAATCTGGGTACTAAGAGATTTGAAAAGCTTATAGATGGTTTTAAATCAGTGGCGAGTTATATGTATGTAAAGGACAATTATTATCACATAATTTTAGAGACTACAGATAAAGATGTAGATGATGATAAGTCTAATGAGTTAGAGGTAGATGAGCTAAAAAAGAGGGTAGAGTGTTTAAATGATATTATTGCTAGGCTAGAAGCTCGTAATGAAAAGTTAGAAAATGATGTTAAAAAATACAGAGAGGATTATTTATATTATCATTTTGAGTGGTCCAAGTTAAGGGATAAGGATTTTAAGAGGACTTTAGAAAATATTGATGGAGTGAACAAGTCTTTGAATCATAATGCTAGAGGAGCTGGTAGAAGAGCTAAGTTTAGCGATGCTCAGGTTGATGAAATTAAGAGTCTTAGGGAAGATGGAAGTACTATAAAGGAGATAGCTACTAGGTTTGAGTGTTCTGTTGGATTAATTCATAAATTAATAAATGAAAAACAAAGTCAATAAAAAATATTTATAAATACTGAATTAAGAATAAGCCAGATTTATAATAATAGTATAGATATTGAAAATGTTATAAATATATATAATAAAAAACTAAGTAAATGGAAAGAAAAGTGTGAATAGGAGTAAATAAGTAGTTTTTAGAAGTGCTATTCGCATTGGATTTACTTAAAGAAGAAGCAGTGTTTTGAGTTAACCTTCGGTTATTCAGCCCCAGCAGATAAAGTACTTTCACTCGTAAAAAATAAGACATACAAAGAGATGCTACATAATAGCTCATATGACAGAGGATTTTGATTAGGATATGAGCTATTATGTAGCTTTATTTATGTGCTTACTATTTACTCGTTGCAGTACTTTATCTGCTTCTCCCACCGCGCTCTCTGCTCCCCCTCCACCATCCCTTTAGGTTTAGTTTATTGGGGTGATATTTAGTTCAATAATTAATTTATGAATTAAGGGTATTATTTAAAAAAATTAAAATTAAGTACTGTATTTACATTTTGTAAATTAAACATAAAAATCAATTCTATTTTTATACAATTATAATACTTTACATTTGTAAACTTAGGGTGTGCTTTATTTTTACATTAAAAAAGGAGAGTTTTCACTCTCCTTTTACAATACACTTAAAATAATTCTTTTTTCTTATATAGCTTATATCCAAATATAGCTATTGTAGCTAGCATCATATACGTAAATATCTCTGCATATATTGTATGATTTATTTCTATTCCATTAACATAAATCATATTATTTCTATTAAATAGACCACATATACAAGTTAATAAAAGTAATATATATTTTTGTTGCTTGGATTTATGATATTTTATTATTGAAAATAACGAAACTGCTAACAATATCATAAGCATTCCAATATCCCCTACTGAAAATTGCATAAAATTCACCTCCTCATTAATATTGTAGCACTAACTCAATTATCCCATTACATTTAGAATACTTTTGTCACTTTTTACTTTATAAATATTTCGTCAAATTAGCCTGTTCAAACTTGACAATTTTATAAGTATAATGTAAGTAATATCAATGCTTATAATAGATTTAAATAGCTCATTTTTAAAATGTTTTTTTGTTTTAGATATATTTAATTGAGTTTTAGATATGGTTTTGCTAAAATGCTCCAAGTGTGCAATTGTGAAATGATATTTATAAATTTTGATAGTTTATTTTTTATTCATATGTAGTATAATATAAATATAGCAAAAGGAAATCACAGTCTATGTGGTGTAGAGTAGTGATTTCTCAATAATCAATGATTACTTTTTTTTGAATTTAATACTTAGTAGTGTAAATTCAAAAGTATAGCCACTTTTTCTACCGTCAATAGAAGAGTGGCTTTTTAATTTATCATAAATGCTATTAGTTATTAAACCCAGTACAATTGTACCTATAGCACCTATAACAAATATTGTCATTTGTTCCATATAGCTTACACCTCCTTCCTACTTATCGTAGGAACT
>JBOFZL010000042.1:0-8574 GCA_051655155.1 Filifactoraceae bacterium
GTAAATATTTTTTTATTTGTCTTAATATCCTTTATTGTATTTTTTATCCTGAAATAAGCTTTTCTAAATAATTTTTTATTTTCCTCAATAAAGTACTTTTGTTCGTATGATATTAATAAAGGTATTGTGAATATAGCCCACCAAATCCCATTTATAAAGAAGCTAGTTTTAGTTGCACGCATTGTCCCTAACCCTGTTTTATTCGCTGTTAATATTATAATCAGAGAAATAATAAACGGGATACAACTACCTATATAACCCCAACCATACCCTAGAGATGAAACTTTGTCTAATCTACTATCTTCCGTTATATCTGTCAGCATTGAATCATAAAAAATCAAACTCCCTGAATATCCAACTTTCCCAAAAATAAATATAATCAAGAAAATCATCCACATTTCAGTTGCACAGAGCATAATACAGCTTACCACTCCTAAAACTACAAATGCTAAAAATAATTTTTTCTTATAGCCCCTATTATCGCCAACAGTCCCTAGTATAGGTCCTATAATTGCAATTATTAATGTTGCTATGGATGCTGCATATCCCCAATAAGCTGTAGAGTCTGAATCAGAAACGCCTTCTAATGATGCTATATTCTTAAAGTATATTGGTATTATTGTAGCCACTAACATTATAAATGCAGAATTTCCTACATCATACATTATCCATTTTTTTTCTTGGTTTGTAAGCATTATGCCCCCTTATTCAAAGTTTTTATCAAAGTTTTTTATTAGTTCTTCGCCATTGACTATTGAATTATATAAATTATTTACAATTTTAACTCCAAAAATAATAGCTTCATCCCACATCAACATAATCTTTTCAGCTAAAGGTACGTACTCTTCATACTTTCTATTAGTCATAGAAAGATAGCTAAAACTTCCACTTTTCCCTTTAGCCTTTTCCAAACTTTCCAACAATAATTTTTTTACCCCATACGGAGAATGTATTAACCTAGAATAAAACCGCATACTTTCAACTGATGTTTTAAGCTCCTCAAATTTAAGTTCACTGAATATATTAGTCATCCCCAAAATAATATCTTCATTACTACTAATATATTCGTATCTCTTAACTTTTTCTGGTTTCACTTTTCCTATTTTTAGTAAAATTAACCTATCCAATTCGGTTTCTAGCTTAATATGTTCCTTAAATGTAGGTGCAAGTTTATTTATATCTTTATGACAATAACTATCTAATGCAAAATGACATACAAATCCTATTAAATATGAAAATGCAACTTCATCTGAACTTTCTCTAATATAATTAATTGGATTTTCAAAAAATACTCTTGCGGTGTTATTATGAATATCTTGCCCATAAATATTAACTTTGTTACGTTTAAGAGGGGTATGATAAAATAATATATCCGGTCCTTGTAGACCCAGATCAAAAGCCAACTTATTTCTATCTACTAAAGTTCTACTAAGCTTAGGCAATTTTGTATATATTTCTTGCCCATAATAATAATGTGCTGCAATAGCTGGCAAAATATCACTCCTCCTATATTAATTTAAAAAATTACAGTTATCTAAGTTATAATTACAAGCCTAAAAACTATAGTCTAAAATATCTATATACCTAAAGTTCTTAACTTTAAGTTATCCACTTTACGAATACATTACTTCCCATTTATTTTTTATAGTAATTTTATGAATCCAATTTCAAGCTACTATCTATAAAACGCATATCTTTTGGTTTTTCCGTATGGCCTACCCAAAATTTCAACATAATAGGAGTCAACAAGGCTGTCGCTATTACTACTATTACAATAGCAGGAAAAAATTCTTGACTAACCAAACCTAGTTTAGCACCCTTTTGAGCAATAACAAGACTTACTTCCCCCCTACTTATCATTCCAATTCCTACTGCCATAGCCACCTTTGGTGAAGTGCCTGTAATTTTTGCTATTCCTCCACAACCTATTATCTTACCTACCATAGCCACTAAAGTAAGCACAACTGCAAATAGTATCATAGTAAAATTCATACCCGATAATGAAGTTTTAACTCCTATACTTGCAAAAAATATAGGTGAAAAGAACATATAGGAAGTAACTGCAAATTTTTTTGCAACAAACTGTCTATTTTCAGTAATATTACATAATATAAGTCCTGCAAAGTACGCACCTGTTATATCAGCTATCCCAAAAAATACTTCTGATATCCATGCCATCAATAAACAAAATACCATCGAATATACAGCAATCCTACGCATATGAACATACTTTTTATCCATCCTATTAAAAAACTTATTAGTGATAAAGCCTACTACTCCTAAAAATAGAAAATATCCACCAATTTTACCAACTACATGTAATAATTTAACATCTGGAGTCGCAAGACTGGAAATTACTGTAAGTGCTAAGATTCCAAGTACATCATCAACTATTGCAGCTCCCAAAATGATAGTCCCCAGCTCCCCCTTAAGCTTACCCATTTCTCTTAGTGCCTCAATAGTTATACTTACTGATGTAGATGCAATAATAACACCAATAAATATTCCCCTTAACATTTCTTTGCTATCAATTCCACTAAACCCTGTAAAGAATATCCAATAAACTGCTGCCCCTAAAATTATTGACACTATTAAACCGGATATTCCTACAAAGGCTGCCTTTAATCCACATTTTTTTAACTCCTCGAAATCCGTGTCAATACCAGCCATAAACATCAGCATAATAACACCAATTTCTGCCACTTGAATAATAAAACTACTCTCATCTATTATCCCAAGCCCTGTGGGTCCAATTAAAATCCCAGCTACTAAAGCCCCTACAACCTGTGGCAGATTTATTTTTTTTGTAAACCCTCCCATAAGTTTAGTTGAAAAAAGTATTATAGCTACTGCTAATAAATAATTAAATTCATTATTCATATTCCTATCCTCCGATTCTGCTTAATAATCTCTCTTTCCCAATTAGTTGGCACATCTTTGGTAAATCAGGTCCATGATTTTCTCCGGAAATTAATACCCTTGATCCCATGAATAAATTTTTTCCTTTAATCCCATATTCAGTTTGAATCTCCTTTAATATCTTTGAAAACTCATCTGCTGTTATTTCTTGTCTCTCATTTATCTTCTCCACTAATGCCTCTTTTAGAGTTTTCATATGATCCAACTCCATAAACTCCATAGCTTCTGTTTCTATATTTTCAATTCTATCTAAAGTAAATTTTCTAATTTTCTCTGGAAACTCAGATAAGTAATCCATTGACTCTCTTACAGTATCCATAGCAAAGCATAGCCAATTAAAGTTTTTGTTAGCTTCCTCTTTATTCATGATTCCTGAATCAATTACAAAGCTCAAAGATAGCTTTGTTAAAGCTTCCAAATCATATCCTTTAATGTATTGGTTGTTCATCCAATTAAGCTTTGCTACATCGAATACCCCTCCAGACTTTGAAACTCTCTCAATATTAAACTCCTCTTCAAGTTCTTTCATAGAGAATATTTCCTTATTTGAATCAGGAGACCATCCTAAAAGTGCAACATAGTTAACGAGTGCTTCAGGCAAATATCCTTTATTCTTAAAATCTTCTACAGCCACATCACCTTGTCGCTTAGATAGTTTTTTCTTGTCTGCATTTAAAATATTAGGAAGATGAACAAAGGTTGGTGCATTCCAATTTAGCACCTTATATAAATATACATGTTTAGGAGTTGACGTTAACCACTCTTCTCCTCTTATTACATGAGTCACACCCATTAAATGGTCATCAACCACCACTGCAAAATGATATGTTGGAAAACCGTCAGCCTTCATAAGTACCTGGTCATCCATATCTTTTGTATTTATTGTCACATCACCTCTAACTATATCTTTGAAGCTTATATCATAATTATCCGGTAATTTTAACCTTATTACATAGGGTTCTCCAGCATTAATTTTAGCTTCGATTTCTTCTTTAGTTAACTTTTTGCAATGTCCATCATATTTAGGATCTTCATTCTTACTTTTTTGTATTTCCCTAACTTTATCAAGTCTATCTTTACTACAAAAGCAATAATAAGCATCTCCATTATCTATTAAAGCTTTAATATGATTTTTATATATATCCAATCGTTCCGATTGTATATATGGACCTTCTTCGCCTATCTGAATTATTTTATTCCCCTCTGAAAGAATCACACCTTCTGTGTGCACTATTCCTGACCAGTTCATAGCCTTTAACATTCCCTCTAAAGCTCCTTCAACTAATCTTGTCTGATCTGTATCTTCTACACGTAGTATATATTTTCCCCCTGTTTTTTTAGCATACAAATAATTATACAAAGCTGTTCTTAAACTTCCAATATGAACAAACCCTGTAGGTGATGGTGCAAAACGTACTATACTCATTGTTATCCTCCTAATTTTTAATTAATAGTGCAACAGCAGAAGACGAAATCCCCTCTTCTCTACCTTCAAATCCAAGTCTTTCAGTGGTGGTTGCCTTTATTGATATTTGATTTATATCACACTCTAAATCTTTTGCAATATTCTCACGCATAAGTTCAATATACGGTAATATTTTAGGCTTTTGCGCCACTATCACTGAATCTATATTCCCTATCCTATATCCTTTTTGTTTTATAATTTCCATAACATTTCTAAGTAACATTCTACTATCAATATTTTTAAAATTGTTATCTGTGTCAGGGAAGTGCTTCCCAATATCTCCAAGTGCAAGTGCACCTAATATAGCATCCATTATAGAATGTACAAGTACATCTGCATCAGAATGACCTATAAGCCCATACTGATGATTTATCTTTACACCTCCAAGAATTAAATCTCTATTACTCCCTAATTTATGAACGTCATAACCAAAACCTATACGCATAATGCCTTCCTTTTTCTATATAATATTAATTTTTTTATCTCTATTCCACATATCTAGAATTTCATTTCCAATGAATATATCAACAGGATTTGTAATTTTGATATTTTCATTCCCTCCTTCTACAATATACACCTCTTGAACAAATCTTTCAACCACCATTGAATCATCTGTAGCAATAAATATTTTATTGTCAGTTTTCATCTTATTATAAGCCTCCATTATTACATTATACTTAAATACCTGTGGAGTTACCGCCCCATACAATAAGTTCCTATCTAAAGTATCTGTTACAATTCCATCTTCAACAAGTTTCACTGTATCTATTATTCTTTTAACTAATATTGCTGCTCCTTTTTTTTCAGCCATTTCCATTACTTGTGATATTTCTTTGTGCTTAACAAAGGGACGTACTCCATCATGTATTAAAACTAGATTAGCATCTTTGGAAACAGCCAACAAAGCATTGTAAACGGATTCATATCTTTCTTCTCCACCGTAAACTATAGATATTTGTTTTGTAGTTTCTAATTTAGATTTTATATTTTCATTATAATATTCTTCCATATCTCTAGAAATAACTAAAATTATTTTATCAACTTCGTTATGTTTCACAAAAATATCCAACGTCCTTAGAATAATCGGTCTTCCATTAAGTTCTAAAAATTGCTTAGGGATAGATGATTTCATTCTTGCACCCATTCCTGAAGCTAATATAATAGCTATATTCATATATTTATCACTTCCTCATCCTCAGATTTTACCACTACAAAAAAATAAAAACAAGTTAAAATAAACCTCTTTATATTTCAAGATATTTATACTATAATTTTATCTATAATCTACTTAGAAAGAAGGGTTAATATGAACATTCACATTGATGCATTCCTAAAAAATTTCTTTCCCTGCTTATCAAGACCGTATAAAAAACTTGATTTTTCTGATAAACGTATCTATCTTGATTTATTTCTATTTTTCATAATATATATTTTTTATGGTTTATATATTCACCTTAATTTAAATTCAGCTATTCTCCTAGCACTCAAAAAATCCATTATATTAATATTATCCTATCATATAATGCAAGAACTTGAGCCTGATATGAAACAAAACTACCCTTTAGCAATATCTCTTGCTAGTATCGCTTTGATATTTCCACATGAAGCAAGAATAACTGGAATTTTTTTAATCCTATTAAGTTCTCGTATTCTGGCTAGGTCCAGTGGATTTAAAGTTTCTTTTATTGAACTTATTATAACAATTTTCATATCACTCTATTTATTTTTATTTTCTACCTATTCTTATTCCCTAATGCTTACACTTATATTGGGAATGGATATTTTTTTTGATAATAAAAATAAAAAAGAACTTCCTTTTTTCATGATGATAGGCATAATATCCATTATAGGATTTTTAAAAAGTATAAATTATTTTACTTTTTTACCCCGACCAAATAACTTGTGGTCCTTTATCTTCATTTTAATAACTTTAATTTTCATCTTTAGAATATCCTTCATAAAAACTATATATTCAGCAAATGATATGGCTCTTAAAGCTATTAGCCCTAAACGCATAAAAGCTTTAAATTCCATTGTTTTATTAACTTTATTTATAGAAAGTTTTATTTATGGAAATCATCTTGAACTTATAAGTATCTGGGCTATTATTTTAGGGTTGAGTATTCCTTATTTACGAGATATTATAAAAAAATTAAAGTAAGAGTTACTTCAATGAAAAAGAGGCATAGCCTCTTTTTATCTTTTTACATTTTTAATTATTTTCAAAATTTTTCTTTTATTCTTCAACCTTATATATCTTTGCACCTAAAGAACTCAATTTACCGACAATATCCATATATCCTCTTTCTATATGATATATATCCTTTACTCTCGTTTCACCTTCTGCTACCAATCCACTTATCACCAGAGCCGCACCTGCCCTTAAATCTGTAGCCTTAACTTCTGCTCCTCTTAATTTTTCAACGCCCACTATAGATGCAGACTTACCATTAATCTCAATATTAGCACCCATCCTCATCATTTCATACACATTCATAAATCTATTTTCAAAAACAGTCTCTGTAACATTTGAACGTCCATTAGCTACACAAAGCAATGACATAAACGGTGATTGTAAGTCTGTTGGAAACCCTGGGTGTGGCATTGTTTTTATATTTGTAGGTATGAGTTTATCTGGTCCAACAACTCTTATAAAATTTTCATTTTCCTCTATATCGCAACCAACTTCCGTCAACTTTGCAATTAACGGTTTCATATGATCACATATGACATTTTCTAGTACAACATCTCCTTTAGTCATTGCTGCTGCTATCATATAAGTTCCTGCCTCAATTCTATCTGGTATTATTGTATGCTCGCATGACTTTAACTCTTTAACCCCTGTTATCCTTATGGTATTTGTTCCTGCCCCTCTTACCTTTGCTCCCATTTTATTAAGAAAATTACTTAAATCAACAATCTCTGGTTCTTCTGCCGCATTTTCAATAACTGTTATACCTTCTGCTAGAGTTGCTGCCATAATAATATTTTCTGTTGCTCCTACCGATGGAACATCGAGATATACTTTTCCTCCCACTAACTTTTTTGACTTTACATAAATATATCCGCTCTCAGCTTCTCGCGAACAGCCTAAATACTCAAAACCTTTAAGATGTAAATCTATTGGACGTGTACCTATAGCACAACCTCCAGGCATAGAAACCTTCGCTTCATTAAATCTTCCTAAAAGCGACCCCATAACCAGAAAACTTGCCCTCATTTTGCTTACAAGTTCATAAGGAGCTTCAATATTTTCGACATCAGTGCTATCTATAATCATTACTTCATTTTCAATTTCAACCTTTGCACCTAAATACCTTAGAAGATCTGACATAACTTGAACATCTCGTAAATTAGGTACACCTTTTAACATAGTCTTCCCTTTTGTCAAAATACTCGCTGCCATTATTGGAAGCACTGTGTTTTTTGCTCCACTTACCTTTATAGTCCCCTTAAGAGGTGGACTTTGCTTAACTACTAAATAGGCCACTAAATTTCCACTCCAATCAAAATTTTACTCTAAATCTCTCATCCCATCTAAATGAACTCCCCGAGATTTAATCCTCTTTTCTAAACTACGATTTAAATTTATATCAATAATTTTAAATATAGGAACTGCAAAAAGCATTCCTAACATACCAAAATATCCTCCCCCTAGAATAATTGCAAGAATTATATAAAACGGGGCAATACCAACCTTATTTCCTAAAATCTTTGGTCCTAATATTATACCATCAAATTGCTGAAGTATAAATATAAACAAAGTAACCCATATAGCCTTTACAGGATCTGTAAGCAACGTGAAAATAATTGCTGGAACAGCTCCTATGAATGGTCCAAAATAAGGAATCATATTAAAAAATCCTACTATAAGACTCATAAAAATTGTATAAGGAGCCTTGATAATACTTAATCCTATAAAACAAAGTATTCCTATTATCAAGGAATCTATTGCTTTCCCCACAAAAAAATTATAGAATATTTCATTAACTTCTGATCCAAAACTGAAAATTTTTACACTTTTTAATGGTCCACAAATTCCAATTACAAACTTTTTAATGGATTTTATAAATTTTTCCTTATCATATAGCATATATACAGATATGATAATACCTAATAATAATTTTGCTATACCTGAGGTAAATGATACAACTGTTCCAACCAATCCCTGCAAAGTTTTATTTAAAACA
>JBOFZL010000043.1:0-35450 GCA_051655155.1 Filifactoraceae bacterium
CTGATTGCTTTTATGGCGAGAGGTTAAGTAAGATTTTAATTTATATGGCTATTATAGAGTAGGAGATACACCTGTTCCCATCCCGAACACAGAAGTTAAGCCCTACATCGCTGATGGTACTTAGCTCGCAGGGGCTTGGAAGAGTAGGTCGTAGCCAATTAAGAAGCAGTCTATCATGAGGCTGTTTTTTTATGTATAAAATTAAAAATACAGCAGAGGATTTAAAGGAGAAAATGAATGATTGAAACTTCAAAAACAAAAGTTCTAAATGAAAAATGTCAAAATTGGAAGATTTTTACTGCAACTACATTAAAACTTATAGCAGTTGCCTTGATGTTTATGGATCATATACATCAAATGTTTGTATCAGTAGGAGCTCCTATGTGGCTAACCATGGTTGGGAGATTGGTATTTCCTATATTTTTATTTGTATCAGCTGAAAGCTTTCATTATACACGAAGCAAAAAGGAGTACTTAAAACGGTTGCTTTTTGCCAGTTGGGGAATGACAGTATTAACTTTTTTATTGCAACAGATTGTACCAAATGAAAATGTAGTTTTAATGAATAATGCATTTAGCACTTTTTTTGTTGCAGGGTTATATATGTTATTTTGGGATTGGATACTTGAAGGTATTAGAGAAAAAAAGCCAAAGAAGTTGGTTAAAGGAATTTTATGTTGCTTTATTCCAATTTTAACTGCTTTACCTATGTTTTTAGTTGGAATGCTATCAGCAAACGAAAATATTTCAATTTTGACACTGAGAACTCTTGCTACACTCTCGTTGCTCCTACCTAATATTTTAACTGTTGAGGGGGGCGTAGCGTTAGTTGTATTGGGTTTGGTTTTTTATATATTTAGAGAATATAGAATAATACAGATGGTTGCATTATTGGCATTATCTGCTTTGGTCTTTTCAACAGGAGGGAGAATACAAGCTCTGATGGGGTTATCAGTATTTCCTATAGCTTTATATAATGGGAAACGTGGACGAGATATTAAATTGTTCTTTTATATATTTTATCCGTTGCATATTGTGATATTATACCTTATTTCTTCATGGATGCTATAGGCTTATAAGGTGATAGGAAGTAGTTAATATAGAGAGATAAATTTATAGACAGCTTACGGGCTGTCTTTTATTTATACAAAATTTTATTGTAAATAGATATTGTAAAATGGCTATTATAATTTCTTTAAGTATGATATATTAATTGTTAGTAAGATTTTGATAAGGGCTGGTGTTATGAAGAGAGGTTTAGTTTTAGGTGGTGGTGGTTCAAAGGGTGGGTATCAAATTGGAGCATGGAAGGCTTTAAGAGAGCTTAATTATGAGTTTGATATTGTTACAGGAACATCCATAGGAGCTTTAAATGGAGCATTGATTGTTCAAGGAGATTTTGACAGAACTTTAGAACTTTGGAATAAGGCTGAGACAATAGATGTTTTAGGATATCATTCGGCTGATAACATTGAAAGTATAGAGGGCTTATTTGGAACATATAAAAATTTGACATTGGAGTTATTAAAAAATAAAGGATTGGGTTTTGAGGCTTTAACGAGTGTAATAGATGAATATTTTGATAAAGAAAAGTTTCGAAAATCACCTATAGATTATGCTTTAATGACAGTGAAGGTTCCAAGTATGGAGGCAGCTCCTTTTTATAAGAGGGATATAGAAGATGGAAAAGAGGCTGATTATTTTTGTGCAAGTGCAGCTTGTTTTCCGGCTATGAAGATGAAAGAAATTGGAGGAAATCTTTATATAGATGGAGGGTATAGGGATAATCTTCCTGTTAGTTTAGCAGTTAAAGCTGGAGCAACTCAGATAGTGGCTATTGATTTAGCAGCTCCAAGAGTTGTTCGTAAGTTGAATTTTCCAGATATAGAGATTAAACATATAAGATGTAGATGGGATCTTGGAAACTTTATTGTGGTTGACCAAAATATTTCTAGGCGTAATATAAATTTAGGTTATTTGGATACAATGAAGGCTTTTAAAGTTTATGAAGGAGAGTTTTATGCCTTTAAAAAGGATAATCTGGAGAAAAAAATTAGGTCGCTTAAGGTAGAATCAAAATTGCTTTGGGCATGTAGAAATATTAATAAACTTAATGAAAATGACAGTTTGGCATTTAAGTTGTCGATGACTAGCATTAAAAAACGTCTGGAGATTGAGTGGGCAAGTAATTTAGAGGGCGATAGATTTGTAATTGCTTTAGCTGAAACTTTAGGGAAAACTTTTAAAATTTCGCCTGAGGTTGCTTATGATTTTGACGAATTTAATAAACTCTTAGTTAGAGAGTTTGTTAAATTGGATAAGTCTTATGAAAGAATAAAATTCAAAAAATCTATTAATATCGAAAAGGTTATGAAGTATAAGATAATTACTCTTAAAAAGAATGGATTAAGGAGCACATTGGAAGATAAGGTTTCTAAGTATAAAGTTAGATTAGATAGTTTTAATATAGGAGAGCAAATAGGAAGAGTAGGGAGTTTAAATGTAAATATTTCTAATTGGGATAAGATAAACTTAAAGCAAAGGCTGAAGGTTTATGAGATGGTGCAGTTCATTAAAACAGTTCCTCAAACAAGGATGGTAGAAGAATTTTCTTTAGTAGGAATTTTACATGCCTATGATTTCTTTGTAGGTGCTTATATGGAAAGCATTTTAAAACATTATGACATATAGAGGTGATATGTGAAATTAGAAAAAAAAGTTACTGGAGATAAGAAATTATATAATTTAAAATATGGGCTTATGATTCTGATTGTGGCTGCTTTTTGGGGATTTGGAAATCCTGCTATGAAAATTTCAGTCGAGGCAATTTCTCCTATGTATGCTCTTGTGTTAAGATTTTTTTTAGCGTTTATTTTATTTTTGAGCTTAAAATTTAGACATATTAAGAACAAAATTAAATCTGAAGATTATAAAAATATGTTCATTGTGGCAGGCTTTGTTTCAGGGGCTTATATTGCAGCTGCTTATGCTTTATCTTTTACCACCGCTACTAATGCAGGGTTTTTTATGGCTACAGGGGTTATTTATACTCCGTTTATTTCTTTTTTTGTTATGAAAGATAAGATTAAGTGGAAGTCGTTATTTCCTATAGGTATAGTTGTATTGGGAATGTATTTTTTAAGTACAGCTTCAGGATCCATGCTTATAAATCCTGGTGATTTTATTGCTTTAATTTGTGCATTATTTGGCTCTGGTATGTATGTTTTTACTGGTAGATATGCTGCAAGAACAGATCCTATTGTGGCCAGTGCTCTGCAATTTTTGTTTGTAACATTGATTTGTCTTCCTTTTGCTCTTATATTAGAGCCTATACCAAATTTATTAAACTTAAGTTCAGAGGTATGGATATCTATATTATTTATGTCTATTTTTTGTACATGTTTGGCATATTTTGTACAAAATTTAGCATTAAAGCATGTATCCCCAACGTATACAGCATTAGTATTCAGTACAGAGCCTATATTCGGATCGGTGGCTTCATTTTTTATTTTAGGTGAAGTTTTAGGGGCTAAAGGTTTATTAGGTGCGGGGGTTATTATGATAGGAATAGTTTTAGCTACTTTATTGGAGGCATAGCAGATGATGAAAAGGCTTTTATGTTATATTATTAATGTAGTGATTATTTTAGGGATTTTTTTGAGTAGTATATACTATGTAACTCTAGATAAGGAGTTTTATGAGAAGGAGTATAGTATAAATGATACTGCCAATAAGGTAGGGATGGTTTCAGATGACTTAACTAAAGTGACTGGTGTATTATTAGAGTATTTAAAAGGTGATATTGATAGTTTGAATATTAGTGTTCCTATAAATGGAAGGAATATGGTAGTATTTGATGATAGAGAAAAAAACCATATGGTGGATGTGAGAGAGCTTTTTCAAAAATTGGAAAAGTGTATAATTGGGCTGGGAACTTTAGCTATATGCTTAATTTGTATAAGTCTGTATATTTATAAGAGAGAGACTATAGAGAGTGTAGCAAGAAGCTTTATTAAGTCTGCTATATGGTTTATTTTAGTAGGTTTAATTCTTGTAGTAATTTTTGTGGGTAATTTTGATTGGTTTTGGACTAACTTTCATTTATTGCTATTTAAAAATGATTTATGGATGTTAGATCCTGAAGTTAGTGTTATGATAAATATGTTTCCTTTAGAATTTTTTTATGATTGCTGCTTTAGGATATTAGGTGTATTTATAGGAAATATAGTTTTACTTGGTTTTTTATCATACACTTTGAGTTTTAAAAATTACAAAATTTAAGTTAGAGGAGAGACAACTAATGAGGTACAGAAATTTTGGAAAGACAGGTAAGAGTGTTTCGATTTTAGGGTTTGGATGTATGAGGCTTCCAGAAAAAAATATAACCAAAGATGGTATTGAAACTGTGGTTATTGACGAGGAGCTAGCAATTCCCATGGTACGCAAGGCTATCGATAGTGGAGTCAATTATATAGATACTGCCTATGGATATCATGGAGGGAAAAGTGAAGCTTTTGTAGCTAAGGTTTTAGCAGATGGCTATAGGGATAAGGTTTATTTGGCAGATAAACTTCCTGTTTACCAAGTGAAAACGAAGGAAGATGTGGAAAGTTATTTTAATGAGCAATTAGACAGACTTGGAGTAGAATATATTGATTTTTATTTGCTTCATAATATTGATAGAAATCATTGGAAGACAGTGCTTGACTTAGAGATATTAGAGTTTATGGAAAGAAAAAAGGCTGAAGGGAAGATTGGTTATATAGGCTTCTCATTTCATGATAGTTTTCAGATTTTTAAGGATATAGTGGATTTTTATAACTGGGATTTTGTGCAGATACAACTTAATTATCTTGATGAAGAATATCAAGCAGGGTTAGAAGGTCTGGAATATGCATCATCTAAGGAGATGGGGGTAGTTGTAATGGAGCCTTTAAGGGGAGGCAATTTAGCAAACAGACTTCCAAACATTGTGGAAAAGAGTTTTAGTGCGATTAGACCAGATTATAGTTTCGCAAAATGGGCTTTTAAATATTTGTATAATAAATCAGAAATTTCAGTGGTTTTAAGTGGAATGTCAACTATGGATCAAGTTATGGATAATGTGGATACTGCATCTATGGAAAATTTTGAGTTGAGTAAAGAGGAGCAAGAAGCATTAAGTTTAGCTAAGCAGGTTTTTAAGGAAAAGATTAAGGTTGATTGTACCAGATGTAGATATTGTATGCCTTGTCCTTATGGAGTGGATATTCCAGAAACCTTTAGATTCTATAATAATGCAAGTTTATTTGATGACAAGGAAACTTATAGGCAACGGCTAAAAGAGCTGGAAGTTTCAAAGCATGGTCCGAGTAATTGTGTAAATTGTAGAGCCTGTATGAAACGCTGTCCTCAAGGATTAAAAGTTCCTGTGTTACTGGATGATGCAGTAGATTATTTACGATAATTTTATTGCCGAGATATTAATATAAAAGTATTGACAACTTAAAATAGATTGTATACAATTAAATTGTACACAATCTATTTTAAGGTTAATTCATAATTATTTTTAAATATTTTAATAAGGAGGAAGTGTATGAGTATTTATAATTTTAATGTCAAAGCGCAAGATGGAACAGAGGTAAGCTTAGGAGCTTATAAAGGGAAGGTTATATTGATTGTAAATAGTGCTACAGAATGTGGATTTACACCTCAGTATGATGAATTACAAGATTTATATGATCAGTATGAAGGAAAAGGTTTAGAAATATTGGATTTCCCATGCAATCAATTTGGAGGACAGGCGCCAGGAAGTGATGAAGAGATTCATTCTTTTTGCAGTCTGAAGTTCAATATTACTTTCCCACAGTTTTCTAAGATAGATGTAAATGGGGAATCAGCAAGTCCTCTTTATAAGTGGTTAACTGAAAACACAGAATTTAAAGGTTTCGATAAAGAACATCCAATAAGTGAAAAGCTAGATGAGATTTTGGGTGGGATAGATTCAAACTATGGTAAGTCCAGTGCCATAAAATGGAATTTTACTAAATTTTTAATCGATAAAAATGGTGAGATTGTAGCTCGTTTTGAGCCTACTGCAAGCATGGACAAGATCAAAGAGGCGATAGAAAGAGTGCTTTAGTTTAGGGAATTTAAGAGAGAGGCATATTTATAGGACATGAGTAAGTATGATAAATTAAAACTAAATAATCAATTATGTTTTCCTTTATATGTTTGTGCTAAGGAAGTAGTAAGAAAATACAAGCCATTTTTGGAGGAGCTGGATTTAACTTATACTCAATATATTGTAATGATGGTATTGTGGGAACAAGGAGAGGTTACGGTTAAGAGGATGGGAGAATTGTTATATTTAGACTCTGGAACTTTAACCCCATTATTAAAGAAACTTCAAGAAAAAGGATATGTTACAAGGACTAAAAATAAAAGCGATGAACGTAATCTTTTGGTAGGCATAACATCTAAAGGGTTAGAGCTTAAAGAAAAAGCTATTTTAATTCCAGATAGGCTTGGGGATTGTATTGATTTAAAGTCTGTTGATACAAAAAAACTTTATGAGTTATTGCATCAAATTTTAGAAAATATCAAGTAGCTAATTAAAAGTCGAAAATAAAAACTGAATAGCCCCCAAATTTAGATTGCATCTAATTGGGGGCTATTTTAAAGTTTAGAGATTATATTTGTATTTTGTTTAAATATTTATTTTATAGTGACAAATTCAATTTTTAGAACTGTTACTGGATCTTTGAGAGGGCGTGCGTTATCATCTGTTTTGGCAGCAGCAATTGTATCAACAAGTTCTAGACCTTCATATACTTGGCCAAATACTGTATATCTCATATCAAGATGAGGACAGCCTCCTAGCTCTTTATATTTTTCTTCTGCATTTAGAGGAAGAGAAGCTAAGTTTAAATGTTGTGGATCAACTTTTGGTCTTTGCACAATATAGAATTGACTTCCGTTGGAATTGGCAAAACCCTCATTTCCCATGGAAAGTGCGCCTCTTAAATTGAAAAGTTCTCTGGAAAGCTCATCTTCAAAATATTTGCCATAGATGCTTTCTCCACCTTCAGCTGTATTGTCAGGGCTTCCGCCTTGAATCATAAAATCATTTATAACTCTAAAAAATTCTGTATTATTGTAATATCCTTTTTGTGCTAGTGTTTTAAAGTTTCTAACAGTTCTTGGAGCTTTATCAGGGAAGAGTCTTATTTTTAGTGTACCGATAGATGTTGTCATAATGCAGACTTCCTCTCCGGATTTTGGTTTATCTAACTGCTCTAGACTGGCATCAGAAACATTAATACCAGAATCATTCCAAATTATACCCCACAGTTTCCAATCTTCAGGATTTTTGCCTAACTTTGCAGCGCCTAGAAGGTCTGTCTTCTCTATGATTGTTCCATCTTTAGTATAGCCTAGATACTTAAACTTAATAATAGCTCTATAATTGTTGAAAACATCATATTTTTCAACTTTATACAATTTTTCCACAGTTGTTTCAACTATCTTTATTTCTTTATAATCTTTTAAACCGAGAATATAAGTATCAATCGCTGTTTTTTCAGTAGTATCATTTACTAACATTTTATTAACTTCAGTTGCGGTGTTCAGATTTTTAACAAAATTAGTCATAAAATTTTCTATTTCTTCACGATCACCACCGTGAGGCGTAAACTGATTGATTTGAACTTCTTGGCTGTAGTCTTTCAATAGTTCTACAGTTAAGGTTTGTGAATAAATAGGTAAGACAGTGATAAGTGATAGAGCTAAAACCAGTGAAATAACTTTAGAAATACGTGTTTTCATAATAATCCTCCTTCTATAACTTTAATAAGTATGTACCCCTTCATTGTATATTAACATAAGATAAAAGTAAAATGTTATTTTCTAGTAAGGCAGTGCGCCTTTTTATAAATGACATTGATAAATGTAAAGATATCGGTATAGGGGGAATTTCTGTAAAATAAAAATATTAACATTGACAATAGCGATAGTATAGGAGTAAAGTAGGTATTGGTAAAACGTGAGACCTTTGTATAGGGTTAAAATTTAATTTAAATGATTTATTTATGAGAGGAAGTTAAGTATGAAAAGACACAATTTAGCATTAGTAGCAGGAATATTAGTATTAAGTTTGGGGTTAGTAGGCTGTTCAGCAAAGGAAGAGGCAAATACTACGCCAAAAACAAAAACGGCAGCACCTGAAACGTCTGTAGCGGAAATGAAAGAATTTACAGTTGAAGAACTGGCTAAATATAATGGCAAGGATGGAGAGAAAGCTTACATTGCAATTGAGGGTATTGTATATGATGTAACAGAGGATCCAGCTTGGAAAGATGGAGAACATAATGGATTTAGTGCTGGGAAAGATCTTACAGAAGAAATCAAAAAAGACTCTCCTCATGGTGTTGCAAAACTTGAAGGCTTGACTCAGGTAGGAACCTTAAAAAAATAATAAAATATAATTGAAGGTAACCTTTATAATAAAAAATGACTAATTGAATGTAATGTTTAATTAGTCATTTTACGTGATAGATTAATTTGTTGAATAATTAACCTAAAAAATAAAATTAATTATTGACAAGTGTAATTATTGTGTGTACAATCTAAATGAAAGAAAACTAAATAGACTATCTACTTATCAAGAGTGGCGGAGGGACAGGCCCGACGATGCCCAGCAACCATTGCATATGCAAACGGTGCTAATTCCTGCAGATGATTTAATCTGGGAGATGAGGTTAATTAAATTTGTTATCAAGCCTCTTCTAGTAAGAGGCTTTTTTATTTTTAGAGATATGGAGGAATAAAATGAGAAAATTGTTTACGTCCGAATCAGTAACAGAGGGGCATCCAGATAAGATTTGTGATCAAGTGTCAGATGCTATACTAGATGCAATGTTGGAGCAAGATCCAATGTCAAGATGTGCCTGCGAAACAGCAGTCACTACAGGAATGGTAATGGTGATTGGCGAGGTTACTACAAATGCTTATGTGGATATACAAAAGGTTGTAAGAGATACAGTAAAAGAAATAGGTTATGACAGAGGCAAATATGGATTTGATGCAGATACTTGTAATGTGCTTAATGCTATTCATGAACAGTCAGCAGATATAGCTCTTGGAGTAAATCAGGCGAAGGAAAATAAAGAAGGTCAAGCTTTTGATGTAGAGGCAGTAGGTGCAGGAGATCAGGGAATAATGTTTGGATTTGCTTGTGATGAAACTCCGGAGCTTATGCCACTACCTATATCATTATCTCACCGTCTTGCAAGAAAACTAACAGAAGTAAGAAAAGAAGGGGTACTAGATTATTTGCGCCCTGATGGAAAGACACAAGTAACTATTGAATATGATGATAATGGACCTATAAGAATTGATACTATATTAATTTCTACGCAGCATTCTCCTAAGGTTGATGTTAAGCAGATAGAGGAAGATTTGAAGAAGTATGTGATAGAGCCTGTTGTAGATAGAGCCATGATAGATGAGGATACAAAGTATTTGGTAAATCCAACAGGTAGATTTGTAATTGGTGGACCTCATGGAGATGCAGGGGTTACAGGAAGAAAGATTATAGTTGATACCTACGGAGGTTATGCTAGACACGGTGGAGGTGCATTTTCTGGGAAAGATGCAACTAAGGTAGATAGATCGGCAGCTTATGCAGCCAGATGGGTAGCTAAAAATGTTGTTGCAGCAGGATTAGCAAAGAAGTGCGAAATTCAATTAGCATATGCAATAGGTGTAGCAAAACCGGTTTCTATTTTAGTGGATACTTTTGGAACAGGAGTTTACACAGATGATATTTTAGCAAAGGCTATCAATAAGGTATTTGATCTTAGACCTGGAGCTATAATAAGAGATCTAGATTTAAGAAAGCCTATATTTAAGAAAACAGCAGCATACGGACATTTTGGAAGAACTGATATTATAGCGCCATGGGAAAATACGAATAAGATTGAAGAACTTAAAAAGGCAGTAGGAGAGTTTTAAGTTATGTAAAAAGTTGTAAGGCAGATTCAAACTTTGCTTTACAACTTTTTTTGTATAAAAAAGATAGGTAATCTTTGGATTACCTATCTGTATATATCATATGGATTTGCAACATTTTTAACAGTGAAAGCATTTGGTTGGTTAACTACTCTTTTTTGAGAGTAGGCTTGCTTTTTTACTGTACTTGAAGGTGATTTTTGCTTTCTTCTATGTTTTATAGCAGTGGCATTAACTTGTTTCTCTTTATTATAAACCTTGTCATGGACAATGGAATGATCAAAAAACATATACTTATATATGTAAACCATACCAGGGCTAAGTAATAAAAGTATAGAGCAAAATCCTATTATATTAAATATCATGCTGCCGGCTTCACCTCCAAATAATACAAAATTATTACAATATATTGTGGTTAAAATTAAGTTGCTTTAATAAATATTTTTACTACAAATATATTAAACCACAGTTGTAACTGATTTGTAAAGTCTTTTTTGAAAAAAAACAAAAAAAATTACATTTTTTTAAAAATAACATAAATATATTGAAAAAAAGGAGAAAAATGAGAGTAAGGAAAAAAGAGAAAAACGTTTTCCGATAGTTTTCACAATATTCTTTGTTGTGAAATCCAATATTATACTTGACAAAATGATTATAAAATACTTGGAAATTTCTTATTGGGTATTGTAATGTGATTGTAATGTAAATAATACAATATATAGTTTAATTTTTGATTTTTTAAGATTTTCAAGAGAATTATTATAGATTTTTCGGGGTAAACACTACATATTGAGTTGTGAAATGATTAACTGGTCTTTATAAAGATTTACTATTTTTAAAAAATTTTTTTTATGCTAAAATTAAATTCAGTTATTTTTAAATGTTAATATGTTTTAAGAGGAGTGCAAGATGCTATGAGAAACATTGCGTTGAAGATTGAATATGATGGTAGGAACTATGTAGGTTGGCAAAGGCAAGAAAATGGGTTAGCGATTCAAGAGGTTATGGAAGTTGCCATAGAGAAGATTGTTAAACATAAAGTGGAGCTTTTTGCTTCAGGAAGAACTGATAGTTCTGTTCATGCCTTAGGTCAGGTTGCTAATTTTTTTACTGAAAGAGATATGGATGTTTATAGAATGCAACAGGCCATAAATTCTCAATTGCCAGAGGATATAAGAGTGTCAAAAATATCTGAGGTATCGTTAGACTTTCATTCGAGATTTAGTGCTATTGGAAAGACTTATACTTATATTATAGAGGCAAGACCTTATAAAAGTCCTTTTATTAATGGTCGTGCCTACTATGTTAAAAATGCTTTGGATATTGATAGCATGAAAGAGGCAGGGGAACTTTTTATTGGAGAACACGATTTTGCTGGCTTCAGAAGTCAAGGATCATTGACAAAGACTACTATTAGAACAATATATAGTTTAGACATTATTGTTGATGGAGATTTAATAAAGGTAGAAATCAGTGGGAATGGATTTCTCTACAATATGGTTAGAATAATAGTAGGGACTCTTGTGGATATAGGTAGAGGCAAGAAATTGGATATAGATAAAGCTTTAAAGGAAGGGAAAAGAGAATTGGCAGGGCCTACTGCACCTGCTCATGGATTATTTTTAAAAGAAGTGAAATATTTAGTTGACATATGGTAGAAAGACTATTATAATATTAAAGAATGTGTAAACAAAAGTCCACAGCCCCGGACGCGTGAACACTATATGAGAAGGATTCGAGGAGGAAGAAATAATGAAGTCTTATATTTCTAAACCAGCTGAAGTTACTAGAGAATGGTTTTTAGTAGATGCTGAAGGAAAAACGTTGGGTAGACTTTCAACTGAGATTGCTACAATCTTAAGAGGAAAGCACAAGCCTACTTTCACGCCACACGTTGACGGCGGGGATTTTGTAGTTGTAGTAAATGCGGAGAAAGTTGCAGTTACAGGCAAAAAAATGGAACAAAAGATATATAGACACCATACAGGTTATATTGGAAACATGAAGGAAGCTACTTTTAAGAAAATGCAACAAGATAAGCCAGAGTTTATCTTAGAGCAAGCTATTTCTGGTATGCTACCAAAGAACAAGCTTAGAGCACCTATGATGAAAAGACTTAAGATTTTTGTGGGACCTGAGCATGATCATGCTGCACAACAGCCAAAAATGTTAGAGATATAATTTGAGAGGAGGACTATTCATGGCAAAGTTACAATATCACGGAACAGGAAGAAGAAAAAGCTCTGTAGCAAGAGTAAGACTTGTTCCAGGTGAAGGAAATGTTATTATAAATAAAAAATCACTAGACACTTATTTTGGATACGAAACTCTTAAGAGAGACGTTATGCAACCACTAGTGCTTACAGAAACTGCTGGAAAGTATGACGTGTTAGTAAATGTGTTAGGTGGAGGGTTTACAGGTCAAGCTGGAGCTATTAGACACGGAATTTCAAGAGCGCTTATAGTAGCAGATCCAGAATTAAGAGGAACTCTTAAAAAAGCAGGATTCTTGACAAGAGATTCAAGAATGAAAGAAAGAAAGAAATATGGACTAAAGGCTGCAAGAAGAGCACCACAGTTCTCAAAGAGATAATTTATTACAGTTATTTGAAACCTCAAACATTATGTTTGAGGTTTTTTGTTGTCTATATTTAAGATTTGTGTTATTAAATTATCTTAGTTTGATGCCATTCTTGTGTTAAAGGCTAGTTTATGATAAAATTAAGTATTAAGAATTATTGGAGGTATTATGATTATTGTAGGAATTGACCCAGGGTATGCTATAGTGGGTTATGGGATAGTTGAGTATGTGGGGAATTCATACAAGGTGTTGGATTATGGAGCGATTACTACTGATAGTAAGCTCTCTTTTAATAAACGGTTAAGGCTTATCTTTGAGGGTATGAATGAAATTTTAGATAAGTTTCCTGTGGATGAAGTTGCCATTGAAGAGTTGTTTTTTGCTAAGAATACAAAGACGGGTATTGATGTGGCTCAAGCGAGAGGAGTTATCTCTGTTGCTTGTGAACTTAAGGGAATTGATATTTTTGAGTATACGCCTAAGCAGGTTAAACAGGGGGTTTGTGGCTATGGTGGAGCTGATAAACGTCAGGTGCAAGATATGGTTAGACGACTGCTTAATCTTAGGGACGTACCAAAGCCTGACGACGTGGCAGATGCTTTGGCTATAGCTATTTGTCATAGTAGCACGAATAGATTTTCATCTGGATTTAGGGTTAATTAAAGGAGGTATAAATGATAGGGTATATTATTGGGGAAGTTACAGCTAAATATTTAGATAAACTTATTTTAGAGTGTAACGGTATAGGATATTTACTTATGGCATCTGGGTTTACGCTTAAGGAGTGTAATATAGGTGACACTACTAAGTTATTTACTAAGATGATAGTTCGTGAGGATGATTTAAGCTTGATAGGTTTTTTTGAGCAAGAAGAGGAAAAGGCTTATGAATTTCTGGTGACCGTTTCAAAAGTAGGACCTAAGTTGGCACTTTCGATTTTATCAACTTATCCTGTCAACACGCTATATAGCTATATTACAACTAGCAATATAACTGCACTTTCAAAAGTTTCAGGATTAGGTAAAAAGACTGCCGAAAGGATTGTTTTAGAACTTAAGGATAAGATAGATAAAGTTTTTGTTTATGAAGAGGAAGTTTTACAAGAGCCGATGGATAAGTTCTTGGAGGAGGATGCTATAGAAGCTCTTATGAGTCTTGGATTTTCTCGTCAAGAGGCTATAAAGGCAGGGAAAGAAGTAAGAGTTTTATATCCTGATGCTTCTGTTGATGAGATGATAAAACGGTCTTTATCATTTTTAGGTTAAGGGGGGTTATGTATTGGAAAGTCCAGAAAGGGTTGTGAACTCTATTTTTCAAAATTCGGATCAGGAAGTTGAATTTTCACTTAGGCCTAAAAGCTTAGAAGAATATATAGGGCAGGAGAAGATTAAATCTCAGTTGGATATTTTTATAAAGGCGGCTAAATTAAGAGAAGAGAGTTTAGATCATGTTTTATTATATGGACCACCTGGTTTAGGGAAGACTACTTTGTCTTGTATAATAGCTAACGAGATGGGTACTAATATTAAAATCACATCAGGACCAGCTATTGAACGTTCTGGAGATTTGGCTGCTATTTTGACTAATTTAGCTGATAATGATGTACTTTTTATAGACGAGATTCATAGGTTGAATAGGACTGTAGAGGAAATTTTGTATCCTGCTATGGAGGATAGATGTATCGATATTATTATAGGGAAGGGACCATCAGCAAGGTCTATAAGGATAGATTTACCAAAATTTACTTTAGTAGGGGCAACAACTAGGTCAGGTATGCTTTCTTCACCATTGAGAGATAGGTTTGGGGTAATGTTACCTTTAGAGCTTTATGAAGTGGATGACTTAATTACTATTATTAAGCGTTCGGCAAGTATACTGGAGCTGGCTATTGATGATATTGCTGCAAGAGAAATAGGAAGAAGAGCAAGAGGGACACCTAGAATAGCTAATAGACTTCTTAAAAGGGTGCGAGATTATGCTCAAGTAATTGGGGATGGTACGGTAAATTATGACATTACTCAAAAAGCATTAAAGATGTTTGAGGTTGATGATGAAGGCTTGGATTTGATAGATAAAAAAATTATGCTAACCATAATTAAAAAGTTTTCAGGTGGACCGGTAGGGTTGGATACTTTAGGCGCTGCAGTAGGTGAAAATAGCGAAACTATTGAAGAAGTTTATGAGCCTTTTTTGATACAAAAAGGTTTTTTGAATAGGACTCCACGAGGTCGAACAGCAACAGAAAGAGCCTATGTTCATTTTGGAATTAAGAGGGTAGATAAGTAGGGAGAAGAATTATGAAAATAAAAAATCTATTTGCAGGAATTCTGATAGGAGCTTTATTAATATTACCTATAAGTTGTTTTGGCTACGATACTAATAATCAGAAGATAAAAGTAGGATTATATTATGGGAGTACAGGAAGGGTAAGCTTCAATATAGGGAATGAGCCAATTAGCTTTTATGAAGCTGAAAGATTGTTGGGAAGTATAAGTTCATATGGGAAGTATAGTATTTCTTTTGAAGGGAAAATATTTACTACAGGAGAGGTATTTACTGATTTTAATTTAGCTGTTAGTAAGGCGAGAGAAATTAATTCAGGATTTGTTTATTATGACAAGGGAAGTTTTTATATTGCGGCAAAATCTCAGCAAGAGGGAGATTGGGTAGCAGGTGGAGAGGCGGTAGTTGTCAGTGTTGATGGGGTACCTGCTTTTGGATATTCTGCATTAAGTGAAGTTAGCTTTGGCAATTTAGATGATACAATAAGTATAGAAGGGGCCGAGTATAGAGGAAGACTAATAATTAAAAAGGATTCGGGAAAGCTGTCTGCCATAAATTATGTGAATATGGATGAGTATCTTAAAGGGGTAGTAGGCAAAGAAATGTCAGCTTCTTGGGAGAAGGAGGCATTAAAGGCTCAGGCTGTAGTAGCAAGGAATTATGCTATTACTAATATGGATAAACATCGTTCCTCTGGGTTTGATATTTGTGGCAGCACACATTGTCAAGCTTATGGGGGAATAAAAAGCGAAGCCAGTTCTGTAAATGAGGCTGTGGACGAAACTACAGGGAAGCTCTTATATTATAATAATGAGGTGGTTAAGACTTTCTATTCATCTTCAAGTGGAGGAAAGACTGAGAATAACGAGAATGTATGGGGAGGAGTGGCTATGCCGTATTTAAGGGGAATAGATGATCCTTATTCGGTAGGCTATCCTAATGATAATTGGGTAGTGGAACTTTCAGATGTCCAAGTGAAAGAGGCTTTAAGAGGTAGAGGAGTTGATATAGGCGATATTCTAGATGTAAGGATAACAAAGGCTTCAGATAATGGAAGAGCAATGGAGTTGACAGTTTTAGGTACTAAGGGGACAAAGGTGTTTGCCAAAGAAGCGATACGTTCATCTATAGCAAAAGATTCTTTAAAGAGCACTTTTTTTACTATTAGTAAAGCTGGCGAGATTAATGGATCAGGAAATGGTAAATTACCATTAGAGGTACCGAAAGGGGTAAGTTCGGAATTGGGTATAGCTTATGAAAATCTTAATAATGTATTACCAAGCTCATATACAGCAAGTGTAGGTAGTTCAGGGAAATATGTTATTAATGGTCATGGTTGGGGTCATGGTGTTGGTTTAAGTCAATATGGAGCAAAAGGTATGGCGAAAAAAGGTTTTACTTATGAGGCAATTTTAAAATATTATTTTACAGGAGTAGAGATAAGATAGGAGATATATTTGAATACAAAGGAGTTTAATTATAATTTGCCAGAGGAGTTAATAGCGCAATATCCTTTGGAGGATAGGTCTAGTTCAAGACTTATGATATTGGACAGGGATAAAGGGAGTATAGAACATGGTTGTTTTAAGGATATAGTAGACTTGTTGGATGAAAATCACCTGCTTATATTTAATAATACAAGGGTTATACCTGCTAGAATATTTGGTAAAAAATTAGAAACAGGGGCAACTATAGAGTTATTACTGCTTAAACGGTTAGATTTAAAAACGTGGGAAGTTATGGCTAGACCTGCTAAAAGGTTAAAGCTAGATACGGAGATTGAATTTTCTAAAGACTTATCATGTAAGGTTGTTAAAGTTTTAGAAGATGGACTTAGGCAGGTGGAGTTTAAGTATGAAGGAGTTTTTGAAGAGATTTTAGAAGAACTTGGAACTATGCCGCTTCCCCCTTATATTAAGGAAAAGTTAGAGGATAAGGAAAGATATCAAACCGTATACTCTAAAGAATTAGGTTCGGCAGCAGCTCCAACAGCAGGACTGCACTTTACTAATGAGATTCTTGAAAAACTAAAAAGTAAGGGGGTTCAACAAGAGTTTGTAACATTGCATGTAGGCTTAGGAACCTTCCTTCCTGTGAAGGTGGAAGATGTTACTGCTCATGTTATGCATAGTGAGTACTATGAAATAAGTGAAGATACAGCAGAACGAATAAATCAGGCGTTAGATATGGGGAAGAAGGTTGTTTGTGTAGGGACCACAAGCGTAAGAACTATAGAGTCTGCAGCAGAAGATGGCAAGATTAAAAAACTTAAAGGTTCTACAAAAATATTTATATACCCAGGATATAATTTCAAGATTGTAGATTCTCTAATAACAAACTTTCATCTTCCTGAATCAACTTTAATAATGCTGGTAAGCGCTATTTACAATAAGGATAAGGTTTTGAAAGCGTATGAAGAGGCTGTAAAAGAACGGTACAGGTTTTTTAGTTTTGGGGATGCAATGTTTATAAAATAAAGAAAGGGAGTGTACTATGGGAAGCACTAAGAAAGAAATTGGGAAGCATATCCTTAAAGGCAAAAATAGTAAAGAAGATAGAATTTATCGAGTTAAAGGTCATTATTTAAAGATAGGATATATGATGGAACTTATAATAGGATTTGTAATATTACTTCAAATTTTATTAGGTTCTATGGATCTTCTTAGAAGTATATTCTATGAGTATATATTAAACTTTTCATCTCCTGTAACATACACTCAATTTGAAGCTTTCTTAAGTCAAGGATTACTATTGGTGGTAGGAGTAGAGTTGGTTATTATGCTTACTCTGCATACACCAACAGCTATAATAGATGCCTTGCTGTTTGCTATTTCCAGAAAGTTATTGGTTGCAGGAAAATCTACAGGTATGCAAGATGTACTTTTAGGAACTATAGCTATAGCCGTATTATTTTTGATTAGAAAATATCTTTTTGTAAAGAAGATGCAAGTAGAGCCAGGAAAGGTATACACATATCCAGCCAACACATATATTAATGATATAATAGAAAGTACAGACTTGGATATAGAGTCAAGTGTTGGAGTTACGCTGGGAGGACTCATTTATAAAAACAGTAAAAAAGTCGACAGTCCAATAACTTTAGGTAATACCTATGAAATTGGAAATGCAATGTTTACCATAAAATCAATGACTGAAGATGGTATGATTGACATAGTTGAAGTGAGAAAAATTTAATGGAAAATATGGAGTGAATTATGGCAATTAGATATGAATTAATTAAAACGTGTAAACAATCAGGAGCGAGGTTAGGCAAAATTCATACACCCCATGGTGTAATCGAAACACCTATATTTATGCCAGTTGGAACTTTAGCAACTGTAAAATCAATGACACCGGAAGAACTGTATGATATGGAAGCTAGAATAATATTATCTAATACGTACCATCTGTATATGAGGCCTGGTCACAAATTGGTGGAAAAAGCAGGTGGACTTCATAAGTTTATGAACTGGGACAGGGCGATTTTAACAGATAGTGGAGGATTTCAGGTTTTTAGCCTCGGAGCTTTAAGAAAGATAAGGGAAGAGGGAGTAGATTTTAGATCTCACTTAGATGGTTCAAAACACTTTATTTCACCAGAGAAATCAATAGAAATTCAAAACTCATTAGGGGCAGATATAATAATGTCTTTTGATGAATGTGCACCATATCCAGCTTCTTACGAGTATGTTAAAAAATCTATGGAAAGAACTACACGTTGGGCGAAGAGAGGGCTTGAAGCTCATATGAGGAAACATGATCAAGCGTTATTTGGTATAGTACAAGGTGGAATGTATAATGATTTAAGGTATGAGTCTTGTATGCAATTACAAGAGATAGATTTTCCGGGGTATTCAATAGGAGGCCTTTCTGTAGGAGAGCCTAAAAATATGATGCATGATGTTTTAGATAATTTAAGAGAGCATATGGATAAGACTAAACCAAGGTATTTGATGGGAGTAGGTGCTCCTGATGATCTTATAGAAGGAGTTATACGAGGCATAGATATGTTTGATTGTGTGTTGCCTACTCGTATAGCTAGAAATGGAACAGCTATGACAAGTCAAGGTAAGGTGGTTATAAGAAATGCTGTATATGCAGAAGACTTTATTCCCTTAGATCCAAACTGTGACTGTTATTGCTGTCGTAATTACTCAAGAGCATATATAAGACACTTAGTGAAGTGTAATGAAATTCTTGCATCAAGGCTTATTAGCACTCATAATTTGCATTTCTTATTAAATCTTATGAAGGAAATAAGAAAAGCGATTATGGAAGATAGATTATTGGATTTTAGAAAAGAGTTTTTTGAGAGCTATGGATTTGAGCTTTAAAAGATTTTGTTGAAAATTTATGTTAATCATTGATATCTGAGTTAAACTGTTGTATAATGTTCTCATACTTATTTATATAAGTGAACATGACAGATTGGAGGAATTAGATTATGGCTACACCACAACTTATGAGTTATGCTATGCCGATTTTACTTTTGGCAGTGTTTTATTTTATGCTAATCAGGCCTCAGAAAAAAAGAGATCAACAGCTTAAAGAGATGAGATCTTCTTTAAAATCAGGAGATCATGTGACTACAATAGGTGGGATTCATGGACGAATAACTAGAGTAACTGAGAATACAGTAACGATAGTAACTAGTGAAGAAAAGACTAAATTGGTTTTTGAAAAATGGGCGATAGGCAAGGTTGTATTACCGGAAGATGTGAAGTCAAGACAAGATGAATCAAAGAAAGGTATTGAACAACAAGATAATGCTGTTGAAGATGTTAAAGAAACAGATGGCGATGTTGAACCAACTTCAGAATCAAATAGTAATTAGAATGAATAGGATGTTTTTATACAAGAGTATAAAAACATCTTTTTTTGGGAAAAGATGTAAGAAATTTAAAAAGAAATTTAACCACTTGACAAGGTTTTCCTTTAAAGATACTATATAGATGAATTATATATAATATATAATATTTTTATATCAAAAGTAGATGTTTGTTTACGTTAAAATTGAAAGGAGGTGAATAAGAAATGAAGCTAATATTTCCATTAAAACAGCATGTAGGAGTACCTTGCAAGCCTATAGTTAAAGTTGGAGACAAGGTGGTTAGAGGACAATTAATTGCAGAACCACAAGGGTTAGGAGCAAATATTTTCTCTAGTGCAACAGGAAGTGTGATTTCTGTGGATGAGGTTAATATAAATATTGAGGCAGATGAAAATCAGTCTTTAGAGTATATGAAACTTACTGCAACTGATCATTTGGAGTTAATAAAAGAAGCTGGTATTGTAGGCTCAGGGGGAGCAGGATTTCCTGCTCATGTTAAGTTTGCACAAAAAATATTAGGTGGATACGTTATTGCCAATGCAGCTGAATGTGAACCTATGCTAGAACATAATATGAAATTGCTTTCTGAAAATCCAGAACTTGTAGTTAGAGGACTGAAATATGTTATGGATATTACTGGAGCAACTCATGGATGTATAGCTATAAAACCAAAGCATACAAAAGAAATGATTGCAGTTGCTAAAGCTTGTAAGGATGTTAAAGGTATAGAGGTTAAATTCTTGCCAGATATGTATCCTGCTGGAGATGAACGTGTTATAGTTAGAGAAATCCTTGGTATAGAGTTGGAGTTGGGAGCACTTCCAAGTGTTGCCAATGCAATTATATCCAATGTGGAAACTTTAAAGAATGTAACTCTTGCAATAGAAGATAAAAAACCAGTTATCGATAAGGATATAACTGTTACAGGTAGACTGAAAAATAAACAAGTTTTTATGGATACTCCATTAGGAAGACCTTTAAGTTATTATATTGAAAAGTGTGGAGGTATGGTAGAACCACACGGAGAGATAGTGATAGGAGGACCTTTTACAGGAAGGACAGGATCTTTGGAAGAACCTGTAACAAAAACTACTGGCGGGGTAATAGTGGCGATGCCTTTTATACAAGATAGTAGAAAGGTTGGACTGATTGAGTGTGAATGTGGGGCTCAAGCAGAAAGACTAAACGCTATAGTTGCAGGTATGGGTGCTACCGCAGTGGCAATGGTAAAATGCAAGAGAATGGAAGAAATCAATGGTAGATATCGTTGTACTAAGCCAGGAACTTGTCCAGGACAAGCAGAGAAGGTACTAGAGCTAAAAAAAGCAGGTGCTGAAATAATACTAACAGGAACTTGTGAGGACTGAACTAATACTGTTATGCAGACGGCTCCTAGGTTAGGAATCCCAGTATATCACAGTACAGACCATGCACTTCGTGCAGGTGCTCATAAACTTTATAGAACAATTAAAAAATAATAACTATGTTTAAAGCCTCAAAGAGGTTTTATATAAAAAATTTTAAGGAGGAGAATACATGTCAATAACTTTAGAAACAGCTCAAGCTCATGCTAAAGATCCAGCAGTATCATGTTGTAGATTTGAAGCAGGAACAGTTATTGGAGTATCAAATTTAGAGGATCCAGCGATATTTCCAGATCTTCAAGATTCAGGACTACTAACTATTGGAGCAGATTGTCTTACAATAGGAGAGGTACTAGGTGCAAAACTTACTAAAACAGTAGATGCCCTTACACCACTAACTGCAGATTATTTAGAAGGAATAGCAACACCAGTTGCAGAAGAAGTAGTAGTTGCTGAGGAAAAACCAGCAGTAGTAGCACCAATTTCACCAGTAGTAGGAAATCCAGGATCAGTTAGGATTCATATTGGAGAAGGAAAAAATATCGATCTTGAAATTCCCCTTGGGGTAGCAGCACAAATGGGCCTAGTTGCAGCAGCTGCACCAGTACAAGAGGCAGGAGCCGTAATCGCAGCGCCTACAACAGCTGCAAAAGGCGAAGAAAAATTAGTGAGATCACTTACAAGAAAACACTTTAAGATTGATAATGTAGTTTTTGGTGATGAAACAAAAATTGAAGGAACAACGCTTACAATAAGAAAAGGAATCGAGTTGGAAGCAGTAGCTACTGAAAAATTGGTAGTTTCAATGAAGCTTGAAATAATCACACCTGATAAGTATGATACTTATTCAGAAACAATAATGGACGTTCAGCCAATAGCCACAAAGGAAAGCGGAGAGCTAGGTTCAGGCGTTACAAGAGTATTAGACGGCGTAATTATGATGGTTACAGGAACTGATGAAGGTGGAGTACAAATCGGAGAATTTGGTTCATCTGAAGGTCCACTAGATAGAAATATTATGTGGGGAAGACCTGGAGCACCTGATAAAGGTGAAATTTTCATAAAGACAGAGGTTGTAATTGAAGCTCATACTAATATGGAAAGACCAGGACCTTTAGCTGCTCATAAGGCATCTGATTATATTACTTCAGAAATAAGAGAGGCACTAAAAAAAGCAGATGAGTCTTTATGTGTAAGAGAAGAAGAATTTAAGCAAGTAAGAAGAGCAGGTAAAAAGAAAGTAGTAATAGTTAAAGAAATAATGGGTCAAGGGGCAATGCACGATAACCTAATCTTACCAGTAGAGCCAGTAGGAACTCTTGGAGCGAAACCAAACGTAGACCTTGGAAACCTTCCTGTAGTTTTATCTCCTATTGAAGTAGTTGATGGTGGAATTCATGCACTTACTTGTATAGGACCTGCTTCAAAAGAAAACTCAAGACATTACTTTAGAGAACCACTAGTATTAGCAGCTATGGCTGATGAGGAAATAGACTTATGTGGAGTAATTTTTGTAGGTTCACCACAAATTAATGCTGAGAAGTTCTATGTTTCTAAAAGGCTAGGTATGACAGTAGAAGCTATGGATGTAGATGGAGCCATTATAACAACTGAAGGCTTTGGAAATAACCATATAGACTTTGCTGCTCATCATGAAGAAATTGGTTCAAGAGGAGTTCCAGTAGTTGGAGTGACATACTCTGCAGTTCAAGGAGCATTGGTTGTTGGTAATGAATATATGAAATATATGATTGATAACAACAAATCAAAGCAGGGTATAGAAAATGAGATTCTTTCTAACAATACACTTTCTCCTGAAGATGCAATAAGAGCACTTGCTATGCTTAAAACAGTTATGGCGGGAGAAGAAGTAGCAGTAGCTGAGAGAAAGTGGAACGCTAACGTAAAATTAAACAACGTAGAAATGATTGAGAAAGCTTATGGAGTGAAAGTTGCTCTTGAAGATAATGAGCAAAGTTTACCAAAGAGCAAAAAAAGATCTGAAATCTACGAGAAAGACGCTGAATAAAACATAGAGGAGCAATAATGGAAAAACTGAAATATAGTTCTACAGAGAGATATGTTGAAGGCGTTATTGTTGAGGTTAAAAGTGGGGCATATACAATAGATCTTAAAGGCAGACTGGGACAATTAAAAATTCCTGCAAGAATGTTGATTACAGATTGGGAAGTAGAAATAGGTCAAGAGGTTGGATTTCTTTTGAGCTACCCAGAGGTATTAGGTCCAGAAATTAACCAAAAATACAAAGATAATCTTGAACACAAACCAAGAATAGAAACGGAGGAATAAAATAATGAGTCTTACATCAGTAAAAGGACTTCAATCTGAGATATTTGTTCCAATTACACCTCCACCAGTGTGGACACCGGTAACTAAGGAACTTAAAGATATGACAATAGCTCTTGCCACTGCAGCAGGGGTACACTTAAAAACAGACGCTAGATTTAATCTTGCAGGAGATTTTACTTTTAGATCTATCCCCGGAACAGCAAAGGGAGAAGAACTAATGGTTTCTCATGGAGGATATGACAATGGAGACGTTAACAAAGATATAAACTGTATGTTTCCTATAGAAAGAATACAAGAATTAGCAGCAGAAGGATTTATAAAAGCTGTAGCTCCAGTTCATTTTGGATTTATGGGCGGTGGTGGAGATCAAGCAAAATTCACTAACGAAACAGGTCCAGAAATAGCTAGACAACTTAAAGAAGAGGGCGTTGACGCTGTACTTCTAACAGCAGGCTGAGGTACTTGTCATAGATCTGCCGTGATTGTGCAGAGAGCAATAGAAGAAGCTGGTATACCAACTATAATTATAGCAGCTCTTCCACCTGTAGTTAGACAAAATGGAACACCAAGAGCCGTAGCTCCACTTGTACCAATGGGAGCAAATGCAGGAGCACCAAATGATAAAGAAATGCAAACAGCTATTTGTAAGGCTACACTTGAGCAATTAATTGCTATTCCAAGTGTTGGAAAAATAATTCCACTGCCATTTGAATATGCAGCAAAAGTTTAGAAAATAATTTATAGGAGAAGGGTATATCCCTTCTCCTTAATATGCTTATTTTAGGATATTTAGAGGTGAAAAATGGAAGATAAGACACTTAGACGTCTTGTCATTAGAGCCTTTCATATGGAAAAGGTAGAATTTGGAGACAAGACAAAACTAAGTCCTAATGTACTTCAAATTGACAAAAATATAACAAAACAAATTGAATGGGACAATATCGTCGAAGAAGTAAAAATCGATATAATTCCACCTGGAGAGCATGATAGAAAGATTAATACTATTATGGATATAGTACCAATATCCACAAAGATACTAGGTGTCTTAGGTGAAGGTATAAGCTATACTCTTACAGGTGCATATATGATGCTTACAGGCTGTGATGCAGATGGACGTCAAATTCATGAATTTGGATCATCAGATGGAAATCTTAAAGAGAAGATGATTTTTGATAGAGTAGGAACACCGGGAAAAAATGATTATATTATTCATGTGGATGTACTAATAAAAGGTGGGCAAGTGTTCGACAGAAATCTTGCTAATGCAGCCTTTAAAGTAGGGAACAGTATAGCTCAACTTATCAGAGTAGAGCTTAAAAAATTAGAGGCTCGTGAAGCTACAGAATCCCATGAATATTATGACTTAGTAAGACCTGGAAAGAAAAAGGTAGTAATATTAAAGCAAATTGCCGGACAAGGTGCAATGTATGATAACCTATTGTTTCCTGACGAGCCATCAGGTTTTACAGGCGGAATTTCTATAATTGACATGGCTAATATGCCAATCGTCTTAACTCCTAATGAGTACAGAGATGGCGCTATTAGATCATTGACGTAGGAGGGGAAAATGGGTATAGGACCTTCAACAAAAGAAACAAGTCTACACCATTTCAGAGACCCACTATTAGATATTGTTGCAAAGGATACAGATGTTGATCTTTTGGGGATAATGTTGGTAGGAACGCCACAGGATAACGTGGAAAAAGAGAGAGTAGGCACAAGGGCTGCTTCTTTATTGGAATCCATGCGAGCTGATGGAGTTATAGTATCTTGTGATGGATGGGGAAACTCTCATGTAGATTACGCCAATACATTTGAAGAGATTGGTAAAAGAAAAATCCCAGCTGTGGGAATAACTTTCAATGGAAAAGTAGCAAAGTTTGTTGTAACAAATAAATACATGGATACAATAGTAGATATCAACAAGTCAGAATCAGGAACAGAAACAGAAGTTGTAGGTGAAAACACAGCGTCTGAGCTAGATGCAAAAAAAGCTCTAGCCTTATTAAAACTAAAAATGAAAAGGAGTGAATAGAATGATTTTTTCAAGAGGAATACATGCCATTGACTCTCATACGGCAGGTGAACCCACAAGAATAGTAACTGGGGGAATACCCAATATTCCAGGTAAAACAATGCCTGAGAAGAAAGCCTATTTAGAAGAGAATCTGGATCATCTTAGAACTGCTATAATGCTTGAGCCAAGAGGCCATAATGATATGTTTGGATCAATTATTACTCCACCATGTTCTGAAGAAGCCGATCTAGGTATAATTTTTATGGATGGTGGCGGATACTTAAATATGTGTGGACACGGAACTATAGGAGCTGTAACAGCAGCAGTTGAAACAGGAATGGTACCTATGGTAGAGCCAGTTACAAAGGTAGTATTAGATGCACCAGCAGGTTTAGTAAAGGCAGAGGCAAGTGTAGTGAACGGTAAAGTTCAATCTGTATCATTTGTTAACGTACCTGCTTTTCATTATAAAAAAGATGTAAAGGTTAAGCTTGATGGAGTTGGAGAAGTTACTCTGGATATATCATTTGGAGGATCTTTCTTTGCGATAATTAAAGCATCTGAATTAGGTATGAAGGTTTTACCTGAAAATACATCTAAACTTGTGCCGTTAGCACTTAAGTTAAGAGACGCAGTTAATGAGCAAATAGAAATTCAACATCCAACCCTTGCACACATAAAAACTGTAGATTTGGTAGAAATATATGATGAGCCAACTCATCCAGAGGCAACTTATAAGAATGTAGTTATTTTTGGTCAAGGTCAGGTAGATAGATCTCCTTGTGGAACAGGAACATCAGCGAAGCTTGCAACTCTTCATTCAAAAGGAGAGATAAAGGTTGGAGAAAAATTCGTATATGAGTCAATACTAGGAACATTGTTTTATGGTGAAATAGTTGAAACTACAAAAGTAGGGGATTTTAATGCCATAGTTCCTAAAGTAGCAGGTTCTGCATATATTACAGGTTTTAATCATTTTGTTATAGATGAAACAGATCCTGTTAAATATGGATTTATTCTAAAATAAATCCGTTAAAGTCTACTGAAAATCAATACGAATTAAGTATTGAATTTTTAAGGAAAACGTTTTATAATCAAAAAATAGAGGGAGATTTTATAAAATCTCCCTACTAAATAATTTATTGGAGGTATATTATAATGAGTGCATCAACGATATTATTAGTAATTTTAGGCTTATTTGCGCTATGGTTTGGATTCGTATTTATTAAAGATTTTATGGAGCACAAAGACAAATTAGAAAAAGATAGAAGTTGGGTTAAAACAGGGATTATAGGATTTGTAGTTAACTTTTTTGACACATTAGGTATAGGTTCATTTGCTCCATCAACAGCTCTTCTTAGAGCTTTTAAACAAGTGGATGACAGACTTTTACCAGGAGTACTTAATGTAGGATGCTGTATTCCGGTTATAGTAGAAGCTTTCCTATTTATAAAAAAGGTAGAGGTAGAGCCTGTAACACTTGTGGGAATGCTTGCAGCAGCAACAGTGGGATCATATGTGGGCGCTGGAATTATGTCAAAGGTGCCTAAGAAAAAAGTTCAATTTATAATGGGAATAGCTCTTATTGTAACTGCAGGTATATTCTTATCTCAAAAACTTGGAGTATTCCCTAAAGGTGGAGGGGAAGCTCTTGGATTATCTGGAACAAAATTGATAATTGGAATTATAGCTAACTTTATACTTGGAGCACTTATGACAGCAGGTATTGGGCTATATGCACCATGTATGGCACTAGTTTATCTACTAGGACTATCTCCAGCAGTAGCTTTCCCAATTATGATGGGATCTTGTGCTTTCTTGATGCCAGTAGCATCTGTTAAGTTTATTAAAGAAGATGCTTATGAAAGAATACCATCAATGGCATTTACTATTTTTGGAGTTCTAGGAGTTATTGTTGCTTTTAAATTCTTCTCAGAATTAAGCATAAGTGCATTATTATGGTTAGTTATAGTAGTTGTAGGATATACAGGAGTAACTTTATTGATGGCAGCTAATAAGAAAGAAGCTTAAATATTATTAATAAGGTAGTTAGAGATAAACTATTTCTAGGATAAGGCTTTATTTTATCATTAATCAAACTCCCAGCCATTTGGCTGGGAGTTTATTTAATAAAAAAGATGCTAAAGATGAAATAAAAGAAATAGTAAGTTATAAATATAAAATCAGAAAAAAATAGTAAATTATAAATATAAAATTAAAGTAGTTAAATTTATTTACATAAAAATTTTTAAATAGTAAAATTAATATAAGAGAGGGGATAGATAAAGTGATAATTTTAAATAAGAAAGAGATAGATAAAATATTTACAATGGAGGAGGCTATTGAAGCTTGTATGGAGGCTTACGCTATTTCATCAAAAAAACTTTGCAATTCTCCAGTTAGGACGAAACTAGAATTAAAAAAAGAAGATGGGATGATGCTGTTTATGCCTGGGCTTATTGAAGAAAAAGGTTATGGTGGAATAAAAATAGTTTCGGTATTTCCAAATAATAAAGAAAAAAATATAGAAACCATACAAGGAAGTATGATACTTATTAATATAGAAACAGGAGTTCCAATGGCTATACTGGATGGAGCTTATTTAACCAAGATAAGAACAGGAGCTGCAACAGGAGTGGGGATAAAGTTATTATCGAGAGAAGACAGTAAGATAGGAGTTTTATTTGGAACAGGAGGTCAGGCAGAAAAGCAACTAGAGGCCATGATAACAGCTAGAAATCTTGATGAGGTGCGAGTTGTAGGCAGGGATTTTGAAAAGACCAGAGCTTTTTGTGCAAGAGTAAAGAAGGAACTTAAAACAGATGTGACAATTTTAGCTTATGAAGATGGAGCTAACGCAATAGAGGATGCTGATATAATAGTTACAGCAACTACAGCGAATAAAGCATTATTTGATGGAAGATGTTTAAAAGAAGGGGCTCATATTTCTGGAGTAGGTTCTTTTACACCGAATATGATAGAGATTGATGAACATAGTATTATAAAAGCGGGGAAAATATATATAGATCAATATGAAGCTATAATGGAAGAGGCGGGAGATTTTCTTCAACTAATGGATAAGGGATTAATAGATAAGAATATTTTCACAGGAGAAATTGGAGAAGTAGTATTAGGTAAAAAACCTAGAAGAGATAATGAAAAGGAAATAACTATATTTAAGTCTGTAGGGATTTCTGCACAAGATATTGTAACTGCAAGTAAAATTCTTGAAAAAGCAAGAGAGTTAAAAGGTGGGATAAAAGTTGAATTTTAGTTATAATCCTTAAATTACCTTAGTAAGCATATTATTTTTAAATAAAACTTATTAAATTTTAATAAAACTATAGACAAACAATGAATAATTTGATAAATTAGTTTGTAAGAATAAACATGGCTAAGATAAAGACTTGGATTATTAGGATACTTTTAGAGAGATGTCGTTTGGTGAAAGACATTAGTACAAGATAGTTCATCCTACTTTTGAGCTTCAGATGAAAACTGACGGGTAGCCCGATATAGCAAAATAAGGTATCTAAGGGAACTTAGGTAAATTAGAGTGGTACCGCGATAACACGCCTCTATGTTTTTATGCATAGGGGCTTTTTATTACTTATAAAAGGGTACTCATATCTGAAAAAAAAGAAAAGGGGTAAGTGAAATGAGTAAGAAAAAAGAAGAGTTTGTAAAAGAGATAACCAATATGGAGGATGACTTTGCCCAGTGGTATACAGACGTAATCACAAAGGCTGATATGGTAGACTATTCACCAATAAAAGGGTTTATGGTAATAAAGCCTTTAGGTTATGCAATTTGGGAAAAGATACAAGGCTTTGCTGATGAAAGATTTAAGGCTACAGGACACAAGAATGTCTATTTTCCATTGTTAATACCGGAGTCATACCTAATAAAAGAAGCCGAGCATGTGGAAGGATTTGCACCGGAAGTTGCTTGGGTTACTCATGCAGGTCAGGCAGAGCTAGAAGAAAGACTATGTATAAGACCAACCTCTGAGACTATTATATGCGCCATGTATAAAAAATGGTTAAAATCTTACCGAGAGTTGCCATATCTATATAATCAGTGGTGTTCGGTAGTTAGATGGGAAAAGTCGACTAGGCCATTTTTGAGAACTACAGAGTTCCTGTGGCAGGAAGGTCACACCCTACACGAAACTAAGGAAGAAGCAGAAAAAGAAACCTTGCAGATGTTGGAAATATATAGACAGGTAGCAGAAGAACTTCTGGCAATACCGGTGCTTTGTGGTAAAAAATCAGAAAGAGAAAAATTTGCAGGGGCAGAGGATACTTACACTATAGAAGCACTTATGCACGATGGAAAAGCCTTGCAGTCAGGAACATCACACTTCTTAGGTCAACATTTCACGAAGGCCTTTGAAATTGAATTTCAAGATAGAAATGGGGGAATATCCAACCCGTATCACACATCTTGGGGGATTACCACAAGATTAATAGGTGGACTTGTAATGGTACACTCTGATAATAGAGGGCTTGTACTGCCACCAAAGGTTGCACCAACTCAAGCTAGAATTATTCCAATTGCACAGAATAAAGAGGGTGTAATGGATAAGGTTAATGAGATTTATGAAGAGCTTAAATCTGTAGTGAGAATAGATGTTGATGACAGTACCCAGTATTCTCCAGGTTGGAAGTTCAATCAGTGTGAGATGACAGGTATTCCAGTAAGAATTGAAATTGGACCAAAGGATATAGAAAAGGGACAAGCTATAATTGCTAGAAGAGATACCTTAGAGAAGGTAGAAGTGAAGTTAGAGGACTTAAAAGATACAGTGGTAGCTTTAATGGACGAGATACAAGAAAACTTATTTAATAAAGCTAAGGCCTTCCAACAGTCAAGAATAGTAGAGGGATATTCTGTAGAAGATATCCAAAATAATTTAAAATCAGACAAACCAGGTTATATAAAGGCTATGGTATGTGGAGATGAGGCTTGTGAGGTGAAGGTTAAGGAAGAAACAGGGGCAACCATAAGATGTTTCCCATTTGAAGATCAAAAACACATAGATAACAAGTGTATAGTATGTGGTAGACCAATTGGAGAACATGGTGGATTAGCTTACTTTGCAAGAGCGTACTAGTAGAAATAAGTGGTAGGTCCTTTGACCTACCACTTATTTTATCTTTTAATAATTTAAGGAGAGTTATTTTCTTTTGCTTAGGGAGTAGGCTTTATAAAGAATTTGGGTTACTATAGCATTCATTATTGCAGTAGGAATTATTATAGTAGTAACTAAGGTTATGAAACTTCCTGGAAGTCCTGCTATAATCCCTGCAATATATAAGAAGATAATTCCGCTTATAATTGTACATATTAAACCTAAGGCAAAAATTTTAGATTTGTTATAATTAAATTTAAAAAGGTGTTTTATCATAAAATAACATACATAGGCAGTAGCTAATTTTTCTATCATAGAAGGTATTTGTCCTGCAGGGAAACCTGTAGTCATGGCACTTATTATTCCTGACACTATTCCGGCTAATAGGGTGTTGGAAGACTTAGGACAGGAAATTATGGCGACAAACATACAAGACAATAAGAAGTCTGGTTTGATTCCCATAAATATAGGGGGAGTTATAGCGTGGAGAATAAAACCTAAAGATAAAAGTAGGCCTGTTGCTACCAATTCTTTGGTTGTTAGATTAGAATTTGTTAAAGTTAAATTTGATTTTTCCATAATAATACCTCTTCCTAAATTTTAGTTATTCATCATTTGATTATAAGTAAGCAATAAAAAAACCATTACTTCCTTAGTAAAAATACTAAAGGAGCAATGGTTAAATTGCGGTGCCATCCTTTTTCGATAATCTATCTAAAAGATTATCATCTTTGTTCAGATACTAACATATCCTACCTCTATAACGTGAGGACACGTCTACGGCTACTATTAGTTCGCCAAGATTCTCATAGGTCCATTCTCTAAAGAAACAATGCCAGCTTCCACCAAATACTGACTCTCTGAATTTGTTTTAATCTAGATACTTACTCCTAATCAACGATGTAATATTAATTTGAAGTCTATTTTAGAGTAAAAAAAACGTTTTGTCAATGAAAAATTGAAAATTTAGATGATGAATTTATTAAATAGCCTTGTTTATTATTAAAAAGAGTGTATAATTAAAAGGTAACAATTATTTACATTTTATATCTACAAATAATCTTTATAGAATCTTTATATTTAGTGGTTTATAAATAAAGTTCATTACAGATTTACTGTTTTGATAGATAGGTTTTGAGAATTAAAGAAGGAGGAAAATTAATGATTACTTTTATTGTTGGTTTGGCAATACTTATTGTTGGTGGAATTATTTATGGTAAACATATTGAAAAAGTATTTGGGCCAGATGACAGAAAAACCCCTGCCTTTGCACAAGAAGATGGGGTGGATTTTGTTCCAATGGATAAGAAGAAAAATTCACTTATTCAGCTATTAAATATAGCGGGAACGGGACCTATTGTAGGACCTATTCAAGGTATACTATTTGGGCCGATTGCATTTATCCTTATTCCTGTAGGGTGTGTACTTGGCGGTGCAGTTCATGATTATATTTCAGGTATGATGTCACTAAGAGAGCAAGGAGCTCAGATGCCTGCACTTCTTAAGCGTTTTTTAGGAGTTAAGATTCATAAAGTATACTCTACGTTCTTAATGGTGCTTATGATACTTGTAGGGGCAGTGTTTATTTATACACCTGGGGATCTTACAGTTACTCAAATTATGGGACAAAGTGCTGCTCCAACTAATATAACAGTTTGGATAGTATATGCAGTAATATTTATTTATTATTTATGTGCAACATTGTTTCCAATAGATAAGATTATTGGAAAACTATATCCAATATTTGGAGCAATCTTACTTCTTTCTGCAGTAGGAGTATTCTTTGGAATGTTTATAAAAGGCTATGAGCTTGCAGAATTAAACTTAGGAAATATTTTTGGTAGTCACCCTAAAGGATTGGCACTTGTACCATTTTTCTTTGTTACTGTTGCTTGTGGTATAGTTTCAGGTTTCCACTCTACTCAATCTACATTAATCGCAAGATCGGTAAAGAGTGAGAGAGAAGGAAGAACAGTATTTTTTAATATGATGTTACTTGAAGGATTTATTGCTATGGTTTGGGCAGCAGCAGCTATGGGAGTTTATAACTTAGGGATAGTTCCTGCTGAGCAAGTGGCAACACCAGCTGTTATAGGAATAGTAGCGAGAGATTTACTTGGACCAATAGGTGGATTTATTGCTATAGTTGGAGTAATTGTACTTCCAATAACTTCTGGAGATACTGCTCTTAGATCTTTAAGACTTATGGTAGCTGACCAGTTCAAGATAGACCAAAGAGTTAAGATGAACAGAATAAGTGTTTCTGCTGTAATATTTGCACTTGTAGCAGCACTTCTTGCTTGGGCGAAGTTTAATTCAGAAGGATTCAATATTCTTTGGAGATACTTTGCATGGGCAAATCAAACTGTTGCAACGTTTGCTTTCTTTGCAATGTCTGTGTACCTTGCTTCAGAAAAGAAGAATTATTTTACAGTGCTTATTCCAGGGGCGTTCTACTGTTTCGTAGTGGCGACTTATATATTAAACGCTTCAATAGGATTTAGATTACCTATGAATATTGCTTATGTTGGTGGAGCTATTATAACTGTAATTTTGACTTATTTAACTTATAAACATGGAGAAAAAGCTGCAAAAGACAGAAGCGTTTTAGTTAACATTTCTGATATAGCTTAATCAAATATCTCATAAAATATCATTCAAGACCTATCAGAAAACCCAGCATTTTAAGCTGGGTTTTCTTATATAAATAATTATATTTAGAAAATCGCTTTAATGGATTGTTTTAGTATATTATGACAATAATATTATATTTTTTTGACGTTTTTTGCAAAATCTGACACATAAATTGACATTTTAGGGCAGTTGTGATACACTTTCTTTGATAAATTAAAGATTGGAGTCGATAAGAATATGGGTATTTATAAAGCAGGAGAAAATTATTTAGAAGCTATATTGATTTTAAGAGAAGAGAGAACCAAGGTAAGAGCGGTGGATATGTCAAGACTGCTTAACGTAACTAAGGCAAGTGTAAGCAAAACATTAAAAGCCCTTATGGAAGATGGATATGTTAATGTGGATTTAAGAGCGGTTACCCTAACAGAAGAGGGTGAAAAGGTAGCTGTTAAGGTTCACCAAAAACGTAACGTTTTACAAAAGCTTTTGACTGAGGTTATAGGCATAGATAAGAAGGTTGCAGAGTCAGAGGCAGCGGAAATGAAGCATGCAATCAGCGATAAGACGCTTACAAAGATTCAAAGTTATATCAAGAAAAATAAGTAAAAAACAATTATAAAAAGATGTGTTCTGGAATTGTCCAAAATACATCTTTTTATTTAGGTAAAGTTTACATATAAAATATAATTTTATGCACAGAATTTAGGGTTTTCATAGTTGACTTTTAAAATACAAAATGGGATAATCGAAATAAAGTGTACGTTTATACTTTATAGAACGAAATAAAAAATTATGGAGGTTAAAATGAAAGGTAAAAAACTTAAAAGTGGTCTAGTAAGCTTGCTTATGGTATTGGTGTGTATACTTACCATTATACCATTTGATATCTTAGCAAAAGAAGATGTCTATCTAGAAAAAGAGAAAGATGGAGTTGCTGAAATACAAGAAAATAAGAAAGAAAACCTTATTGAAAATTCTGTGGGGGGGGGTATAGCGACTGAAAAAGATATTGTAAATGAAATGATTGTGGATAAAGCAACTACATATTCTACAGAAGATGGTGGGAATGTAAAACTTAGAAATTTAAGTCCTGTGCCACCATCTGATTGGGCGTTTGATGAAAGCAGTAGATACTTAAACAATCTAATAGTTAAGTATAATGGAAGGGGTACTGATACTAATGGAGATGGGTATATTTCAATATCAGAAGCTAATGCTAGAAGGCATGATATAAATCTTCGTGGTGAAGCAGGCGTTTTTGAAGAGGGAGAGTCAACATTAAATGGAATAGAACATTTTACATTAGTTAAGAATATAGTTTTAACAAATATTAACTTGACTGGAAGTATACCAGAGGACATAGGAAACTTAAAAAATCTTGAAATTATGGCTTTTGATTACGGCAATTTAAGTGGAAGTATACCAGAAGGTATAGGTAATTTAGAGAATATCAAACATATAAGGATATCTGGAAATAATGTAAGTGGAAGCATACCAGATACCATAGGTAATTTAAGTAACTTAGAATTTTTAGATTTGCAGAATAACCAATTAAGTGGCGACATACCAGAAAGTATAGGGAAATTAGAAGCTGTTAAAAGGATAAACCTCGACGGAAATTACCTGCAAGGAAATATACCACAAAGCATAGGTAATCTAAAAAATCTTACTAGCTTTAGAGCAAATGATAATGCATTAAGGGGAAATATACCAGAAAGTATAGGGTATTTAAGTAATTTGGAAGAACTTTATTTATCACAGAATCATCTAAGTGGAAGTATACCAAAAACCATAGGATCTTTGGAAAAGTTAAAAATACTAAGCCTGTATAGTAATCATCTAAGTGGAGAAATACCCGAGAGCATAGGTAATTTGGTTAATCTTTTAAATTTGAGATTAGCTTATAATTTTTTAAGCGGCAATATACCAGAGAGCATAGAAAACTTAGTAAATTTGTCAAATATGGATATAATGGAAAATAGATTAGAGGGAGAGATACCATCTGGATTAAGTAAAATTAGCACCTTGAAAAGTTTAAAAATATATGGAAACCGATTTATATCTATTCCTAAAGAAATATATGAGACTATAAAGGCGATTGGTATTAAGCCTATATATTCAGGATTTCAAACAAATGAAACTACACTAAATGAGCTGACGGTTGTAGATAAGGACTATGAGTTTACTGGGATACCAGCCTATGAACAGTTTCCGCAATATGGAGAAACTTTTCGTTATACCCTAAAAGTTGGAGATTCTGTACTGAAAAGAATAACACCAATTATAGAGGGGGGAAAAGTAAAGAT